>JAITVQ010000072.1 GCA_031285745.1 Puniceicoccales bacterium | reverse complement strand
GAAAGTAACGTGTTGTGATTTTTAGTCAGTCTGAAACTCGAAATTGTATCATTCTTTACCATCATCTTGGGGTGGAATTGTCCAAAGGGCTGCTTGAGTAAGCGCATAGTCTCCAAGATTCGGACAATATTTCTGTGGCAATTTGAGGTATTTACTCAACCAATCCCATATTCTGACCCACCATGGAGAGGCCGTGTTAATGAAACCAACTATTTGCCCAGCTTCATTAATCGCATAGGCAGAACTGGATTTTCCGCCGAGGGTGCCCAAGTCTTGCATGCCACGTTCCTCGGTCCAAAGAAAGGCATGGTGTTCTCCGTTCTTGGTTTCCGCGCTTCCAACAATCATGCCAGCTTTATTAATCGCATAGGCATGACTGGATTTTCCACCGAGGGTGCCGAGGCGTTTTGTGCTGTCAACTCCAGCGGGACAAGTGAAATACAACGTCTCAATCGACTTGAGACCCACTGAAAGTGAATCCTCATTAAAGAAAGATACACTGGAAAATTCATCGGAAATTTGTAGCAAGCCTTTGTGCTTAAGTATTTCATCAGTATCATCATCTTCCTGTTCATCAAGGATAAGTTGCATGCCGTGTTCCTTGGTCCAGGAAAAGGCATGGCGCTCGCCGTTCTTGGTTTTCGAATTTCCTCTAACTATACCGACTTCATTGATAGCATAAGCATAACTGGATTCTCCGCCGAGGGTGCCCAAATCTTGCATGCCATGTTCCTTGGTCCAAAGAAAGGCATGCATCTCCCTGTTCTTGGTTTCCGCGCTTCCGACGATCATACCAGTTTCATTGATATCATAAGCCTTGCTGAAATTGCCGCCAAGGTCGCCCAGAAAGATGCCTTGAGAACTAGGCTTAAAATAGGCCAGAATTGAAACCAATGATACGGTAAACACAATAAAGGCGTAAATTGCCTTTCGATGATTATGATGCCCAAAAGTAGAATTATGTGGAAGAGATTCAGTAGATTGGCGCAAACTCATGATTTCAATGATGAACAAATGTAATTATTTGTGCCTTGGCAATCTTATGCTGAATGGGCAAGGGGAACTCGAGCCCGAAGTCCTCGCCTTCTATCTCTCTATTCATGCGGGGTAGTCAGGTGGGGTAGGGTTGAATTGTGGCCGTTGCTGTTGTAACCTGAATTTTAAAAATTCTATGATAACCGGTTGGATTTTTGGTCGGTAGGAAAATGGGAGTTACATCATCTTTTGTTCTTCTCTGATGGTGGTATTGTCCAGAGGACGGCTTCTTCACCACGAACATTAATATCTCGATACTTATCGGGTACGCTGAATTTTTCACCAAACCAATGCCATACTCCTAACCACCAAGGATCCTCATTCCATGCACGTCCGACAATTTGCCCAGTTCCATTGATGGCACAGGCCTCGCTAAAATCCCCACCGAGAGTACCAAGCAAGATTCCTTGTTTAGGTTGGGGTTTTGAAGAGAATACAATCAAAACGAGTAATATGACACACAGCGTAAAAAATGTAATGCCCTTCCAATGTTTGCGATACCAAGGGGGTTGTCGGCACAGACTCTCTGTCATGATTATCTTATCATAAAGCTTACTAGATAGAGCATTGGCAATTCTCCATTTACAGGCTGCGGAACCCGATGGTACTTGCTGTCTTTTTCAGGAGAAGAAATTACCCTTTCGGGGTTTCTGAATTGTGACCATTGTGCCATGTAATTGTGACATTGAGACTGTAGCAAATGCGAAACCCGATCCTGAAATGAACCCTTTGACCTTATATTCCATTCGCGTAATAGTTGTTTTTGTGGCTTTTGTTCCAATGATGTGTGCGGGGATTCCATTGGCTATATTACTTTCAGATCTTATTAGTGTTACCGGGCCACTTAAGTACATTTTCATTCTAACCCAAATATGGGTAGTTCTGTCGGGTCCTGTACTATGGTGTTTTTTCTCAAGTAGGTTGATAGGTTCGCAGGCAAGGTATATTTGACCCAAGTGCAAAAACCGAACTGCATATGTAGATGCAGTTCCCTGTCAGGATAACAAAGATCGTAGTATTCCTACGTTAAAATGCCCTTGCTGTGAATATGCAGAGACGTCCAAGAGCTTGCAATGGGGCGAGTAAGACTGATGAAACAGGTAACAGGTCTCGAATTTGTCGCCCTCCATCAGCCTTTTATGTTATGAGAGGTGATCTGAGATAGTGCGGAAATTGCGACCACTACTGTGGCCTGAATTTGGGAAATTCGAAGATAACCTTAGTCAGTCTGAAACTGGAGATAGGGGTTTCTGAAAGGATTTTGAAATTGTCCAGACATCGAATGTTTTCAAAATTAGCTTATGGATAAAAAACAAGAACTCATAAAAAAATACGTGAGTTAGAGTTCGCAGAGAAACTTTTTAGCAAAACTTTAATGATCGCGTTCTCGCTTCTTTTAATAGTAGGTGGTGTTGTATCATTTGTGAGAGGAGGTCCAAGCAAGTTTGGAATAACAACTGTATTTGGTTTCTTGGCTTTTTTATCATTATATTACTCCCTGAAAATTTGTAGAAACTTATTAAAACTATTGCTGTTAGAATTTTCTGAGAAAGATGATGTCAGATAGCAGTGTTCGGATTTGCAATCCCTGCCTTCTGTGCAGGAAGGTCGAACTCAAGGTTTAGAATCTTTTGGTATAGGCGTGGCAGTACGGAGTTTTTCCGTTTTTACCGTAATACTCCTGATGGTAGTCCTCGGCTTTCCAGAAAGTTGAAGCAGGCTCAAGCTTGGTGGCCACGGCAATGCTCTTGGTGCGCAATAACTGGATCAGCTTCTCCGCCGTTTTTTTCTGGGCGTCGTTGACATAGAAGATCTCACTCCGGTATTGTTCGCCGATGTCCGGTCCTTGCCGGTTCATTTGGGAGGGATCGTGGATCTCAAAGAATAATTTGGCCAGTTCCTCATAGGAGGTTTGCAGCGGATCGTAAACAACCTCGATTACCTCGGCATGCCCAGTATCTCCTGCGCTGACCTGTTGGTAGGAAGGATTCTTGGTTGATCCGCCCATGTAACCTACCGTGGTTGATACGACACCCTTGGCTTTTTCCAGAAAATATTCCACACCCCAGAAACATCCGGCGGCAAAGTAAGCCTTTTCTACTTTCATCTCCGAGAAGGGGGCGAATTTCAGGGAAACCGAGTTTACGCAGTAGCGGGTGTTTTTCGAGGTCAGTTGTTCCCCTATAAAGATGTGCCCTAGGTGTCCGTTGCAACGGTTGCAGATGATTTCCATCCGGTGCCCGTCCGCATCGGGCACTTGCCTGACTGCGCCGGGGATTTGTCCGTCAAAACTGGGCCAGCCGCAATCCGAGGCGAATTTGTCAGTGGAGCGAAAGAGAATCGCGTCGCAATGTTTGCACAGATAAACGCCATCCTTGTTGAATTTGTAATATTCCCCGGTGAAAGGCATCTCCGTTCCCTTGCGAAGGATAACCCGCTGTTCTTCCAGAGACAGGGGATTGGTTTTAACGGGATCAGCGGCATGCATGTTGGGATTCATGGCGAAAAGTATAAATGAAAAGAGCCAAAAGATAATTTTGGTTTTCATGACGTGCTTTGCTCAAATACATATCAGACAATCGCACAGAGGCAAATTCATGACTATTTATGGGCGTAGGGATGTGAATGGCACTCTGGATAAGCCTTCCTTTAACACTTGAATGTCACTCGAAAAATCAGACCGTCAAAATAATGGATAAAAATACCATTCAGAATTGCATAGAGTTTTTGCAAAAGGCGGAGAGCTTGAAAAACACCGTTCGGAGTGCATACACTTCCGCGGGACGCAGGGAGAGTTCGGCCGAGCATACCTGGAGGCTTTGTCTAATGATCCTGACATTTGAAAAAGAGCTGGCCGGATTGGATATGGCCAAATTGCTCAAAATGGCGGTTATTCATGACCTGGCAGAGGCGGTGTGCGGTGACATTTCAGCCGTGGACCAGAAGCCTGGCTCCAATAAGGCTGAAATGGAAAAGAACGGGATGATTTCGCTATTGTCGGGCTTGCCGCAGGATATCCGCGACTCACTGTTTTCATTATGGCAGGAGTATGAGGATAAGAAATCTCCGGAGGCTGCCGTCGTCAAGGGATTGGACAAGCTGGAAACCCTTATCCAGCACAATCAGGGGCAAGCCCCGGCTGGTTTCATCGATTTTTCATTTAACATTACCTATGGGGAAACCCACATGGACTCCCATCCTCTGTTGCGGAAGATTCGCGATCTTGTGGACGTGGACACGAGGAGAAATGCCAATAACTCCTAGGGTTCCTTGGGAATATCAATCTTGGATTGCACTGTCGGCTTACCGGCTCATCCCGAAAAATGCCCGGGTGTTGGCCTCGGTAATATCTGCCAAGGTATCAAGGGAAATGCCGAACAGTTTGGCAGCGGCTTCCGCCGTATGGCGCAGATAGGCCGGTTCGTTGGGTTTTCCCCGGGTCGGTTGGGGTGAGAGATAAGGTGCGTCGGTCTCAATCATCAATCGGTCGAGTCCTTGGGCGAGGGCGGCTTCGCGAATATTCTGCGCGCTGGGGTAGGTGAGGATGCCGGTAAACGAGCCGCGGCCACCGCGCTTGTTTAATTCCATTATCTCGTCGGGGCCTTCGCTAAAGCAGTGAAAAACGACCTTGCGCCAATCGACTCCACTTTCGTCGATCAGGCGTACGCAATCGGCAAACGCATTGCGCGAATGGATGACCACGGGACAATCGAGCTGATAGGCGATGGCGAGTTGTTGGCGAAAGGCTTCCTCCTGCATTTTTTGCAGGGCGCGGGCACTGTCGGCATCCTTGGGCAGATGAAAGTTGTCCAGTCCGATTTCCCCGAGGGCCAATGGCAATGTGGTGTCCATGAACCACGGGGAGAGCGCCGATACTGCGTCATGCCAGGCTTCATCCACATGGCATGGGTGCAACCCTACCGTATAATGAAGGGTGCCCGGATAATCACGCGCCAGGTCATGATAAAGCGACCAGTCTTTCAGATCGGTGCCGACGCAAATGATTTCCTTTACGTCGGCGGCCTTGGCTCGGTCAAGTGTCACCGCGAGAGTCTTGTTGCGGACGAAGGATTCCAGGTGGCAATGGCTGTCGATAATGGTCATGAGAAAAACCTAGGATGGAAAACTCTGTTGGAAATACGATAGGAAATATTTTCCCAGGTTGAAACAAAGCGCAATTGAAAGGGGCGCACGAAAGTGCGCCCCTTAAGGTGTTTTGTTTCTGTCCTGCAATTGCCTCAGCCGATCTTCTGGTCGTAGGCGAGCAGTACGTTGCCGAGTTCGGCGGCATTGGTGCCGCCACCCATGGCGGATTCCGGTTTGCCTCCGCCCTTGCCGCCCAGCGCAGCGCAAAGTTCACTGACAATCTTTCCGGCTTGGTAACCAGCCTTGATGGCGGCGGGAGAGCATTGACAGACAATGCTGACTTTCTCGCCAAAGGTGCCGCCGAAAACAATGACATCGGCTTTTCCCGATGACTCGTTGGCGATATCGCGCAGGACATTGGGTGATTCTGTCGAAAGTTTTCCAACGATGAAACGGAGTCCGTTGACGACCTTGGCCCGGGCGGAAAATTCGTTCGCGATGATGGCATTTTCCTTCTGCTGGTAGGCACGGATTCTTTTCTCCATCGTGGAAGTTTGCTCGATGTATTGCTCAATGCGTCGCAGCAAATCATGAGGGGCGACACTGGCCTTTTGGGCGAGGGAGGCGACTTTGTCCGCTTCGTCGCGGGCGGCTTGATAGGCAACCAATCCGGCCACGGCCTCGATCCGGCGCACACCGGCGGCAATGGCACCTTCGCTGACGATGCGGAAGCAACCGATTTCCCCGGTGCTGCGAACATGGGTGCCGCCGCAAAGCTCCATGGAGTAGCCGTCCAGTTTTCCGGGTGTTCCGCCAATTTGCACGACCCGTACTTTGTCGCCATACTTGTCACCGAAGAACTGCATAACGTCGGAGCGGTTTTTGATCTTTTCGTACGACTTTTCGGTCCAGGATACGGGAGCGTTTTCCAGGATACGGGTATTAACGAGACGCTCGATCTCGACAATCTGCTGATGAGTGAGTGGGCCGCTGTTAAAGTCGAAGGTGAGTTTTTCCTCGTTTACGAAGGAACCTTTTTGCGAGATGTCACGGCTGACGACTTCGTGCAATGCCCAGTGCAGAAGGTGGGTGACGGTGTGGTGTCGCTCAATGGCGCGACGGCGGTCGAGATCGATTTCGAGCTGGACTAATGACCCCACGGTAGGAGCATCATCGGTGCCGTCGATAAGGTGAAGGAAAGTGTCACCCGACTTTCGGGTGGTGGCGATTCGCCATGTATCGGCACCGATGCTGATAATACCGGAGTCGCCGACCTGTCCACCCATTTCGGCATAGAATACCGATTGGCCGAGGATCAGCGCCGTTTTATCCTTGAGCGCGACGACTTCCTTTACCTTGGCCTTGGTATGGAATTTCTTAAAGCCGAGAAACTTTGTGGCATCCTTGGTTTTTATTTCAGACAACGAGATGACTTCACGTTTCTGGGCGGCCTTGGCGCGTTCGCGCTGCTCTTCCATGAGTTTTTCGAAACCTTTGGTATCGACAGTCAGGCCTCGTTCGCGCGCGAGAAGCTCTGTCAGGTCGAGAGGAAATCCGTAGGTGTCGTAGAGTTTGAAGGCAAAATGTGCAGGCAATTCCGATCCAGGTTTAATTGTTATTTCTGGTTCGCGTAGAATATCGTTATCTGGGTTGATAAATCCTTTTGGCTTATCTTTGCCCGTAAAGTGTGGTGCTAGAGATTTACCTGTCCTTGAAACGGATGCTCGTCCGACTTGAGTTTCTTCAGAAGAACTCCAGTCTCTTTTATATGCCTCAAGTGCCGAGGTAGCATTGTTAAACAACTCTATGCCTCGATCCAATGTCTTATTAAAGGCTTCTTCTTCAATACGGATGACGTCTTTGACGTGGTTTTGCCGAGTGCGGATTTCCGGGAAAATATCGCCCATCGAATTCACCAGCACGTCCACCAGTTTGTAGAAAAACGGTTCTTTGAACCCGAGGGTGCGTCCGTATTTCACGGCACGACGCAGAATGCGGCGCAGAACGTAGTTGCGGTTGTTGTTGCCGGGCTGGATACCGTCGGCGATGGCAAAGGAAAGCGTGCGCAGGTGGTCGGCGATGACCCGGAATGCCACGTCGATTTTTTCCTGCTCGGTATCGCCTTGCGACCCTGACTTGGGCAATGTGGACGTGTACTGTTTGCCCGACTGCTTCTCGAGTACGTCAAAAATTGGGCGGAAAATATCGGTTTCGTAGTTGGATATGATACCGCTGAAATCCTTGAAGTTTTTCGTACACTGCAAAATGGAGGTTACGCGCTCAAACCCCATGCCGGTATCGACGTGGCGGGCGGGCAGGGGCGAGAATGTTCCATCGGGATTGGCGTTGTATTGGATGAAAACGAGGTTCCAAATTTCAATACACTGGGAGGTTCCGGTGTTGACCATTTTACCAGCAGTATCTCCCTTGGGGGTCAGATCGATATGCAGTTCCGTGCAGGGACCACAGGGGCCGGTTTCCCCCATCATCCAGAAATTATCCTTACGGTTACCAGAAACAATATGTTCCTTTATTTCTTTATCTGAAAATTTAGCGTCTAGAAACACACGAATCCAGTGAAAAAGAGCTTCTGCATCTATCTGGTCTTCATATCGACCTCCCGCGAATTGTGTCCCTGATTGAAAATTACCGGTTTGTTTAGCGCTAATAAGGCAACTGTCAAAGGTCGCTCCCCATTCTTGAAGGCATTGTTCAGGGCAAAAAACCGTGGCATAAAGCCGTTCCTTGGGGAATTTCCAGACCTCGGTGGTGAGTTCCCAGGCCCAGTCAATCGCCTCCTTCTTGAAGTAATCGCCGAATGACCAATTACCCAGCATCTCAAAGAACGTGTGATGGTAGGTGTCGAGTCCGACATCTTCCAAGTCGTTGTGTTTTCCTCCGGCGCGGATGCATTTCTGGGTGTCGGTGGCGCGTCCGGGCGAGTAGGGGCACTTTTTTTGTCCGAGAAAAATCGGGACAAACTGGTTCATCCCCGCATTGGTGAAGAGCAAGTTCGGCGAGTCGGGCATGAGGCTCGACGAAGGCACGATGGTGTGTTGCTTCGAACGGAAGAAATCGAGGAAGGATTGGCGGATTTGTGCAGAGGTCATCATGGGAACGCCTGTGGAAGAAAGAGGGGCGGGATTGAAAAGCCGTCACGCAGCTTTGCAATAATGGATTCAGTTTTCCCAAGACTTGGCATCTACGGCCTCAAGTCCCGTTATTACCTATACGCGACAAACTAGCCGCTAAACGCTCCTCAAATCAGAATTCCACCGACTGGCCGGCCGGCGAAAGCCCTGTGTTTATCGGGGCATTGGGGATGGCTTGCCGGGAGGGCAGGTGTAAATTCGTGGATAATCCGGTAACAATATTCCTGAATTTCTGCAATTGCCTGTGGGCATTTCGAAGTTCAGGCGAATCGAATTGGAACAATGTTTCCAGCATGGTGGCCTGTTTGTTTACAGTCGCAAATGACTGCTGGATGGACATGAATAAATGTTTGCCGTCCTCCACCTTGCTCAAGAGCGAGCGGCCATCCTCTTCCAGCAAATTGCGCAACGAGAGCATCTTTTGGTTTATCGCATGGCATTCTTCGGGAATGGAGGGGTCATTGAGAATGTCTTGGATTTGTGTGAGCCGGTTGATGATATCGTGATTGGTTTTGGTGAAATTTTCCGGAACGGTTTCCTCCAGTATTTCATCAAGAGTGGCGTTCCATTCGCGTTCCATGGCCAGAAAATCGTTTTCAGCGAATTTCAAAACCTTGGCGGACAATTCATCAATAAACAGGGTCATGCTCCGGTCGACGGTCGGGATTTCCGGAACACCTTGCTTGGGGGATACACGCCTGATGGGACTTTTGGGAAGGTAGGAAATTTCTATATAATATTGGCCCGTCATTGGACTGGCCAAGGCGAGTTGACCTCGCATCCCTCGCTCAATTTCAGCTTCCAGTATTTTCAGGTTATCGAGTTCCTTGGGGAGCCCCCGGGAACGCAACCGTTTGTTTTCAATGGCCACCCGCACCACGGCGTAATAATAATCCTGGGGGCTATCCGGTGGGAGTGAGGTAGCGGATTTTTCATCGGGGAAATAGACACCCAGACCCTCCACTTGCCCAACCTCGACCCCCATTACCTTGACCGGGGACCCAATAGTGAGCCCATTTATACTTTGCCGGAAGTAGAGTACCAGATGTTCCTTGGGCGCCAGGCTTGTTTTCCACCAAAGCACTGCCAGAACTCCAAACAGTATCACTCCGAAAAAAACAATCCAGCGGCCAATTATGGAATGCCGGTCACGTTGTTTTTTCTCGAAAGCGTTCATTGCGGAGAGTGACGCAAAGTAATATGCCAGTTTTGGAGAAATTACGAATTCTTGCTAGTTTGGCACATTGGGATAACTGCCCAGCCATTTTACAAAATCGCAGGAATCACGCAATTCGGTCACGGCAGCCTGCACCTTGGCGTCTTCCCAGTGGCCGACGAAATCGATAAAGAACAGGTATTCCCATGCCTTGCGGCGGCTGGGGCGTGACTCGATACGGGTGAGGTTGAGCCCGTGCTTGGAGATGGGCTGGAGTGCCTTTTGCAAAGTGCCTGGCTCGTGCTTGAGGGAGAGCACCAGGCTGGTCTTGTCCTCGCAGGATTTGCTTGGCGGATTGGCCTTGGTGCCGATGACGAGGAAGCGGGTGATGTTGTCCTTTTTATCCTGGATGCCTTGGGCGAGGACGGGGACATCGTAGAGGGTGGCGGCGACACCACTGGCCACGGCTGCCGTGGTGGCATCTTCCGCGGCTGCCCGCACGGCGGCGGCGGTGCTATCGGTGGCGATCTGCTCGACATCGGGCAGGTGACGTTGCAGCCAGCTCCGACATTGGGCCAGGGCGATATCCTTGGACAAAATGCGCTTTACTCCCTTCAGCGGTCCGCGACCGATCAAACAGTGTTCAATGCTCAGATAAATCTGGGCGACAATCTTCAACTCGGACTCCGCCAGCATGTCGAGTGAGTGCACGATGGCGCCCTCGGTGGAGTTCTCGATGGGAATGACCCCGTAGGCGGCCTCGCCCTGGTTTACCGCCGCGAAAACATCGGGAATGGTGCGTAATGGGGTGAGTGGGACGCTGGAGCCGAAATTCTTCAATGTGGCTTGCTGGGTATAGGTGCCCTCAGGGCCGAGATAGGCGATCGGCAGCGTCATCTGGGCTCCGATGGAGAGGGAAATGATTTCCCGGTAGATGGCGCGAATGGAAGGCTTGGGGAGGGCGTCAGGGGCGATATTTTCCAGCTTGGAGAGCAGGGCTTCCTCTCGGTCGGGGGCGTAGAACCCGGTGCCGGTTGCTTTTTTCGCCTCGCCGATCTTGGTCACAAAAGCCTGTCGTTCCTGCAAAAGCCGGATGATTTCCCGGTCAATCCGGTCGATTTCGGTGCGATAATTGTCGAGGGACATGGGGAGTAGGAAATTAAGAGTTTAAAATTAAAAATTAAAAGTGGGGTTTGTCATCACAATGGAGTTCAATTTGCAGATACGGCTACGCCAGAGGAGGGTATCTTGATTCCCGGTACGCCAACTTGCCGTTATTTTATAATTTAACTTTTTCATTTTAGATTTCCGCCTCCGTCGTGGGCAATTCGTCTGTATCAATGCCGATGTTTTCCAGATCTTCTGGATTCAGTGTGGCTGTGACAGGTGTGACCGCTGGAGCGCTAGGATTGTCGAATTCGGAGGTGAGCAGGGTGGTGTGCTCTTCGCGCTCCTCTGTCCCATCGTCCAAGGCCAGACCTACATCTTGGTCGGAGAGTTTCACGGGGTTGGTGGCCCGGGCGATCCATTCGCTGATTTGCCCAGGGGAAAGCACATCCGAGGCGGGTAGTTCGCTGAGATTCTTGATGCCGCAGAAATCCAGGAATTTTTCCGTTGTCCCATACTGGATGGGGCGTCCCGGCAGGTCGGCCCGGCCTGTCACAATGACCAACTCCAGATCCACCAGCCGGTTGATGGCGCTGTCGGCGGAGACACCCCGGATGGATTCGATTTCCGAACGGGTGGCAGGCTGCCGGTAGGCGATGATTGCCAGCGTTTCCAAGGCGGCCTGGCTCAGGCGTTGCGGTTTCGGGTCATTGCGGAGCAGCCGTACCCATTCCGCATACTCGGGAGAAACTGTCAGGCGAAACCCTTCCGCTCCCTGCAAGATCCGGGTCACCTCTCCCGAGTCGATCATCTCCTGGTTCAATTCGTCCGCTGCCTCGCGGATCTGGGTCGCTGTCAACAAGGTCGGTACCTGGTCGATAATATCTTGGATTACTCGTTGGGTCGCCTCCACGTCAAATTCATCGGGTGGCGTGTTCTCGACAGCGGCTCCATTGGCGATAATGGCGGAAACGCCCCCCATGGGTGGCAGTGATACGGGGTCTTCCGAGCCGTCATTGCCGCCATCGGCATCGTCGGCCGCCTTTTCAGCCAAGGCCTTGGCTGAGGCTGTTTCCTTTTCCCGTTGTTCATGATAGCGGGTGATAACGGCTTGGATATCCTTTATGGAGACAGGCTCCGCCGTGGAAATCAGCAATGTCTTGAGAACTTTTTTGAGATTGAACTCCATATGCTGGAAATACTGGAAGCTTTTTTTTGAAAGAAAAGGATTTGTCGAACAAAGGGGGAAGTGTTCTCCTCCCATGTTTGCCAGAAGCCATGCAAACCATAGACTCTGGACTGTAAACAACCTTTTCCAAACTCCCTCAAAACAAACATTTCCATGGCCATTCAAAAAGATCCTGCCCATCAGGGGCATCAATTGCGCAGTTCAATCAGCACACAGGGACGCCGCATGGCCGGAGCGCGGGCTCTCTGGCGGGCCAACGGCATGAAGGACGAGCAGATGGGCAAGCCGCTTATCGCCGTGGTGAACTCGTTTACCCAGTTTGTGCCCGGTCACACGCACCTTCACGAGGTCGGCCAGATGGTAAAGCGCGAAATCGAGGCCCTCGGCTGTTTCGCTGCAGAATTCAACACCATCGCCATCGACGACGGCATCGCCATGGGGCATGACGGCATGCTCTATTCGCTTCCCTCGCGCGACCTCATCGCGGACTCCATCGAATATATGGTCAACGCGCACAAGGCTGATGCCATGGTCTGCATCAGCAACTGTGATAAAATCACCCCCGGCAGGCTCATGGCCGCCATGCGCCTCAATATCCCTGCCATCTTTGTATCCGGTGGACCGATGGAGGCCGGGGAACTGGACGGCAAGCAACTCGATCTCATCAATGTCATGATCGAAGCCGCCGATGAGGCTGTCCCCGACACTGCCATCAGTGCGCTCGAACGCGCGGCTTGTCCCACCTGCGGTTCCTGTTCGGGGATGTTTACCGCGAACTCGATGAACTGTCTCAACGAAGCCATCGGCCTCGCCCTTCCCGGCAACGGTACCATCGTGGCCACCCACAAGAACCGGAAACGCCTCTTTCAAGACGCCGCCAAGCGCATTGTCGAAAACGCCTATAGATATTATAGCGAAGGCGACGACTCGGTGCTTCCCCGTTCAGTCGCCACCAAGCAGGCTTTTCTCAACTCGATGGCGCTCGATATCGCGATGGGCGGCTCCACTAACACCATTCTCCACCTGCTCGCCATCGCGACCGAGGCTGAGGTTGATTTCACGATGGCCGATATCGACGTCCTTTCCCGTCATGTTCCCTGCCTTTGCAAAGTTGCCCCCAATTCCGAAAAATACCATATTCAGGATGTGAACCGGGCCGGGGGCATCTTGGGCATCTTGGGTGAGCTCGCCAAGGCCGGTCTTGTTGATGCGTCGCTCAAGCGAGCCGATGGGCTGACTCTCGGTGAGGCGATTAATGTCTACGACATCACCAAGCCGAACCCAACCGAAGAGGCCGTGCGGGTCTATTCCTCTGCGCCGGGTCATCGCTTCAACCTCGTCATGGGCTCACAGGATAGCACCTACAAGGAATTGGATGCCGATCGTACAGCGGGCTGTATCCGCGACGTGGCGCATGCCTACACCAAGGATGGCGGGCTCGCCATCCTCAAGGGAAACATTGCCCAAAACGGGTGCGTCGTGAAAACCGCCGGGGTGGACGAGAGCATCTTCAAATTCTCCGGCACCGCCAAGGTATTTCATTCGCAGGATGCCGCCTCACGGGCTATCTTGCTCGATCAGGTGAAAGCCGGTGACGTGGTCGTCATCACCTACGAAGGCCCGAAAGGTGGCCCGGGTATGCAGGAAATGTTATATCCGACCAGTTACATCAAATCAAAGCACCTCGGCAAGCAATGCGCCCTGATTACTGACGGACGTTTTTCGGGTGGCACCTCGGGACTTTCTATCGGGCATATCTCCCCGGAAGCTGCCGCTGGTGGCGATATCGCGCTCATCCGCGATGGTGACATCATCGACATCGACATCCCCAGCCGCAGCATCAACGTCCGCCTGACTGCTACAGAGCTTGATGCACGTCGGAAGGAAGAACAGGCCAAGGGCAACCTTGCCTACAAGCCCGTCCGCGACCGCGTCGTCAGCAAAGCCCTCCGGGCCTACGCCAGTATGGTCAGCAGCGCCGACTTGGGTGGAGTGAGGATTGTGGAGTGATTAGTCTAAACGGCCTCTTTACGATGTGGTAATTAACACTGCTAGGGGAAGAGTTGTGATGATAAGTATTGTATTTGTACGATTTATCTCAACATCGTTAACTTCATATGAATCTTGAATCTACACTCGCTGATATTCTTGTTCGCCTTCAACAAGGAAGATTTCCTAATGAACAAGCAATATCACAGGGTATTGTGTTGAGAGTGCTTCAAATGCTGGGATGGGATACTTGGGATACGAATGTTGTTTGGCCCGAATATCAAACAGGGGAAGGACGAGTAGATTTCGCACTTTGCCATCCAGCTTCTAAACCGGATGTTTTTATTGAAGTTAAACAACCGGGAAAAGCTGAGGATGCTGTCCGGCAAGCATTGGGATATGCTTTTCATTCAGGAGTACGGTTTGTAGTACTTACCGACGGTAAAACTTGGAGTTTTTACCTTCCCTCTGAGCAAGGTAGCTACGAAGAGCGTCGTATTTATAAACTTGATTTGCTTGAACGTAATGCTGTTGAAGCAAGCACTATTCTTGAGCGTTATCTTGCCCGAACCAGAATTGAAAGTGGTGAGGCATTGAGGGATGCGCGCAAAGAATATCAAAACAGGGCAAGAAAAGTTGAAGCACAAAAGTCGATTCCTGAAGCTTGGAACGAATTAGTAGAAAGAGAAGATGAAACCTTGATTGATCTTGTGGCAAGTGCGGTAGAGTCAAAGTCAGGAATTAGACCAGACGATGAAGATGTTATAGAATATTTGGAAAAATTGAGAGGGCACAATAGCGGATTATCAGCAAGCTGTATGCCCAATAAGTAGGCTGAATCTTCTGTGCGTGATTATTCGTCACGTCGTGAAGATACTACTCGGGCAGGAACTCTAGTGCTTAGAGGCAAACAGTATTTTTATAAAAATGCTAAAGATGCCATGGTTTTCATCCTTCGTGAATTGGCCAAAGAAGACGGTAGTTTTTTGGAGCGTTGCTCTCTGCATCCTGATGCAATTGGTCGCAAAAGAAAATATATTGCGAAGACAACAGGAGAGCTTTACCCAGATCGTCCTGACTTAAGAGAGTATCACGAAGAGCTTTCTGGTGGATGGCTTGTTATGACTAACCTTAGCAATAACAGAAAACGAAACATTATTCAAATTGCTGCCGAAGTCGCTGGGCTTACTTTAGGTAAGGATTTGATTGTGCAATTATAATAGGTTCTGTTGCATCTTGTGACGAGTTGTTAGATTGCTTATGCTGCCTTTCAGATTAATACGAAATTGATCGCGACAAGGCCATTCTCCTATTTTGTTGTGCCTAATCTTAATTCTAAACTAAGTGCTGGTTAGTTGCTGAATATGCAGGACAGACAATGATTTTTTATCAAAATTGTGTTCGATGAGATGCGTGTAATTCGAGATGAGAAAAGAGAAAGAACAGAGGCCGAAATAGATTTCTTTTTACCGATATGGTCGGCTTTTAGCTATATTCACTAATCTTTTGATAGGGAGCTCAGACCGAAATAATCATTAATCCTTGGATCAATTCGCTTGGGGCGGGCGGTGACGGGATT
>JAITVQ010000119.1 GCA_031285745.1 Puniceicoccales bacterium | reverse complement strand
CTTCTGCAAAAACCGCCGTTTCCTGCGCGGTCATCTGCCGGAAGTAAATCGCCATGGCCAAAGCCGCCTGTTGGGCGGGCGGCATTTCCTGATCCATGATCGAGTCAACAATATGACGGATTTCCTCATCGGAAAATTCTCCACCTTCTCGCTTCTTTTCAATAAGGTAAGCAAAGGAAGGTTTCAGGTTTCGCTTCGTTTCAAGAAGTTTTTCAGCCATGATTTACGTGTTTTCTGGGAAGAAAAAAACCGCGCTCAGCGGAGCTGATGCGGAGTGAGGATGCATGTGAACACTTTTTTGGAATATGTCGAGACAAAAAGGCCCGTACAAGTGTTCATGGATACACCAGTTTCCCTCGAAGCAACAAGTCTTGACCGAGTTTTGAGTAATTTAACTCATTAATAGATATTGCATTTGTTAACTTAAAAACCGTTTGTCCAGAAAAAACCGACTTTGACTCGTTGTCTGCCAGAATTTTAGGCGCCATGTACTGGAAAAGATAATCCGCCTGCCTTGATTTCAGCAAAGCACCCATAAACCCGGAACCTCCTTCTGCCAAAATACCAGTAATCTCTATTTTGGCACAACGCGCCTTAAACTCAGCAAAAAACGCAGCATCATCGCCGCTATCAAATTTCCACACCTGGACTCCACGATGTGCCAACACGTCTTGTTGGGCACTGTGCCCGACATTGGAGGAAGTCACAACAATAGTCTTGGAAGCAAACGCATCCGAAAAGACATTTAACTCCGGATGATTCGCCAAACGAAAACGGCGATCAAAGACAAATCGGACCGGGCACCACTCATCGAAACCAATGCTGCGACTGGTCAGGCGCGGATTATCGGCCAGCACAGTTCCCGAGCTAGACGCAATCGCAGGGAAATAGCGTCGCCAACGCATGACATCCTGCCGGGCATCCTCTCCGGTTATCCATTTTGATTCACCAGTGCGCGTGGCAATCCGTCCATCCAGAGTAGTCGCAGTCTTGAGCGCCAACAGCGGGGATTTACGCACTGCCCAATGGTTGAAGATCAAATTCAAGTCCTCACACGCATCGGCAAGAATTCCGTCAATCACCGTAATGCCTGCTTTGCGCATTACCTCAAAACCTCGTCCGGCATGCGAGGGAAACGGATCAGTCGCACCAACCACCACAGTCTTGATCCCCGAATTTATGATGGCATCCGTACATGCGCCCGTGCGTCCGTGCGTGCTGCAAGGCTCCAAAGTAACCACCATGACCGCGCCATCCCTGGGGCGTCGGCCCAGGGCATTCAATGCATTGCGCTCCGCATGCAATTCTCCTGATCTCGCATGCCAGCCTTCGGCAACAACGACACCATCCTCAACAATGAGTGCGCCAACCATGGGATTGGGATGGGTGGTTCCCCACCCTCTCATCGCCAAGGCAATGGCATGCTGCATGTGATTTTCAAACATGATCGTCGCGTCCATTACCTGCTACAGAATAATAATCGGCATGCCCAGCAAGAAGCGCTTGCTCGCGCCTGTAACAATTACGAACGGTATTTTTCTTTTACTATCCAAGGAGATTCCCGCTTGCCACCACAAGATGGATTCCTAGTCACACGCGCGATCGTGAATACATCTACTGTTTTGGGAATCACCTTGGAATTCCTCATTATTCTGGCGCTGGTATTCGCCAACGGATTTTTCGTAGCCGCGGAATTCGCCCTCGTCAAGGTGCGCACCAGCCAGTTGCGCCCGTTATCCAAAACGGGAGGCTGGCGTGTGAAACTCGCCCTCAAGGCCACCGATCACCTGGATGCCGCCCTCTCCGCCACCCAGCTTGGCATTACCCTCGCCAGCTTGGGTTTGGGCTGGGTGGGAGAACCGTTTCTGGCCAAGCGCATCGCCCCCGCCCTCGCCTACTGGGGAATCCAAGACCCCCGCGTCGTATCCTCCATATCCTTTGCTGTCGCGTTCGCGGTCATCACCTTTGCTCACATTATCCTTGGCGAACTTGCGCCAAAGTCCCTCGCCATCCAGCGTGCCAAAAGCGTCGCTCTCTGGACTGCGGGTCCGTTGATGGTCTTCTATTGGCTGCTCTACCCTTTCATCTGGCTGCTCAATGGCGCCGCCAATCTTCTCCTCCGCTGGGTCGGCGTTGGAGCCGCCAGTGAAGACGAACATAACTTCAGCGCGGATGAACTGGAATACGTTTTTAGCCGGGCTCGGCACCTTTCTCCCGCAGACGCTCTCGTCAACCGGCTCATGGTTCAATCCCTGCGTGTCAGACAAACCACCGCCGAGCAAATCATGCTCCCGCGCAACCAGGTTGTCGCGCTCTGGTTGGACAAATCAGTGGAGGATAACCTCCGCATTGCCCGCACAAGCGGGCGAAGTCGTTTCCCGGTTTGCGAAGGAAAAATGGACGAAGTCCGCGGATTAATCCTGGCCCGTGAATGGCTTTGGCAGATGCAATCGCTCGGCGAAGAATGCTCCTTTAAGTCCATCATCCGCCCTGTACTGAAATTCCGATTGAAAACGCGGGTGCCTGTCATGATTGAACGGTTTCGCGCTGCGCGCAGCCATTTGGCCGTCGTACTGGATGATGACAAACGCCTCGCCGGGATTGTCACCTTCGAGGATGTCCTCGAAGAAATTGTCGGTGATATCCGCGACGAAATGGACAGAGGCAAAGGATATGTCCATTCGCGCAAGGCTCATTCCATCGAGGTTAACGGAGACATGCCCATGCGTGATTTACAGGCTGAGACAGGCTGGGCCACGGAATCCCTTCCCACCGAAACAGTGCGGGAATGGATGATCCGCCATATGGAATATCTGCCCCGGCGCAACGATGCCGTGGTCATCGGAGAACTGCGCGCCGTCGCCTACGAAGTCATCGGAGGGCAGGTGCGCCGGATTCGAGTGGAGAGACGCCTCCCCGAGGATGACGAGGATGATGATGACGAATAGTAATAATTACTGCACATCCGGCCAACGACACACGGTCTCGACGAGCGCCTCAACATTTTCTATTTTGGCCTCGGGCATGATCCCGTGCCCAAGGTTGAAAATGTGACCCGGTTTTCCGGACATATCGCGCAGTATTTTTTGCGTTTCCGCACAAACAACATCCGGCGTCGTATTCAACAAGGCAGGATCGAGGTTCCCTTGCAATGCCACCAATGGTCCAACCGTCTTGCGGATCTCCGAGAGCCGGCATGTCCAATCCAGACTGAGCACCTTGGCACCCGTTGATGCCAAGGCCGAGGCCTGATGCGACATTCCCTTGGTATAAACAATCACCGGAAAGTTCGCCGGAAGCTGCGCGATAATGGATTTAATCCAGTTCAGCGAAAAACGCTCATATTCCTCGTCGGTACAGAGTGCCCCCCAGCTATCGAAGATTTGAACCGCATCCGCACCGGATTTGATCTGCATTTGCAGGTAATCGACCAACACCCGGCATAGCTTTGTCATCAATAA
>JAITVQ010000005.1 GCA_031285745.1 Puniceicoccales bacterium | reverse complement strand
ATTTCTTTTATAAGAAAAGGCGGTGCGGTCTGCCCGGTGGGCTCGGCAATGGTGAGGAATCGCTCGATGCCGAGGTTGCGGATGATTTCCAGGTTTCTGGGCGAGAGTTTGCGGGCAATGATTTGCCCGGGCGGAGTGCGTTTTTGAAATCGCATGGCGGCTCCGGCGATTAGCCCAAGGACGGTGCTGTCGAGACCTGTGCAGAATTCGAAATCAATTTTTATGGCAGGGGCAGGTCCGGCGATGAGTTCGTCCAGAAGTTCACCAAAAGGGGCGCAATTCAAATAGGTAGCCCGCCCTTGGACCTTGATGAGAACCGGGTCGGAGGTGGTGTCGACGAGATAGGTGGGGGTAGCAGGAGATACGTCAGACATAATTGAGGCATCCTAATCAAGCGCGAGTTCCGGCTCGTGACAAGCCGCCATTTGTAAATAAAAAACGGCACTGGAAACAGTGCCGTTTTTTTTGTGATGGAATTTCTTACTGATGACGCTGGATGGCGGCGACAAGGTCTGCTTTCGGTTTGGTACCGACGATCTTTTCCGCGATCTGGCCACCCTTGAAGATGAGAAGGGTGGGGATGTTTTGGACGCCATATTGTTGGGCCAGCGGCATGTTGCTATCCACATCGACCTTGGTGATCTTCACCGCGTCACCGAGTTCATCCGCAATCTGGTCAAGCACGGGGGCGATGGCCTTGCAAGGGCCGCACCATGCTGCCCAGAAGTCCACGAGAACCGGAACGGTGGCAGAATTGATTGTTTCGGCGAAATTCGCCGTATTGAGGTCGATGATTTTAGCTGAAGCCATAAAGCAATTTTACTTGGTTCCGTCCAAGCTGAAGAGCTGCATGAAGAGCATGACAGCAAACGCCACGGACGCTAACAAGCATAATGCATCAATCAGGACAAAAGGCAATTTTTCCTTGTTATCTTCCTCGTCGAGAAAGTCGAGTTGCTGGATATCCGCGGCGGAGCCGACCGTTGGCGCATGCGCGGCATGAAGCCCTGATGGAGGCTTGGCGAATGTCGGGGGCGGTGGGACTCCGGCGGTAGGCTTGTCCGCAGTCGGTTTGAATTCCGGCTTGGTTTCGGGAGAGCTGAGGGCTGGTCGCGGCGCGGCAGGAGTCGGTGCTCCCGGGCGGGTCAGTGACGGCGGCGGCGTGCCGGGTGCAGCAGAGGTACCCGGGCGGGAAAGGGTGGGCGGAGGTGTGCCGGGGGTTGGCGTGGCAGGCGGTGGGGAGCCAGTGGCACCGGGCGTTGGACGAAGGCTTAGTTTGGGAGCCTGCGGAACCCCAGCGGGAGTGTTTTGGCTGGGTGTGGTGTTGTTTGGAGGTGTCGGGGCGTCGGGCTGTTTATCCATAACGAGAAAGTAAAAGCGAAGGAGTAGATAGATGTTTTAGGTTCCCAATGAAAGCCGAAAAAGCGATTTCCTGCAAAATGGGACAGGTTTTTAAGCCGGATGGTTCTTTTCGATGAGTTCTGCAAGCTCGGGGGCGGAGGTTTCTTCCAGGGTTTGTCCCTTGCGTTTCAGGTCTTCGAAGGTCTTGACCAAGGTTTCCGTGATCCGGTCATGGGTTTCCTCCGAGCCACCGACGATGGAGAACTTTTCCGCCTGGGTAATACGCTTGTGTCCGTCCTGATTATCCAGGCCGATTCCGAGCAGGTGGGCTTTCTTTTTGCGAGAGTTCGCCATGGTCTTGGTAAAATGTTGTTCGAGCTTTTGTTTATTGCAAATAGCAAATACCCGATGGCAAGGGCTATTTGCCTTTATTCCTCTTTCCAATTGTACACGCCGTCCCATTTGTTTCCGGGAGGGGTCGTCAGATAGCGAGTGCAACGTTCTGCCATGACCAATGAGGGGTTTTTAAGCACTTCTTCGTCCCGTCCGGGTTGCAGTATTTCCAATTCCGCTGATTCGATGAATTTTTTATGAGCCTGCTCCCAGTCCTGCATGAAATAGAGGCTCAGGGCTTCGGCATACTTGGCCAGGAGTTCCTTGGTGGTTTCATCCAGGTCTTGTTTGCGGCAAATGAGTTCGTAAATGGCGCAAGGGGCGTCCCGCCCTTTGACCCGCCATAGGTCCAGCTTGCGGAAGATAAAGCGTTCCTCGACTCCATTGGCTGCATCTACGGTGTTCTGGGTGACGATGATGTAGGCGCCGATGTTTTTTGCTCCCGTTTCACAGCGGGAGGCCAGATTCACGGTATCCCCCATCATGGTGTAATTGAAGCGACGGTATGATCCGATGTTTCCCACAATGGCCGGCCCTGTGTTCATGCCGATGCGCATACGCATGTTTCGGGCGACATAGGACCAGTGAGCGGGATATGCCGCCCATTTCTTGCGTAATTCTTCCAAATTGGCCTGCATATCCAAGGCGCATTCGCAGGCTCTGGCGGCATGGTCAGGCATATCCAGCGGTGCGCCAAACATGGCGACCATCGCATCGCCGATGTACTTGTCGAGGGTTCCTTCGTATTTTTCGATGGAACTCGTCATTGCCCCAAAATATTGGTTCATTAACTCAACGAGTTGGGCAGGAGAGAGTTTTTCCGCCAGGGTGGAAAATGCCTGTACATCCGAGAAATAGCCGGTCAGGCGGACCATGTCTCCTCCCAGTTCGGGTTCTTCGCCCTTCTCGGTCAGTTTGTTAACCACCTCGGGGGCAAGGTAAGCCCCGAATAGGTTGCGGATGCGGGCTCGTTCATATTGGGCACGCACGAAGTCGAGAGAGATAAAGCATACCGCCAGGAATATGTTGGCAGGCATGGAAAATGCGGGGAAGAATAAGTTGTATAAGGAAAAACAAATCCAGTGGGTAACATACCATCCGCCGACAATTCCCGCCAGGATGAGTATCTTGAACAGGGCGTTAAGTTTGTTTGTCTTGGGGGAGGTGAAAAGGAACCAAAAGAGCAGCCCCAATCCGGTGGTGGCGATAAGAGCCCAGTAGTCGGGAAGAATCTCCCTGATCCAGTTGTTTTTTAGGGAATTATTCAGGCAGTTGGCTTGGATTTCCACCCCGAACATCGAGCCGACCGGAGTGGGGAACTTATCCTTGTAAATCAATTCGTTATAGGGGCCGACAAAGACGATTTTATTTTTAAAGGCGGCTCCGTCCTTGAACTTATTTGTCCATTCGCTGGGGGTGAAAATATCCTGGACCGGGACCATGGGAAATGTCCCGTCAGGTCCGGCGTAATTGATAAGGTATTTTTTTGCGGAGTCCGGAACTGGACTGCCGAGCTTCATCGCGGCTCGGGCCGACAAAGAGAAAAGGTCCGGAGAAAGGTTGCGATCTGCAGTTGAGGGGCTGGATAGGGCAGTTCTATTATAGGCGTTAATAGCAAAGGAAATACTGCTGCGAACGTCCGGCGTGATATTGATGTAGCCCAAGACCTCGTCAGGATTATCATCAGGTATGAAATTCTCAGGCTCGGTGATCCATGTCAGAAGACCTTCCTTTTTAATCTCACTGGCGAGCACAACCTTGTGCTTCCAGCGATTAATGCTTTCGGCAAACATGCGATCTCCCTCTTCTCTACCCGGGTTGGGGTAGAAGAATGAAAAGTCGAAGATTATCATGTCCGCGCCAGCTTGGGCTAATTTTTCCAAAATCATCGCATAGAGAGCCCTGTCATAGGACACGAGGCTGGCCCTGTGCTCAATCTCCCTGCTTTCAATTGGCTTGGCCAGCAATGCCAAGGCAGGCTCGGAGTCCAATAAATCCTGGTAATTGTCCGGGTTAAACGAGTGATTAAAACCCAATATGGTAATGTCCTCGATTTTTACCATGCGCCGTCCCAGAACATTTTCGATAAGATTCCGCCTTTGGTAGGCGGATTCCAGCGATCTAATTTCTAAATGATCAACTCCTTGGGGGATGAGAAGCAGGATGGCATGTGCGGCGATGACCAGACCTGTAAGAATGAAGAAAAATAACCGCCGATAGGTAATCAGAGGGGTTATTACATTCTTGGATAGGTTTTCTTTCGGCGTCATGCGCTACGCTTGCTTTGTGGGGTAAACACAGCGGGAAATTGGAGTTCGTGCAATGGAAATATAGGGGTGTGGGGTTTTTGACTTTACTCAAATATAGTTATTGGAACGTTAGATGATGGATAATGACAATGAATGTATATTGAGTATCCGCACGCTTCGAGCGCTTATCCTGCAGCCCTCGATCTCCGCACATTTCCCTCTGTGCCCTTGTGTTTGATAATCTGCCCCTTTCGTCTCTTGCAGAAGGGTCATCTACAATGGAGATGTTCTTTCCGTGTTTCGCGGAACCACCAACATTACGAGAGGAGCTACTTCCGCGTTTCGCGGAAGTATGAACATTACGGAAGGAGCCTTTTCCGCAGAACGCGGAAGTTACTCCACAATTGTATTTAGTCTTTCCGCGAAACGCGGAAGCATGAACTCGATTGGTGGATCTTCTTCCGCGAAACGCGGAGAAGCCAACTCAATTGAAGAAGATAGTTCCGCGAAATGCGGAAGTCTCTCCACCAGTTGTGTTGGTACTTTTTACTTTCGCGGAAACGACCTTTCAACTGTGTCTCCACCCTTCCAATTCTGCAGAAACCACCCCAACAACTGAGCATGGTGTCCTTCTTCCTTCAGGAGAAAGATATTCAAAGGAAGAGTGACGGATGGCAAACTATGAATAAACTCCATCGATGCATGGTATTCTAAGAATTAACTCAAGAGAGGCAGTTCACGGGAGGCGCCTGACTACGAGAAACACTTTTCCCTTATCGAGAATTCCTTTCTGACGTCGTCATCTGCAATTGTTTTAAACAGGCTCTTGAAAACATGTCCTCGCGAAAGTGCGCCTCCATTTAACATGCGTGAAGTATGACAGATCGGAGGGCGTTGTGGGTCTGTAAAAAAATGAATCTATTTTCTCTTCCAATAATTTGACAAAAAAGAAGAGCTGGATTCTAACTATGTTTAGTTTCTAACTAAACAAACCAAACAAGATTTATATCAACACCCATGGCTCTCTACAAAAATATCACCGATTCCATCGGTAAAACGCCCCTGATTAAGCTGAATCGCCTCACAGAGGGGCTTCCGGCTGAGGTTTACGTAAAGGCGGAGTATTTTAACCCGCTTCATAGTGTGAAAGACCGGATCGGCCGGGCGATGATTGATGCCGCCGAGCGGGATGGAAAGATCAAGCCGGGTAGTACCATCATTGAGCCGACTTCCGGGAATACCGGCATTGCGCTGGCCTTTGTCGCCGCCTCCCGCGGATACCGATGCATTTTGACGATGCCCGAAACCATGTCTTTGGAGCGACGGGTTCTGCTGCGACTTCTCGGTGCAGAAATAGTCCTGACGCCCGGGACGAAGGGGATGCCCGGGGCGATTGCCCGGGCAGAAGAAATCGCCCGCGAGTTGGGTGGTTCTGCGTATGTTCCGCAACAGTTTGAAAACCCGGCCAATCCTGAAATTCATCGGCGCACCACCGCCGAGGAAATCTGGGCGGATACCGATGGGAAGATAGATGCTTTCATAGCCGGAGTTGGTACCGGGGGCACTATTTCAGGGGTTAGCGAAGTAATCAAAAGCCGGAGCAAGACATTCAAGTCGTTTGCAGTGGAACCTTCCGCCAGTCCCGTTCTTTCAGGCGGTAAGCCCGGTTCGCATAAAATCCAAGGTATCGGCGCGGGATTTATCCCGAAAAATTATAATGCATCCGTGGTCGATGAAGTCATTCAAGTTTCCAATGAGGATGCGATTGCCACTGCCCAGGATGTAGCTGCCCGCGAGGGATT
>JAITVQ010000021.1 GCA_031285745.1 Puniceicoccales bacterium | reverse complement strand
AAAGCGCGGAAGTTACTCTGCTAATTGCATTGGTGGTTCCGCGAACCGCGGAAACGACTCTGCAGTTGGGAATAACTTTCTCTCAAACGACGAAAAGGGCAGATTATCAAATACAACGGACATCGAAGAGGATCAAGGACAGCTACCATGTATAGTATTTCATCTTTTACTTGGCGCAGAACCTCCCATTCAAACCCTTGTTTTTAGAAACTCACGCGGAGCCGCGAAGGACGCGGAGAAATAGAGGAATGTTTCGAGTTCAGATTTGGGGGCGGCAACAAGTCATGTTGTTGAAAACTATCTTTGATTTTAGTTTCTCTTCTCTATTCCTCCGCGCTCTTCGCGGCTCCGCGTGAACTTTTGGGGTAGATAATCCTCATCAATGCCTAGTGGAGTCTTTAAATGCTATAGATTCCAGCATGTTTTGAAGACACGCCATAGGATAGTGGTTACTTTTGTCTCAAGCGGAAACACTTCCTCTCTGAAAGCCTTGGCATAATCCGAAACCAAGTTAGATTATTCCGGTCATGACCCGCGCGCTTCCCTCCATCGTCCATCTTGATGCCGACGCATTCTTCGTGGCCGTGGAGCAGACGTTGAACCCGGATTTACGAGGAAAAAAAGTCGCCGTGGGCGGACGCGAACGCGGGATCATTGCGTCAGCCAGTTACGAGGCGCGCGCCTGTGGTGTCTATACGCCCATGCCGACCTCGCAGGCCTTGCGCATCTGCCCAGACTTGATTCTCATCAGCAACAATCACGGACGCTACAGCGAATACTCCCGCAAGCTTTTCGACCTCTGTGAAAACATCACCCCTCTGGTCGAGCGTCGCTCTATCGACGAAGGATTCATGGATGTCGGGCCTTGTGGATTTTCCAATGAGAAAGAACTCACCGACACCATCCGGGGCCTGCAGGAACAGATCACCCATGAGCTCGGGCTATCCGTGTCATTCGGCTTGGCGACCAACAAACTACTGGCCGCCATCGGCAGCAAGCGAAACAAGCCCCATGGATTCACCGTCGTCCCTGTCGGGGATGAGGCGTCCTATCTGGCCCAACTGCCGATCAATGTGATTACCGGAGTAGGAAAAAAAACGGAAGTCCTGCTCAAGTCCAATGGCATCGTCCTGGTCGGGGATATTCTCACCCAGTCGGAATCCTCACTCAAGGCACTCCTTGGCAACGGTTGGCGGGAAATGGTCTCATTGGCCAGGGGCGAAGACGACTCTGTCGTCGCCACCGGGCACGAGGATGCCAAGTCCTACTCCCAACAGGAAACCTTCATCAAAGACATCACCGACTTCGCCGAGATCGCCCGGATTGCCAAGGGAATGCTCGACGAACTCATGGCCAAGGTCCGGGCCGATGGAAAAAGAGCCCGAACCCTCACGATCAAGGTTCGCTATCCCGGCATGGACAACGACACCGCCGGGCGCAGTCTTCCCGAGGCAACCGACCTCGAGGCGGATTTCTACAGCCTGGTTGAGCCACTCCTCAAATCAGCCTGGCGCCAGCGACGTCCTCTTCGGCTGGTCTCCGTTCGTCTCTCCGGTATCGAAGGGCAGACATCCCAGCTCGAACTCTTCAACGACACCGATGAAAAGAACGAACGCAAGCGACGCCTGGCCTCGGTTGTCGATGTCCTGAACTCCCGGAAAAACACCGTTGTCCGGCATGGGCACCAGATTAGAAAAAACCACGGATAAAAGGATGTGGAAAATTTTCCTACCCAAGCATCAAACGGAGTAGGATTCTTTGCTCATTTATCTTTTAGTATCCCGCTCGTACCCATGGCACCCGTGGTTAATCTCCTTGGTCATTTTTAATGCCATGGCTTACAACTTGGACTGACGAATCTGCTGCAGTAGCTCTTGGGCTTGCTTGTGCTGGGGGCTCAGCTTGAGCGCCTGCTCCAGATCCGCCTTGGCTCCGGATATATCGGCAGGACTCAGCCTCAACTTGGCGACCGCCCGAAAAAACAAGGCATCGGCATTGGTAGGATTTCGGGCAATGGCAGCATTCAGGAATTCAACCATCTCCGCGAACTTATCCTCCGCATAGAGTATGGCGCTTTTACTTTGAATCAATGCCACATCGTCGGGTTTCAACTCAAGCGCTTTATCCAGGTCGGGATGCAAACCGACAAAGTTCCGGGTATGCATCTTGACTGTGATCCGGTTCTTTCGGGCCTCAAAATACTCCGGGGATATTTCAACAGCCCGGGAAAAATCAGCCAAGGCCACCGGCCACCGTTGCTGCCGCATGCGAAGAACGCCCCGGGCATTGAGTACCTCGGCACTGTCGGGGCGCATTTCCAACGACCGATTAAAATCAGCTTCGGCTTCGGCAAACTTTCCAAGTTCCATTTGGGCAAAGCCCCGATTTAGCAGGACATCCGGGTTATCAGGACTTATCTCCAAAACCCGGCTCAAATCATCCACCGTCCCACGATAATCCTTTGCCTTGAATTTTGCCTCTGCCCGAGACTTGTGAGCGTTTTCATTTTTTGGATCAAGCGCAATGGCCTCGTCAAAATCCTCAATGGCCCCAATCGGCATATCCAGCTTCTTCAGCTTGAATGACCCCCGGTCAATCCATGCCTGGGGATTACCGGAATTTTCTGCGATAATCTTATCCAACCTGACAATCTCCGCATAGGGCTTGGGATATTTCTCGATAAATGATAGTACATTATCGATATTCGCATGCGTTGATCCCATTTCCTTGGCTGTTCTGGCATCGGCAACACCTCCGGCAAGATCCCCCAGCAGGAACTTGGCCCTGACTTTGAATTCATACGCATCCATCGAGACATCATTGTGTTTTTCCGAGACGCGTAGTATTTCCCGCGGTTGCTTGGCGCGAAGCAATGCGGCATAATAATCACGCCGGTATCCGGGATTATCCGGCGTCAATTCCACCGATCTCCCAATGTCAATGAGGCTCGCGTCCAATTGCCCTTTCGTCAACAACCATCGGCTGCGCTCAGCGTAAGCAGACGCCTGGGTCGAATCAATCTCGATAGCCCTGTCCATGTCGGAGATCGCTCCGTCGATATCCCCCAGCTGACTTTTGAAAGCAGCGCGATTCTTCCAGTTCAAAAAACTTTCCGGTTCAAGCTCCAAGGCCTTGTTGATTTGTTCCAATGCTTTTTGGGGTTCCTTGCGCCGGTCATAAACTACCCCCAGGCATGTATAGGCATCGGCATTT
>JAITVQ010000240.1 GCA_031285745.1 Puniceicoccales bacterium | reverse complement strand
GTATCATAGGATAGTTACTTCCTCCCATGAAAACCATGCACAAACATCCCACTGTCGCTGTCTTGTTCGCAATGTTATTCTATCTGGGCTTGGGAATTTCCACACCGATAATGGCGAATGAGCCGCCGACCACCGTCGAGGAAAACGATAATGCTCCCGACGCATGGCCCAAGGAATTTACCACCGACGACGGCGCGACCTTCTCTGTTTACCAGCCCCAGTTTACGGCTTGGGACGGGCTGCAATTATCCGGCACCTCTGCTGTGGTGGTACAATCGAACTCCGATGCACCCAAGACCTACGGATCCGTCGCACTCGCGATAAAAACCAATACCGACGCTGCCAAGCAAACTGTATATTTTGAGCAAATCGGGGTGACGCAAATCAACTTCCCCTCGGCCAAGGACAAGGCTGCCGAATGGGGTGCCGAAGTTGCCCGCCGGTTGTCCCAGATGATGCCTTCTGTGGGTCTGGACAAACTGCAGGAAAATCTCGACATCGCTTCCGCCAGCCGGGCAGCCTCGTTCGCCGGATTGCGCAATGAGCCGCCGCAGATCATCTTCTCGGAAAAACCTGCCTTGAATATCACCCTCGACGGAGATGCCCAATGGCGTCCCCTCGGCGATACTTCCCTGCAACGGGCCATCAATACCCGTGTTCTCCTTGTTCGTGATGGGTCGCGTTACCTGCTTCACTTGTGGGATGGATACATTGAGGCGCCTTCGCTCAACGGCCCGTGGAAAGTCGCTGAAAATGTCCCCGCAAACCTGACATCCGCCGAGCAGCAGCTTGCGGCCAGCGAGCAGGTTGACCTGCTTGCCGATGAGGCCGACGACGGGGACGATGAGGTGGCTTCGCTAAAAACGACCCCGGTACCCGATATCTACGTCAACACCAAGCCCGCCGAGTTGGTGGTCTCGGAAGGCGCATTGCAATGGACGCCTGTTGCCGACACCCAGTTGCTGGGCGCATCCAATACCAACGCCTACCTCTTCAAGGATATCGCTTCCCAAAACTCCTACATCCTGGTCTCGGGACGTTGGTTCAAGTCCGGTGAATCACTCTCGAATTGGCAGTACGTTTCTGCCGACAAACTTCCCGCCGACTTTGCCCGCATCCCCGACAACAGTCCGCAGGAAGCGGTAAAGGCCGCCGTGGCCGGGACCGAGCAGGCGGAGGAAGCCGCCATTGCAAACACTGTTCCTGAAGTTGTCCGGGTCGAACGGACCGTCACGCAGATGGATAATGCGCCTGTCTATGACAATGGGCAGCCCCAGCTTGCGCCTGTCGATAACACCTCCCTCTACTATGTCCTGAACTCGACCACGCCCGTCATCAAAGTGGGTGGTGACACATGGTTTGCCTGTGAAAACGGAGTCTGGTTTACTTCCTACTCCGCCTTTGGTCCGTGGCGGGTCGCTGTGCATGTTCCGGTCGAGATCTATAAAATCCCGTTGGAGTCACCGCTTCATTATGTGACCTACGTCCGAATCCAGCGATACGATAGCAACTACGTTTGGTTCTACTACACGCCGGGCTACTACGGGACCATCGTTAGCTCCCAGGGTACCGTCGTATACGGCACCGGTTATTACTACCCGTCCTACGTTGGCACGACTGTCTATGTTTCATATCCGGTTAGCTACGGTTTTTGCTACAACCCGTGCTGGACGCCTTGGCGCGGCTGGTACTTCGGGTTCTCCTCCGGCTGGGTCTGGAGCAGTTGGAACTATTATCGCTGCCGTCCTCTTCCTCCTTGTTGGGGACCCTATCGCGGGCATCATTACCGTCCGCGTTATGCCCACGTTGCGCCGCGGCCCAACCATCGACACATCACCCATCCGCGGATAAACTTTCAACAATCTGATCCTCGCCGGGGTGTCAGCCGTCCGCCACGTTTTGCTGCCGGAACCCGCTACAACAGCCACACGGGTCGGCCTGTGGCAGTCAGGCCCGTTTCCTATGACCGGAAGGTTGCGGAAGTAAGGGCTCGGCGCGACCGCTCTGCCAATCTCGGCCGCCCCATGCAAAATGAATCGAGATCGACGCGTTTTACCCAGGGGAATCCGGTTCGGGGTGGGGCAAGGGCTCAGGATCCGGCTACGTTTCAACGCACGGGTACTCGTCCGGCCCGGACATACGCCCCTCCGACAAAAGGCACTTTCCGCCCCTTGTCCGAACCGGGTACGGCAACCCGCGTTCGTCCCGAGAGAACCGCAAGGCCTGATACAGGCCGAGAGCGAACCTTCTCCCGGTCCGAGTCTGAGCGAAGAGCCAGACCTGTGACGGAAAAGCAGACTGAGCCAAATGTTTCGCCGCGGCCGACTCCATCGCAAAATCCAGTCCGGGAACCCCGGCCCCAGCGCGAGCGACCTTCGGCTGTGACGCCGGAAAGAAAGCAAACTCCCCCGGCTGTTACGCCCGAGCGGACCAGACCAGCAGCTCGACCGGTAGAGCAGGATCAGCGCCCTGCCCAGGGACGCCGTGAGCAGTCTTCCGGGCAAGAGCGAAGTGCCCGCCCTGCTGTGCAGGAGCGTAGTCGTACCTCGCAGGATAGGCAGACCCGCTCGACTGTTGCTCCCGAACGAAGACAGTCGGCGCGGGAGGTTTCCCCGGGCAGAACTGCTCCCTCTCGCCCGGTTCAGAGGCCGAGTACACCTCCTGTGCAGCGTCCGAGTACGCCCCCGGTGCAACGCTCAACTCCGCCACCGGCCCAGGTACGCCGGGAAGCTCCGCGCTCGGCTCCTGTCCAGAGAAGCAGCCCACCTCCTGCCCCGACACCACGCAGCGCGCCTTCCTCTGCGCCCTCGCGTGATTCATCTTCGGACAAAGACAAGAATCCCGGCAGTGGTCGCCCCTCGCGCGGCAGGTAATTTATAACATGCCCCACGCGGGGTAGCCAGGAAAACGCTCAACTCTCAACATTTAACTCTCAACGCTCAATAACGAGAGCGTGGGGAAATATCATGCTCAGATTTCTATCTTCTATAATCTTCTCGTTTTCCTGTCCATCTTCCTCACATCTCCATCCTGTAAATCCTGTCATCCTGTCGATTTTCAGCCTCCATACATGCCGGCGAGACGTCGGCGCTCCCTGTAATTTGCCATCCCCTGAATCTCCGGCTGTCGATTCCTCTCTCCATTTTCAGCGTCTCAGTTTTTCAGGGTTTCAGCATTTCCCTATATCGCATATTCCGCATGCAATGATTGCCGAAGCCGCAGGCGAAGCAGCACGCGTGCGCCTTCGCGCAGTTGCAGGATCGACAGATAGCTCCGGGCCATCTCAACCTCTATGAGGTCCTGGACATCCTCGCGTCGGCAGATTACCCGGGCGATGGGGCCAGCGGCGTGAACATTCAACACTTGCGCAGGGGCGCCATCCCGTCCCGGACTGAAATGCACTAGCTCAATATCATGGGGACGCACCAGGGCGGTGTTTCCTTCTATCGGTGCTGATGTTCCGGGAATAATCCCGTGCCACGGCAACTGGATCTGGTTCACATTGCCCAGGAACTTATGCACGAAAGGCGTCGCCGGGTGATCGTAAACTGCCTGTGGCGACCCTACCTGTTCGACTCGCGCGTTGTTCATGATCACCACCTCGTCGGCAATCTCCAGGGCTTCTTCCTGGTCGTGGGTCACAAACACCGTTGTCAGGTTAATCTCGTCGTGAAATTTCCGCAACCAACGCCGCAAATCTTTTCTTACTTTTGCATCCAGTGCGCCGAAAGGTTCATCCAACAGAAGCACTCTTGGCTGCACAGCCAGAGCCCGGGCCAATGCCACCCGCTGGCGCTGACCTCCGGAGAGCTGCGTAGGATAACGTGCCCCCAGTTCTTCCAATTGGACAAGCTGCAATAAATCCCGGACGCGGGCCTCGATTTCCCGGACAGACGGACGCTCGGAGGACTTTTTCACCTTCAGTCCAAAGGCTACGTTTTCCGCCACTGTCATGTGTTTGAACAAGGCATAATGCTGAAACACAAACCCGACGCCGCGCTCACCCGGTGGGATTTGCGTTACATCCTCCTCGCCGAAATGAATGCTTCCACTTCCCGGATCAGCAAATTCCAGGCCGGCGATAATCCGGAGCAAAGTTGTTTTCCCGGAGCCCGAAGGACCCAGCAGCGCAACCAGGCTTTTGGCCGGAACTTTCAGGTCAACATGATCCAGCGCGGTATAGTTTCCAAAACGCTTTGTTATATTCGTGGCAGTAATGCTCATGGCTCAAAAAGATGAATGTTACTCAGGTGCTCCGCGAATTTCTCCATTCGATAAACGCCTTTAGAATCAACGTCCCGAATGCGAGAAACACCAACAGTGAGGAAATCGCAAAAGCGGGCACCGACTGATATTCGCGGTAAAGAATCTCAGCATGCAGGGGGATGGTATTCGTTTCACCTCGGATGTGCCCCGAAACAACAGACACCGCCCCGAACTCTCCCATCGCGCGCGCATTGCACAGGATAATCCCGTAGAACAATCCCCACTTGATATTGGGCAGCGTCACTCGCCAGAAAGTTTTCCAGCCGCTCGCGCCCAACGTGATGGCGGCCAACTCCTCATCACTTCCCTGGGCCTGCATAAGCGGAATCAGCTCCCGTGCCACAAACGGGAACGTCACAAATATCGTTGCGAGCACGATCCCGGGTGTGGCGAAAATGATCTTGATATCTTGCTGGTTCAGCCAGTTGCCCAACCAGGGATGATCTCCGGCATCCAGCCACGGGCCCAGCCATCCGGGGGCGCCATATACCAGCACCAGCATCAGGCCTGCAATCACCGGTGACACCG
>JAITVQ010000190.1 GCA_031285745.1 Puniceicoccales bacterium | reverse complement strand
AATGAGTTTATCTGTTAGTATGGATTATTCTTTCTTGGCGGCTTTGGTGGTCGTCTTGCTGCCAGCAGGTTTACGGACAGGCTTTGCCTTGGGCTTCGCCGAGGCATCACCATCTTCAGTGTCCTCGTCCGTGGCATCTCGGAGCAACGCCGGATCGATGGTCACCTCAGGCTGGGCAGATTGTTCGCTTTCCTGACGGATAGGCGTCACTGTACGGCGCACGGCACGTTCGACTTCACGACGAGCCAGACCAGCCTGAATAGCCTCGGTAATAGCCTCGACGATAAGGCGGACGGATTTGACAGCATCATCGTTCCCGGGAATCGGGTATGTGAGCTTCGAAGGGTCAGAATTCGTGTCAACAAGACCGATAGTCGGGATATCCAGACGGCTGGCTTCATTGACTGCGATAGCTTCGCTCTTGGTGTCGATGACAAAAACAGCACCGGGGAGTGCACGCACCTCGATCATACCCTCGAAATTGCGATGCATACGGGACATCTCGCGCTTGATGGCAGCGGCTTCCTTCTTGATCATCTTGGCCAAGCTGCCGTCTGCTTCCATGCGAAGATAGCGGCGATATTTTTCCAAAGAGTTTTTGATGGTCGCAAAGTTGGTGAGACCGCCGCCCATCCAGCGGTTTACCGCATAGGGCATGTTGCAGGCCTTGGCAGCCTCACGCATGGTGTCCTGAGCCTGGCGCTTGGTCGCGATAAAGAGGATGTCCTTGCCGCTGGCGACAAGCTCTTCAACGAAAGCAGTGGCTGCTTGGAGGCATTCATAGGTTTTTTCCAAATCGATAATGGAAATACCATTCCGGTGATCGTAAACAAATGGACGTGATTTTGGGTTCCAGCGACGTTTCTGGTGCCCGAAGTGCACGCCTGCATCAAGAAGGTCCTTGACTGTGATATTCATATTAGACTGGCTCCGTATTTCCAACTACCGGGACGAAGGAAACCTTGGATCTGAGTGGTTTGTTTTTTGGTTTTGAATGACAACCAGTCCGGTAAAAGGTTGTCATGAAGGCGGAGGAGAGAAGTAATCAACGCAATGTTGGCAAGTGGATTTTCTATATTTTCAGCTTAAAATCTAGGCATCCAGTTGTTTGTTTCGCCGAAATCGCCCCAAGAGTTTTTTCATCAAAAAGTCATATTCAGGATAATGCATCCGCCCCAACAGGAAAAAATAGAGGACAACCGAACCTGAAATAATGATAACTAAAGCAAGAATACCGCCAATTATTTGATGAAAATGTGCCGAATGAAGAACCTGCCATGGAATAGCTTCCAGGAAGTTATGAAGCCATCCGGGAGGCACGGTTAACCAATGCTGGCAGAGATACCAACCACCTGCAGTAAATATCCCCATCCCTACTGCGGCCCCGATGCACTGCATCAATGGTTTAAACAATGATTCCTGAAAAAAGGCCGCATCCCGTCTTTTCAAGGTTCGGAGTAAAAGAACACATTGAAGAATAGCCGAGACAAGGTTGGCAGCGGCTAGTCCCGGAGCCTTCCACCACCACGCAAACAAAGGGGAGAGCACCAGATTGAGCAAAAAGACCCATAGGGCCACGCGGCTTTGAGTCCGCGTATCCTTGACGGCATTAAGTCCGCGCCCAGCCAATGAGATGACTCCGTAAAGCGGCATCGCCAGTGCAAATATTCCCAACACAGGCAAGGTGATCGCCGTGTCGCTGGCACTAAATTCACCATGTTGGAAAAGAATGGCCACTATCGGATGAGCGAGGACTATCAATCCAACCGCCGCAGGAATATTGATGGCAAAAATCAATCGCATACCATGCGCAAAGGTGCTGCCCATCTCCCGTTTATCGCCATGGGCAGCCTGCATGGTCATGGCTGGAAATATAACCGTGGATATTGTGATGGCAAAGACCCCTATGGGTAATTCGACGATACGATTGGCAAAATAATAAACCGAGAGAGCCGAGCTATCGACGTTGAAGGCGAGAAATCGAGAGATGAAAAAATTGATCTGCTGAATACCCGCGCCTGTAACGGCAGGAATGAAGATATATTTAAGCTGGGTCCATGATTCGCTGGCTTCCAAAGTCAAACGTGGCCGCCAACCTTCCCTCCAAAGCGCCAGCATAGGTATTCCAAGTTGAAGTGCACCTCCGGCCAGCATGCCGACACATGCCCAGACAGCCAACTGGGCGCCGTCCTGAGCAAAACAAAACTTGGCAACAACAATTGCCAGTATCATCGAAAGATTCAGCCATACGGCACTGAGCGAAGTAATCCCGAATCGCCCCAGTAGATTAAGCCCGGCAGTAAAAAGCGCCGCCGTACAAATCAAAGGCATATACGGCATACAAATAACAGTAAAATAAGCCGCCTGTTGGTAACGATCCTCCAAAGCCGGGTACAGGGAGATTATCCACGAAATAAACATCGCTAACAGTGTGATTGCCAGCATCAGCAACGACGCCCGCGTGATCACAATGTTGAGAAAGTGAAAGGCTTTCTCCTTCCCGCCCTTGCGATGTTCATCCGACATCACCGGAACCAATGCCGCAGTCAACGCCCCCTCCCCCAGCAAACGACGAAACAGATTAGGTATCTGAAAAGCTAGGATCAAGGCCGCACCAACGCCATAAGTACCGAATGAAGCCGCAATAAGCTGGTCCCTCACCAATCCCAAAATACGCGACCCCATGGTTCCACTGGCAGTCAGAACCATATTTTTATAGTGGGTACGCTTCGACATGGAGGAGATACTTAAATTTTGGCGATCCCTTTTAGAGAATACAGTAAAATTAAAGGTATCTCCCCGCTTTATTCTACAATCAACTTTCTGCTGCAGCCAATCCACCTTCCAGCACCGCTTGCAGACGAGCAACTAATTCCCGGGATGGTATGGTAATCTCCCTTCGCTCCTGGGTGTCTCTTATTTTCACGACCCCGTTGGCCACTTCATCGGGACCATAAACCAACACATAGCGTGCGCCCGCTTGTTCGGCAGCCTGAATCAGTTTTCCAAATTTCCCGTCTTTAAAAGAATATTCTGTTCGGATGCCTGCCCGTCGCAACAGGGACACATCGGTCAACGCGACAGTACGGCAAGCCGGATCCAACACAATAGCGTAAAAATCAGGCGCATCAGAGTAGACCGGCAATAGCGACTTATCTTCCAATAGGTTTTTCAAGGTGACATCTCCCATGCCAAACCCCGTGGCAGGCATATCAGATCCGCCTAGTTTTTTGACGAGCGCATCATAACGCCCACCACCCGCCAAGGCTCGTCCGTCACCAGTACGCTCAAACGCCTCGAAAACAAAACCAGTATAGTAGGCCAACCCGCGAACGATGGTCAGATCAATGGAAATAAAACTCTCCAAGTTCATGGCTTTTAAAAGATCCAACAATGTCTTCCATTCTCCCAAACGTGCCAAAATCTTTGTATCCTCACCAGAGAAGAACTGTTCCAATGCTGGAAGTGAATTCAGTTCGACGAAATTTTTGACTTTAGGCAAAATTTCTATCGCAACGCAATTTGTTCCCACCAGGGCATCAGCCATCATTTCCTCCAACTCGGCCGACGAAGTACGTTCCAGTTTATCCACCACAGCAAGTACCGGCACCGCAGCAGACTCTGGAATTCCCAAGGACTCGAGAAACAAAAACCAGAGCGTCCGGTCGCTGAGCCGAACCCGGAAGTCTTCTACATCAAATCCAAAGGCTCTTAACGACTCGATACATAAGGCAATGATCTCCGCATCCGCCGCAGGACCAGCCTCACCTAGAATATCCGCATTGAACTGATAGAAAGACCGCAACCGGCCTTTTTGTTGTTTTTCGTATCGAAAATTCTCCCCGATGGCAAACCACTTGATCGGACGCCGCAAGGAGCCAGCCCTTGCCGCAACAAGCCTTGCGAGAGAGGGAGTCATCTCCGGGCGCAATGTAACCTTGCGCCCCCCCTTGTCCTCGAAGTTAAAAAGCTGCCGGACAATCTCCTCCCCCGATTTCTCCGTAAAAAGTTCCAGAGGCTCGAGAACCGGAGCATCCCATTCCTGAAAGCCAAAGCGGCGGGCAGTCCGCCGCCATAAATCGAAGATATGGTTTTGGAGCGCACGCTCGGCGGGATAAAATTCGCGAAAACCGGGAAGACTGGTAAACATGGACTTGAGTTGTCTGGAAAGAAACGCCGCACACCGGGTGGTGCCGCCGTCGTGGATTAAAAAAAAGAGAGCACGGAACTAGTCGCGTGCTCTCCCTCTTGGCAAGTGCCAAGGTTAAACTTATTTCTTCTCAAGCCTGTTGAGTTCGATCTTTTTGAGGCGTTCCTTCAATTCTTTGCCTGACTTAAATTTGATGACAGCGCGGCGGGGGATGATAACATCCTTCTCGGGCTTGTTAGGATTGCGCCCTACGCGGCTCTTGCGGATTTGGATTTCAAAAACACCAAAGTTACGAAGTTCCACATTACGACCGGCAAGGAGGGCATCCATGATGGTATCCAAAGTAAATTGGACGGAGTCACGAATGTGTTTCTGGGGGAATCCTGTTTTTTCAAAGATTCCGAGGACGATTTCACGCTTTGTGAGATTTGGCTGAGACATTGTCGTTGGATGAGGTTGTTTTGAGAAGTGTTAGTGTGGTTGTTAGTTATTCTTGCGAGTACTAGAAGATTTTCTAAAAATGGTATTTTGTCTAGTGACAACAAGAAGTTTTTTTCGGTCAGTTTCTTGAGAAGCACTAAGTTAACATATATACATGAAGTCTCTTTTTGAAAATCATCAAGAACTTCTTTGTATTATTATTGCTTGGCTCCTTTCTGAAAACTCTTGTATCTAAGTTGTTAAATAATCCCGGAAAGTAAAGCATGGGAAGCAGAAAGTTTGGCTGCCATCTACATTATTGAAAATCAATCTGTTAAAAGGCGTCATTCGGATTGATTTGCTAATGGGCAAGAAGATTTTCATTGAGAATGGCATGGAAGTACTTGTCTGCATTGTGGCGTTTCTCATCATCCTTGTGGGGATAATTGGCGTTTTTGCCCCCATGATTCCAACCCCTATTTGTGCATGGTTTGGGTACCTGATATGTTTTATTGGATGGGACCAAGGTCCTATCGGATGGAAAAGTTTTTTATTGGCAACCGTGCTAACGGCTTTTGCCCATATTTTTGAGCTAGTAGGTAGTTACTTCGGAGCCAAATGGTTTGGCGCAACCTGGCGAGGCGGAGTTGGTGCACTTTTGGGCGGTATTATCGGACCGCTGGTTTGCTTTTTCCTGATACCGGGGGTCGGGCTTCTTGCCGGGCTTATCATCGGGCCAGTGATCGGTGCTCTGACTGGGGAAATGCTGGCCGGGCGAAACTGGGGGGAAGCATCAAAAGCCGGCGTTGGCACCATCATCGGAAATCTTTCCGCCATGTTGCTCAAGCTCTGCATTTGTCTTTTCATGCTCGTTCTCTTTATTGGTCTCGTAGGTGCCCATGCGTATTCTTCGCTTCGGGATGCCGAAACTCCCGAATGGATGAAGATGATCAATAAATGGTTTGAAAAAGCTCCCGCCCAAGAACAGCCCGCAGAGCCGACACCTGCTCCAGCAGACATGGTTTTCTTTAGTTAGGGAAAAATAATGAGCGCAAACAGCCCCGAGAGGCAGACGATAGATTGGGGATTAACTCCCTATGCAGAGTCACTGGAACGCCAACTGGCCGTTGTTGAGCAACGCATCGCCGGAAATATGCCAGACACGCTTATTCTCTGCGAACACCCGGCCACCTATACATTTGGAGCCCGACCCGGGGCCGACCAGCACCTTCTCGTTTCCAGTGAAACCCTGCAACGCGAAGGCATTGCAGTCCATCGCACCACCCGGGGCGGAGATGTTACGGCCCATAATCCCGGCCAACAAGTAGCCTACCCGATTGTCTCCCTTGATAAACACCGGGATCTCCACGCATTTTTACGACTATTGGAAGAAAGCATTTTGAAAACATTGGCCCACTTCGAAATCCAAGGCGAACGTCGTGAAGGGAAGACCGGCATTTGGTTGGGAACCCGAAAGATCGCCGCCATCGGTGTCGCCGCCCGTAGTTGGGTCACATATCATGGATTGGCTATCAATGTGAATAATGACACGGCATTTTTCGACGGCATTATCCCTTGCGGCATCTCTACCGCTGATGGCACAGTCACCAGCCTTTCCCGCGAACTCGGCGGCGGCTCCATCGACATAAACAAGGTGAAGTCCGTTTTGACGGTTGAGTTCTGGCAATTATTTGAGACTTTTCAAAAGACATGAACGAGATTCTGCGCAAACCAGATTGGCTGCGGGCCAAGCTTCCCGCCAGTAACGATTATATGGTGACCCGTCGCAATGTAGACGGACATGGCCTGCATACGGTTTGCCAGAGTGCCCAATGTCCCAACATGGGCGAATGCTGGACGCGCGGTTCCGCCACAGTCATGATATTGGGCAACGTCTGCACCCGTGCTTGTTCCTTCTGCGCCGTATTGACCGGACGTCCCTCCGAGCTTGATTTGGGAGAGCCTCCCCGGGTTGCCGATGCCATTTCCAAGATGGGACTTCGCCATGTCGTCGTTACTTCTGTTGCGCGCGACGATCTTACCGACGGCGGAGCCAGTGTCTGGGCTGCGGTGGTACGTCTTACCCGCAGTAAATGCCCGGAAATGACCATTGAAGTGTTACCTGCTGATTTTCGGGGTGTGCAGGAACACCTCGACATTCTTTTGGACGCCCACCCCGACATTCTTAATCACAATCTGGAAACAGTGGAGCGTCTCCAGCGCCCCATTCGCAAGACCGCCCGCTATGATCGTTCCTTCTGGGTGTTAAAACACGCCAAACAGCGCGGCTTTATTACCAAGACCGGCATCATGCTTGGTATTGGGGAAAAGCGGGAGGAAATCGCCCAACTCATCCGCGATATTCGCGACGCAGGCGTCAACATTCTCACCATCGGACAATATCTGGCTCCCAGCAAACAGCATGCCCCGATTGATCGTTGGGTGCATCCCGATGAATTTGCCGAATGGAAGGACTATGCGCTCAGCATTGGCATCGATATTTGTGAATCAGGTCCGCTGGTTCGCTCCTCCTATCGCTCGGAACGCGCCGCTTCTCATTTTAATCTTCTGGAAAGACGCAAGCTATGGGAGCCGCAGGTTTCCGACGATGCTGTTGATGCAACAGCCGCATGCGAGAAGTGACGTATCGGGATCAGATAGATTCATAGGATAGACGCTTAACACTGAGCATGTCTATTTTCCCTTTATATTAATGTGCCCACGGTCTCGTGGGAACTCGGTTCTCCATTGTTAATCGTTTGCGGACGGAAATATTTCCGAAAAATTGCAACCCGGCCATCTTCCTTATTGTCCATACGTCTTCCGACGATGCGAAGAATGGTCTTGTCTCATAAACAAGCTACCATCGCCTCCCTTTTCCAACTGCCATCATGATAAAAATACTGGTCGCCGACAAAATTGCCCCCAGTGGGGTCGCTTTTCTAAAGCAACAACCGGGAGTCGAAGTTATTGAAGCTTACGGCTCCTCTCCCGAGAAAATCATTTCTCTTGTTGGCGATGTGTCTGCCATCTTGGTTCGCAGCGAAACCAAGATCACCCGCGAAATCATGACTGCGGCACCCAAGCTGATCTGCGTTGGGCGAGCCGGGGTCGGCGTGGATAATATCGATGTGGAAGCCGCTACCGAGAGAGGCGTCATCGTGATGAACACTCCCTCGGGCAATACCATCGCCACCGCCGAATTGACTTTCACACACCTGCTCTGCTGCGCGCGCCCAGTCCCGGCAGCGGCAGCCTCCATGCGTGAGGGAAAGTGGGACCGTAAAAATCTTTCAGGAACCGAATTGCACGGCAAGACACTCGGCATTCTTGGCCTAGGGCGCATCGGTAGCGAGGTCGCCAAGCGAGCGCTCGCCTTCGGCATGAAAGTGCTCGCCTACGATCCCTACCTCACCGAGGCGCGGGCCAAGTCGCTCGGCATCACGGTGACAACCCAGGACGACATCTTCGCCAATGCCGACTACATCACCGTCCATATGCCGCTTACCGGGCAGACGGAAAACATGATCGACACCGCCGCTTTTGAAAAAATGAAACACGGCGTTCACATCGTGAATGTGGCCCGGGGCGGGCTGGTAAATGAAGCCGCATTGGCCGCCGCACTACAAAGCGGCAAAGTCGCCTCCGCCGGTTTCGACGTATTCACCAGCGAGCCACTCGCGGCGGACTCGCCGCTTCGCGCGATCCCCAATCTCACTCTCACGCCACATCTGGGTGCCTCGACCACTGAGGCCCAGGAAAACGTCGGCGTGGAAATTGCCGGAGCCGTCCTCCAGGTGCTTAACGGCGGTGCCATCTGCAACGCAGTCAACATGCCCTCCATCGACCCTCACGCCCTTCAGCAACTTCGACCCTTCCTATCACTCGGAGAAAAACTCGGCACCCTGGTCCAGCAACTCGCGCCCGGACGTGTGGAAAAAATTCGCATCACATTCTGGGGCACACTGGCCGAATTCGACACGTTGCCGGTCTCCCGCGCCATCCAGCGCGGCTACCTGCGACACATCAGCGGCGAGCATGTCAACGATGTCAATGCGCCCCACCTCATCAAGCGTCTGGGCATCGAGGCACAAGTCACCCAATCCAACAGCGAGGCTGACTACAAGGACCTGATCCAAGTCGAGGCCGTTTGCGAAGGTGGAAAAACCTGCACCATTTCAGGCACAGTCATCGGCAAAAACCATTCACCCCGCATCGTCTCATTAAACGAACACGACCTGGAGTTCATTCCCGAGGGCACCTTGTTGGTTTTGGAAAACAAGGACGAGCCAGGCATCGTGGGTATCCTGGGAACAATATTGGGGCAAGCCCGGGTCAATATTGCCAACATGGCACTCAGTCGAACCGCCAGCACCACCTCCGCACTTGCCGTTTATCAGCTCGACTCAACTCCGAGCGAGGACGCCATGAGCCAAGTTCGGCACAACCCGGCAATTATTTCGGCGCGCATTGTCCAGATCATGTAAGGACAGAATCAGCAATCCTCGAAAACACGAAACCGAGTGTTTCGTAGAAAGGGCGCAGATGATCAAGACTCACTGCGCCCTTTGCCTATCTCAATCAGCCATATCAGCCGGAATTTTAGTCTAATCTGCCAGGATTTTTGGCCGAGCTAATGTCCTTTCCACAAAAGAGACAGCTACCCGTATATCGGCAAAGCCCTTCTTAAAAAGTTAAAATTCCTTTTTCTGCCGCCAAAATGTCGTCCCAATACGGGCAAAGACAGTCATCGGATGCGCAAAACGTCTTTAAATATCTCGAAAGAATACACTCATCGGGAAAAGCTCCATCCAAAATTATTTATCCCCACTTATCCGGCTGAAAAGTGTCTTTCTAATAATTTCAAGGCGGATTCCCGCGTAGATTTACGTGCTTCTAAAATGTAGAAAGGAACTTTTCTGTCCGAAAAGTAACCTTCTACATGCTACGATTGAACAATTTACGATCCTCAACCTCCAACAAATACGGTTGATGAGGACAAGGGACTCAAAGACCCGCAATAGTTCAGGTCAAATACCTTAAAACCTACACACTCAGTCGGCCTAACTCCAGCGAAACCAATATATTATCCCTCTTTTGTCGCCAGAGTGAAAATAATCTGCCCGTCGTCCGTCAATGATACCGCCAGCGTCCAATTCATGGCTATTGCGAATGCTCGCGAAAGACTGAGCCCCAGCCCACTATGATGCTCATCGCTACGCGCGGCCTCTTTTCGCCAGAAAGCATCAAAAATCTGCGAGGCATCCTGAACACTCATCATTGGTGCAGGATTGGAAAACTCCAAAACATAACCCGAGCCGTCCCCACGTCTTCCCGAGATCAGAATCTCGCTGCCCACAGGTGCATAATCCACGGCATTTTCGAATAAATTCACGAGAATCGACTGGAAGAAAACCGGATCAACCTGCACCGAACTGGGTTCTACATTCAAATGTACTTTCAGTTTTCGCGCCTCGGCCCGTGAGACAAATTGCTTCCAGGTCGCTTCCATCTGGGCACTCACTTCCACGGCGCACAGGTTGGTCGCCAAATTACCCATTTCGCCCCGGGATATCGCCAGCATCCGTGTCATCATCGACTGCATGCGCAATGCAATATCGAGAATTTCCTTGTCCATGGTTGGCTCGCGCGACTCCGGCCATTCAATGGCACATTCCGCCATGCTGCGAAGCTCCGCCAGTGGAGTTCTCAGCTCGTGGGCAACCGCCGTGTTAAACCGTCGCTCCCGCAAAAAAGACGCCTCCAGTCGCGCCAACAATTCATTCAAATGATCGACAATCGGGGTTAATTCCCGGGGCTGTTTATCCAACACGACCCGGGCCGACAAAGTCTTGTCATCCAACCGGGCCAATTGCCTTCCAAGTTGATCCAACGAACTCAACCCCTTTCTCAGCACGCGGCGCGCAGCAAAGAAAAGAAAACCGGTGAAAATAATCCAGCAACCCACCGAAACGAAAAACAGTGAAGCTTGGAAATTATCGATTTCCTCCCGGGTCATGGCCACCGATACCTGCATTATCAAGTCGGGATCCCACCCAGCCTCCCGCCCCTCCTCCGCCCTTGGGTTAAAAACAAAGGAAATCACCCGGGCGTGTACACCACCGGGTAGATGAATATTGCGAAATTCAGGCTGGCTCGCGGTGCCTTTGTTTGGCTTGGGGAGTTCGGCGGCAGAATAGTGTCGCGAAGCAAAAACTTTCTCGCCCTCGGCATCCCATATCTGAAAACAGGTAAAAGGGGATTCACTGTCAAAATAACGGAAAAAATCCTCCGAAAAATCAAAGGCCACCTTGCCGTCCTCCTGGTCGGTAAGAGAACTTACCGAATAAGCCTTGGCCCGCAGCAGATCGTCGAAACTCTCTGCCAACTCACTCTTGGCTACGAGATAAAAGGCGCCCAGCGCAGCCCCCATTAAAACAGTTCCCACCGCAAAAAGATGGCGGGTTAATTGTTGGCGGATGGAAAACATCAAGTTAGCAGGAAGACTTCGGTTTGGATTCCAATATATATCCCATGCCACGTCGAGTATGTATCAGCGGTTCCGAATCTTCGCCTGTGGCGATTTTTTTTCTCAGGATACAAATGGCGGAATCCACCACATTGCTCATGGGATCAACCATATTGTCGTAAATATGGGCCTCGATATCCGCCCGAGACACCACCTGCCCCTGCCGCCGCGCCAGATATTCCAACAACTGATATTCACGCGCCGCCAGATCCACGGGCACCCCCCTTCGCCGAACTGATCTCGAGGCAAAATCTATCTCCAGTCCGCCAATACTGGCACAGGAATTCTTTACTCCATATAAGCGTCGGCAAAGTGATTGAACCCGGGCCAACAATTCGGGCATGGCAAATGGTTTGACGAGGTAATCATCGGCACCGTTATCGAGACCCGCCACCCTGTCCTCCACGGCATCCTTGGCCGTGAGCATCAGGATATGCGTCTTGTTTCCCTTGGCCCGGAGGGATTTCATCAACTCCAAGCCGTCCCGTTTGGGAAGCATCCAGTCCAGAATAATCACGTCATACTCATTCGACTCCGCCTGCCACAAACCCTCGTCGCCATCGCTGGCAACATCAACGGAATACCCGGTCTTTCGCAGGGCGAGACTAATTGATCTTTGCAGGCGTGGTGAATCTTCGACAACCAGGATACGCATGGATACTATTTGTTGTAGATGGATTAATTCCGGAGAGAAGCAGGAAGTAAGGAAGTGATTCTTGTTTGGATAGAGTATTTTCCATTTTTACAAATAAGTGACAAAAATAAGCGCCTTAAGCCGCTTCCCGTAACAAAAACATAATGTTCTTTATGCAATCATAGGGGTGTTTTCATCAATATGTCCACCGACACCTCTTCCATCCATTCTGAAGATATAGATTCCGAAAGGGATTCGTTTATCACGCGGATTAAGCAACGGGGCAAGAGCATGCTCGAATCCCGCCATGGTGGCACGCTGCTCTTTATCGGCCTATTTGTCCTGATCGCGACCTTGGTGCGCGGCGCATTTTTCATTCGCAGCATCACCTCGGTGACATGGGACTGGACGCTCCCTGCCGGATTTGCAGTAGGCTTTATCTTCGACTTGGCCATGGCCGTCTTCTTTGTGGTCCCCATGGCCTGCTTTCTGTCGGTGGTCCCGAAAGGCTGGTTTTCCCTGAAATGGTTTCGCGCCCTTATCCATGTCATGTTTATCCTGGCGTTGGGGTTGTTTCTCTTTGGCGCCGTGTCCGAATGGGTATTCTGGAGCGAGTTCTTTGTCCGGTTCAACTTTATCGCGGTAGATTATTTGGTTTATACAAGGGAGGTCGTCAGGAATATCCAGGAATCCTATAACATGCCGCTGATTTATGCGGGGCTGGCCCTAACTACCTTTGTCGCCTACGGGCTA
>JAITVQ010000180.1 GCA_031285745.1 Puniceicoccales bacterium | reverse complement strand
TTAAAGACACTCTCCGGGATAATTGTTTACGGACATCAGTGAAAATATGGTAAAACTACATTTAATGCTGCCAATCTGAGTATTGATTTTATCAATTAGGCAGGTTGCGAGGGTTCTGCTATAGTTCCTCGAAACTTTTTTGTCATGGAATCTCTTATCCTTGGGCTGGCTGCCTTGTTGATCCTTTTTATCTTTGTTATGCCGATATGGGCCATGGCCAGGGCATCCAAGGCGATGAGAATTGCGGAAGAGGTGAATATGCTGAGGTATAGGGTGGGGCAATTGGAGCGTGACCTGAAAAAATTGAGTCAGGCTGGCCCGATCGAGCAGGATAGTGTGGCGCGACCCAAAGCGGGAGTGTCTTCTGTCCAGCCTGCTGTGCAGCATGTAACTGCTGTAAAAGATGAAAGCCCCCCGATTTCATCGTTTGCGGACGGAGAAAAGGTTGCTGCACCCAGTGAAAACCAGCCCAAGCAGAGTATTTCTCCAACGCCAGCGCCGCTGCCTCCTCCTTTGCCTGTCGTGGAATCAACCGCCGCTGCAGAGACATTATCCAAGCAGGAAGAGAAACGGGCTATTGTTAGCCCGGCACCAGAGACTCCTCCTGTGGGCGGAGAACAACCGAGGCAGGCAGTGTTGGAACCGGCAACCCCTGAAACGTGGGCAAAGCAGGCTGCCGTACCGCAGAAATCAATTTCCCAGCCAGTTGCTCCACCTCCGCTGCCAGCCTCTTCCGTTGTTGAAACGGTACGGGCAGCGCCTCCGCCCGCATCCCCCTTGGTGGAAAAGAAACCTGTTAATTGGGAGCAGTTTTTTGGGGCCAAGCTTATTGCCTGGGTAGGGGGGCTGGCATTGTTTCTGGGTTTGGTTTTTCTCATCAAGGAATCATTCCAGCGTGGCTGGATTCCAGAGTGGCTGCGGGTAACGATGGGTGCGATGATCTCTCTGGGATTGATCGGCGCAGGTGTGTGGTTTCGCAAGAGCGTTTACCGGGTTACGGCACAGACATTGACAGGCACTGGCGTGGTAACGCTGTATGCGGTGGTTTTTGCCTGCAAAGCCTATTATCGATTCCCTGTATTTACCGCGCCGCTGACGTTCGGACTGATGATCGGGATTACCATCGGGGCGTTTTTCCTGGCGGGATTGATGCGGGCGCAAGTGGTTGCCGTGCTGGGGTTGCTGGCCGGTTTTTTAACCCCGATTCTGATCAGCACAGGACATGATTCACCAATTGCCTTGTTTAGCTATTTGGGGCTGCTGAGTGTCGGGGTATTGGCGACAAGCTGGCGTTTTTCCTGGCCCTTGTTGCCACCGCTTTCAGGGTTGGGATTTGCCGGGTTGTTTGTTGGATGGGCGGCAAAGTTTTTCAACAAGATAGACCCCGATACGGGAGTACAGGTTTATCATCTTTGGCCGGGGGCATTGATCCCCATGGGGGTGGCGTTGCTTTTCCCTTGTTTGTATCTTGTTGCTTCATGGTTGATCAGAGAGCCCACCCGTGCGCGTGTGAATATGTCTCTGACGGCGTTGGGATTGTCGGTGGTGGCATTTTTCCTGGGGTCATATTATATGATCGGTGGAGAATTAAGTGACCGTCTCTGGATTCCATTTGGTTTTATTTTCCTGACGGGGTTGATCCCGTTGGCGGTATCCTTGCGGGAACGGAATTTGTCGATGTCACTGCCATTCGGAGGCGTAGCTTGGGCTCTGCTACTAACGCTGTGGGTATGTTTGGTTGATGTCGGGAGTTTTGTTTGGCCAGGAATCCTGATGCCAATGATCTTGCTGCTGATCTTCCCTTCTTTCTATTTACTATTGGCTTTGCGCTCACTTGGCGAAGGAGTCGGCGGAGTAAGCCGGACTGTACTGTTGTTGACTACGCTGGCGTTGTTGTTTCCCGGGTTCCTGTTTGGCGCGATTTGCACCTTGGAAGATAAGTTTGCGGCAATGCCGTGGGTTCCATTCGGCTATTTGGCGATACTGGGCACAATCCCGATGTTAATCGGGCTGCGGGTAAAAGGATTTTCCACGACATTACCCGTTGCCGGAGGCTCCATCTCGCTGGTGCTTCTGGGATGGGTTATCCAGAATGGTTTAGGTAGGTATTCATGGCCCGGCGTGTTGGAGCCGATGGGACTTTTATTGGCGTTCCCTGTGGCGTTGTTGATCGTGGTTTGGCGTATGAAGAACGATACGGGATTGCGGATTTCGGCAGCAATCGCGTCGCTGCTTTTGGTGATTCCGGGTTACTTTTTCGGACTGGAAATCAGTCTGTTTACCAATGACGTAAAACTCTCCGTTTCCCGGTCACCTTGGGTGCCGTTTGGCTATATGTTTATCATGGCGCTTATCCCGCTTTTGCTGTCGTTGCGGGAGAAACGGGTGGGCTGGTCGATGCCGCTGATATCGGGAATAACGGCGCTGTCCATGGCGGTATGGACTGTGCGATGTTTTGAAACCAATTGGCTCTGGCCGGTTATGGGATTATTTGTGACTTATGTTCTCTTGCATGGAATAGGGCCGGTTATTTTGCAGAAGTTCCGGATCTTGGAGATTCCCCGGATTAGTGCGCCGCTTGCGGGTCTGGCGGGATTGTTGCTGGCAATGATATCCTTGCTGTCGGCTCCGTTGGCGCCGTTTGTTTCAGGGATACTGGTATTGGCGTTAACCTTGCTGGCCGTGGCGTTGACAATATCATCGCGGGATGTGGCGGTCATGGTTGTCTCGCTCGTTTTGAGCTTGGTCTGCTTAGGGGTGGCGCTGGCCCGGATTGGAAGCGAATCGCAGTCAGGTGTGGGAATGTTGCTGGCATTTGTTTGTTTGTTCTCCTTGGGGTTTGCCTCGCTGGGCTGGTGGATGTTCCAGACAGATAAAGATGACGCAAATGATGAAGCGTTGCAGCGTCGGACGTTAAGTATCGGGTCGTGTGTGATGCCGTTTGCCTTGATCTTCCTGGTGGTGGCCAAGGGTGAATTGCCGGACCCCACCGCGCCATTTTGTGCCATGTTTGTGATGGGATGTTTGCTGGCGTGGACATCGAACTGGCTTCGACTTCCCGTGTTGCTGGCAGTGGGTCTGGGCGGGACCCTGTTGGTGGAGGCGGTGTGGACTTCCCAGAATATATCTGCGAATGGGTGGATGTCCCTGGACACTGATGCTCCCTTGGAAGGATGCGCCATCTATTTCGCCTGGTTTGCCGGTTTCGCTGCCTTGTTCACCATTGCACCTTTTGTCAGTTGGCAGCGGTTGATTGAACGGAAATCTCCTTGGGCGTTGGCTGCACTGTCGTTTCCGTTGCATTACCTTTTGTTACGGGAAACTTCGGGATGGTTTGTCCCGGAATCCCTGAAGGGATTGTTGCCTGCTTTGCTGGTATTGCCTGCACTGGCAGGATTTCTTTTTCTAAAAAAAATCAGTCCGAAAGACAATGCAGCTCGGCTTAGTCAACTAGCCTGGTTTGCCGGGGTGGCGTTGGGATTTGCGACATTGATTATTCCGGTGCAGTTTGACCGGCAATGGTTGACATTGGGATGGGCCTTGGAGGCGGTGGCATTATGCTGGCTCGTGCGCCGGATTCCACATCGGGGGCTGGGCCTTACAGCCTTGGGGCTGCTGGTGATTGTGCTTTGGAGGCTAACCCTGGGGTCAGAGATCTTGCATGGAGCTTATGTAAAGGGAATGCCGGTATTTAACGTATATCTTTATACTTATGGGGTTGCTGCTGTCTGCTTCCTTGCCGCTGCCTGGCAGTTGGAGAAGCAATCATTGCCGTTGTTTAGCGGCCGAAGTTTGCTGGCGATGCTAAAAGGCATCGGGGTTGTTCTGATATTTCTTTTGATAAATATCGAAGTGGCTGATTATTTCACCGAAGTCGGTGCCGCGAAAATGAATTTGAGTGTAACCGGGCGCTGGATGGATAGCGCCGATGCAGGTTGGGCGCGCGGGATGAGTTTTACGCTGGCCTGGGGATTATTTGCGCTCGGCATGATCGGATATGGCATTTGGCGGCGGTTACCCTTGCTGCGTTGGGTGGCGCTGGGATTGCTCGGGATAACATTGCTCAAATTGTTTTTATTCGATCTGGCCGGATTGGAACAGATATACCGGGTCATCGCGCTGATTGGTACGGCGCTCATTGCCATTGCGGCATCGGTGCTCTATCAAAAATTCCTGGTGCGGGAAAAAGCGGAATAGAGGTGTTTTTGATGATTTTCTATTTGCGAATTCGCAGAAGGGATAAACCTTAGGGATGTTTTACTGAAATCTGCCAAACTAAGACCAAGAAGTTTTCAATGAGCTATATCATTCCCAGTGTTGTTGAACGTGACGCGCGCGGCGAGCGCTCGTGGGATATTTATTCACGGCTGCTGAAGGACCGGATTATTTTCCTGGGTGCGCCGATTTATGATGAGGTGGCCAACGCCGTGATTGCGCAGATGCTTTTTCTGCAGATGGAGGATTCGAAGAAGGATATTCACCTCTATATCAATTCGCCCGGTGGCAGTGTGACTGCCGGAATGGCTGTTTATGATACGATGAATTTCCTGAGTTGTGATATTGTAACATATTGCGTGGGCATGTCGGCGAGCATGGCGACAGTATTGCTGGCTGCCGGGACAAAAGGAAAACGCTATGCCTTGCCCAACAGCCGGGTGATGATCCATCAGCCGACGGGCGGAGCGACAGGGCAGACCTCGGATATTTCCATCGCGGCCAAGGAGATTATTCGCTGGCGTGATGTGTTGAACCGGACAATTGCCAAGCACAGTGGAAAATCACTGGAACAGGTGCAGAAGGATTCCGACCGTGATTATTACATGACGGCGGATGAGGCCTGCAAATACGGTTTGGTTGACCACGTTATTGTCAACAAGCCGAACAAGGCGTAACCCAGGTTTAGTTTAGCTCGGGAAATTCTTCTCCGTGGAAGGCGGTGAAGTATTTTGCGCCTTTGTCTCCCATGTAGGCCTTGAGAAGTTTGGGTTCGATCTTGAGCGCATCTACGACGATGAGCCCGTCGAGGCATTCGCCGAAGTCAGGGTCGATGTTGAAGGAGATCAGCTGCCCGTTTAACTTGAGGTAATGTTTGAGGAGTACGGGGACAGGTTTTTTGTCGTCTTCGATTTCCGAGACGATGGTGGAAACTCCGTCAATATCGATCGTGGTATGAAGAAGTTTTTTAAGATCGGCTCCGCGAATATGTCTGCGCCGAGGGGGATTTTTTGCCTGAACCAGAGGGGCCAGGTCGGTGGCGATATTGTTTTGCTTGAGAAACCCAAGGATGAGCTGTCGGGAAATGTCGTTATATTCGGGGTTGATACTGACAGGCCCAAACAGCCGGGTGTAACGCGGATTGCGGGCGACAAATCCCGTGATGCCTCTCCAGAGGGTGGGCATGCAGGTAGGCTTACGCTGGTACTCCGGACGAATAAATGATCTGCCGAGTTCAATGGCAGGGTTGAGTTTCATGAAAAATTCCGCGCGAAAGTTAAAGAGGGTTGATGTATAGAGGCCTTCCTTGCCGAGTTTTTCGAGTATCACGTCGGTAAGGCCTAATCGGTAGGCTCCTGCGATGGTATTGGCTGCGGAATCATAGAGGACGAGGTGCTCGTAATGGTGGTCGAAGTCGTCGAGGTCACAGTTCTTGCCTGTGCCTTCTGAGACCGCCCGAAAAGTAATCTCACGCAGGCGTCCTATTTCCCGGAGCGTGTGCGGGAGTTCATTGCCATGAAAACAATAGACGCGAAGGGCATTGCTTTCGGTGATGAGTGCTTCAGGCGGCAATGTCTCCAGTTCGGCCTTGATGAGGGAGGCGGGAACGGCGGGAATTATGGGAGTTTCGGGTTTTTCCGAAAATGGTGATTGGGGAAACGCAACAGGCTTTGATGTTGTGGCGCTATTGAGGGAATAGGTACTCAACCGAAGGAAGTTTATCATGGCTTCATCGGTAGCGAGGGTTTCGAGCCTGTGGAACGGAATCGGGTTTCCAATTCGCAGATTGATGGCAGTATTACGTTTGTTGACCAGTTCTCGCATGAGCAAGGCGGTTCGAGCACGAGGGTGGATTAGCCCGGCAAGTTGAAAGAGCAGGCTATTACGACCATGAAAGAAGACGGGTAACACAGTGGCCTTGGATTGACGAACCATGCGGGCGATATGGGGGCTCCACTGTGGATCGGAAACCTGTTTTTCCCGGAATTTGAAGCTGGAAACCTCTCCCGCTGGGAATGTGGCCAGACATCCGCCTTCCTTGAGATGTTGCAATGAATCATGCATGGCTCGCAGATTTGCCTGTTGGGCATGAGGCCCACCAAAAGGGTTAACCGGGTATATCCAAGGCTTGATACCGTCCACCCGGCATAGGAGCGAGTTGGCTAGAAATCGGAAATCAGGCCGTAACTGGCTGAGGATGGAGCCCAGTATAATGCCATCGGCACCGCCAAAAGGATGATTTGCCACAACAAACAGGGGCCCATCTTGAGGTATCCGCGCCAAGTCTTCATCCGATATCGTATAGCTCAGCCCCAGTATTCGCATGGCCGCAGAAAAGAAATCTTCACTTTCGGGGGCCTGCAAAAGCGCCTCATAACATGTATTTAGAGCCGTTATCCCCAGAAGTCTGTTCAAGGGTTTTGCTACGACTTGAAATAACGTGCGGGGTAGGGAATAAGAAATTTCCCGGGATAGGTCGATCAAGCGAAGGTTTTGAGGGGAAGTGATCATGTTACGCTCCTTTGGTAGTTGTTGGTGTCTAGGGAATGTATTGCAACCAAAGGAACAAGAATGATCTCTGCCTTGTGCCATTGATAAAATTTAAGGCTGCATTGGTTTTTTGTATAGGGAGCGTTGCATTTTTTTTACAAGATATCCGTCGCAACCATGCGCAAATATGTTTCTTTCGATTGACACTCCATGGATGGATGGCTCATATTGTGAAACGTCTAACACCCCCTTTCTCTCGCTCTTTTCCCATGCAAAAAACACGCTTCTATTCTCGTTTTCAACGCCGGGGCTTTACGCTGATCGAATTGCTCACGGTTGTTGCGATCATCGGTATATTGGCAGCAGTCCTTGTTCCTGCCATCAGTGCTGCTCAAAAACATGCGAAAAAGGCCGCCAGTCAGGCTATGTTTCAGCAGTGGGCCGTTGCACTCAACAATTACAAGGGGGAATATCGAACGTATCCTAATTTGGGATCGGGGTATTCTTCATCAGCGGATACTTATTATACCTTATCGGAAGGATCAATCGGGGAGAATTTTGTAAAGTCCTTGCAAGCAAAAGGCATGGATAATACTGCTTTGAGTGATACTGAGCGCAAGCAATACAATCGGAAAGCTCGTGAGTTTTATACATTTGGTCCTGATTGTTATGAAGATGGAAAGCCTACCACCAAGAAATTGGTAGATGCCCTTGGAAACTCTCGTATCAGAATTGTACTGGATACTGATAATACCGGAGATGTTGTCTTGAAGGAATTGCCAACCAATACGGCGGATTTGGGTCTTCAGAGTGGCAATAAGCTCAATGCGAAAATCGTAATATATACTCTAAAATCGGACGGATCTGGATACGAAGACATCATCGTGCAACAATAACGGCGGATTTGATCCACACTTGTCCTGTTCCATGTCGCAACTCTTTAAAAATAAAAAACTGCGCGCAGGATTTACGCTGGTAGAACTGCTTGCTGTGATGGCGATAGTCATGATTCTTGCGGCGGTAATCATTGCCATTCAACCGGGAAACCCGGAAGGATTGAGCAGTGCGCAGCGTATCTCGATGGGAGTTTTTCGGACGGCACGTTATCAGGCGATGCAGGCACAAAATCCGGATCGAAACCCCGAGACCAATCCGCTCTACAATATCCGTAGTCGTGTGCTGGTTCTCAATGACTCTACCAATGAGGATCAACATTTGAGAATGATTCGGGTGATTATCGGTGGCACTCGAAATGTTAATAGTAGTGAGCCATCTGATTATTATTGGTACACGGTGGCTGCCGATGAAATGCTGCCCAAGAATGTCTATTTTATTTCACCTGACGAAGGTAGTTTGGGTACGAACAGGAAAAGCCGTGTTAATAACAAGGATGCCTCAGGAACGACCATGCGGTTTAATTACGAAGCAAGTTTGGTTGGACAGGCAGAAGGATCAGGAGACACGGAATGGTATTTTTACGAATTCAACCAAGATGGTACCAGCAATATGAATATGGCAACATTCATGGTTTCAGAAGGTGATTGGGATCCTTCACTAAAAAAGCCCATATTTCGTAACAAAAATAATGTTACAGGGTTCGCCATTGTGCCATCGGGGGCAATTGTACCCTATAATGATCCGGACGAGATGGACAAAGGGAACACGTAAACAAAACACCCATGCAAACATTCCGTATATCTTGCCGAAAAGGCTTTAGTTTGGTTGAGGTGATTCTTGCTGTTGGTGTGATTGCCATGGCAATATTAGCCTTGGTCGGTTTGCTCGGAACCACATTTCAGCAGGTTGATGATGTGGTGCAGACAAACCGGGCAGTCAGTGTGGTAAGTGCGGTTAGTGCTGCCCTGGATAATCCCCAGCTCGTAGGTGGAGAGCGGTTGGCGGGGGCTTCCGATACCAGTAAATCATCCTTCGAGGTCGTTTATGATTTCGTAAAAAGCGCCGTGGATAAAAACAAGGTGGTGCTTTATTGTTTTAATCGAGAAATTGATTCTACCAATCCTGGCTCAGGAGGGACGATAGCTGTTGTTTATAAAGCATCTGGTGATAATTTTAATACATCGACATATGATGACCAAAGAGGAGTTGGGCCAGTCTATCGTGTGGAAATATCAATTTCTAACATATTGGAAGAGCAACAAATTAATTTGGATCCCTCTACGATGGAAGTTCGTGATACAACCTATTCTGGAGGGCCCTTGCCTTCGAGTGTAGATCAGTATGGGCTTGCGTATATACCGTTGCTTTTGGAGATATATCCCCATGATTTTGTGGATATTTCGGTTACAAATGAACAGGACATTCTTCCGGTTTTAAGCCAGAATATAATCGTTAACCGTTGATTTATCCCATGCTACGACGAAAAACAGCATTTGTGTTCCGGCCGGCTTTTACTCTGATTGAAATTCTTACGGCCACGGCAATCATGGTTGTCTTGATCATGATTGTGCTGACCGTCGCAACGCAGACATTCAATGCGTATGACAGTGCTATTGCCAATCTATCGACGACTTCGGAATCACGCGCTGTTCTTGGCCCGTTGGAGCAGGATTTGCAGTCGGCAATCATCCGAAATGATGGGCATATTTGGATGCAGATTGAGCATCCCAATGATGTTGGGAATATAATAAAAGGTGCTGCTCCGAAATTGATGTTGTTTTCCATTGTTCCTGATCGACAAAAAAGGGAGAGCGGGACCAAGACGAAAATTGGAGGCGACGTCTGTGCTGTGTGCTACCAGTTGGGACAGCGATCGCCTTTCGATAATCCAGGAGAATTGATTCAACAAATCTATGGATTCTATCGGGCAATTGTGGATGCCAAGGGCACGTTTGACGTGGCGATCCCCCTCGTTACAGGTTCGCTGACAGGCGCAGGGCAGGATCCGTTAAACTATTGGAATGGAACAGGTGAAGTGTTGGATATTAACGGTTCGCGTACCAGCCAATCCATGAACACATGGGCGACAGGGCCGCAAAATTTTCAAGCTTCAAATGTGGTCAATATTACCATGGTGTTTTGGTATTATAATCCGAATACCAAAAAAATGGAAGCGCTGGTTCACCAAAGTCTTTCCCAAAAAGTCAGGGATGCCTATAATCAGAGTCAGGTAGATGTGGTGGTGAATTCATATAACAATGGGCTGAAAATAAAATCAGGGGAAATCATCATAGACAATAATGACGCTGTCCCTCTCAAGGGAACGTTAAGGCGTATTGATGTTTCCACGATCATTTTGTCCCCCGATGGTGCTGCTGAATTGCGGGCTATACAGGCGGCAGAGGGGAATAGTAAAATTTCCCAAACCGGATTTGATAAGATTGCCGAGGAATACGGGAAAGCTTTCTCAATTAGTGTTCCGATTAATTTATAATCGGGATCATGCCAAGATATCCCTTGTTGAGGATGACACCTCCACAAGGAATGATAGGCTGATCTTTTTCTGTCATTAATTATGCCTGAAGCGACGAAACCTCGTACCGAAAACATATGGCTTAGCTTGGCATGTAATGTCGCCATTCCGGCGATATTGCTTAGCAAGGGGGACGCATGGCTGGGGAAGTGGCTGCAACCGGGAATGGTGCTTGTAGTGGCATTGTTATTTCCGGTGGGGTATTTTTGCTTCGATTTTTTCCGACGACGCCAGGCCAATATGCTATCGATCATTGGATTCCTTGGCACGCTGGCCAGCGGGGGCTTGGGGCTTCTCAAGATGGATCCCTTGTGGGTGGCGGTAAAGGAGGCCTCGGTTCCGCTTATTATCGGCATGGTCGTTTTTGTGGCAGATCGGATGGGCCGTCCGATCCTGCGCTCTCTGTTGTTGAATGAGACTATTATCAACATGCCCCGCATTAACACGGCGATAGACGAGCGCGGAACCCGGACCGAGTTCGAAAAAAGCATTGGGAAAGCGGGGACATTGCTTTCCGGGACCTTTGTGTTTTCCGGGGCACTTAATTTCCTCCTTGCGCGTTTGATTATCAAAACCCATCCCGAGATTGATGCGGCGGTATTTAATCAGGAATTGGGACAGATGACACTTTGGAGTTGGCCGGTGATCGTGCTGCCGACCATGGTGGTTTTTGTGTTTGCCCTGATGCGCCTGTTAAAATCCATCCAGCGTTTGTCGGGGTTGAAGGAAGAGGAACTCTTTAAACAAAAAGCAACCTGATCCCATATTGGGAATTTTTCAGGGCAAATTTCTCTTCAACGCAGGCGGATAAAATGCCTGTCTGCGGATTTAATGGCGAATTCAAGATGCCATGCGTTTTCGGGTAATCGGTCGCCGAGTTTATCCGGCCACTCTACAGCGAGTGTCCATGGCGTACGCAGCAGATCCCACAATACGAGGGTATCTGCATCCTGGGGTGTTGCCAGCCGGAAGGCATCCATATGCACCAACTGACGGGTTGGTGATTCATAAATGGTGAAAATCGAATAAGTCGGACTGGTAACCGGGCTTTGAATGCCCAACGCCCGGGCAAATCCTCTGACAAAGGTTGTTTTTCCAGCGCCAAGGTCACCATGCAGGGCGAGGGCTGTATTTTCCGGTAAAAGTCCCGCCAGACCTGCTGCCAGCCATGCGGTCTCTTCGGGCGAACGGCTGACAATTCCTTGTTTCCATTCTGCGAGAGTAGGTGTTGATGTAGGATCCGGTTTCTCCACGACCGAATAACTCTCAATGCAAATGAATCCAAATGCAATCCCTGCCTGTATGGATCGGTAGCCCGTGTCAGACGAGCGAATTGGATCAGGAAAACGGCTTGGGCGGCTCTAATGCCGTCGCCTTACGCTGGATTATTCCACCACAGGTGGAAAATCCTTGGGCATCCATTCGGGCAGATCCTTAACGGATTCGCTGGCCGTGTCACTGACCGGAATATGCCAGGCCTTGAAGAAGGGGGCAATGTTCTTGCCTGCGGCATTTGAGAATTTCACCACAAACATGTCACGCTTGGCCTGGTCCCCTTTGGGACGTTCGGACTCCTCAAGTTTGAGGTATTCGGCAAAGACTTTTTTGAAAACATCCCAGCCGAATTCATCCTGTAATTGGCGGAAGGTGCAAAGTGCCAGAAATGGTGACGAGGTCCATTTTTTGTAATCCGGATCCTTGAAATACTCGGTCATCATGCGCTTGGTTTCCTTAGGCGATACCCCGTAGTGTGCGCCATCCCGGGTGCCGACGACTTTGTCGAAACAATAGAGGGAGAAGAAATTCACGGATACCTCGGTTGTCCCTCCCCAGACCCAGTCGATGTTCTGGTAATTATGGCCAATTTCATGGAAGTATCCCCAATTGGCGCCGCCATTACTGGGTTTGGTCAGAAGCGAGGGATCGCACATTACGGCGATGGCCCCGGTTGCGCCTCCGTTGTCACTGGCCACAATTGGATAGGAACTGTGCATATACCCAGCGGATGGTTGAATGTCCGGCACAATGCGGAACGGGCGATATCTGTCTCCGGGATGGTTGGCTAGCTCACGCTCCGTATCGAGAATCTTATTCCAGACCTTGAGGCATTCGACAGGATCTTTGATGGTTTTCAATGCGCTGGTTGGCATGGATAGCACGACCCGGTCGCTGCCGATCTCCCCCCAGGGGGATTCGCTGTTTTTCATGGCCTCCCATTCTTCCGGCGTTGTTTTTCCAAGCTGGTAGAGTGGGGCCGGGATGGCATTTCCAATTTTTATTTTTGCAGAGAAATCTTTTTCAGCAATGGGGATCATAACATAGATCAAACCTCCAAATGGATTCGCTATCTTGGTAGTGTCACCGGTGATTTTTGTGGTATTGGAAATGATGGGAATGCGTTTCCAGTTTTTGGCTTGTGAGCGTTCCAAGGAATCTGAATGGCAACCAATCCGGATGGTGGCATTCTTGTCCGCGAGTTCGGTGGAGGAAATGGTCACCACGGTTCCGGGTGCTGCATAGAATCCTGTTGAATACCAGGTCGGACGGGACTCTCCCGAGTAATTGTGTCGTCTGGACAATTTCTGCCATTGTTCCGATGCTTGCTTATGCTCCAGAGTGAACTCCTGGGTGACGGCTTTTGCAGTTGCAGCAGGCGCTCCGGGATAGGCGGCCGCGGAGGGATGTGCCGGCATCAAGGCGGGTTCCAGTGCAAACAGGGCCTTGGTTTCAGCAAGGATTCGCGATTTTTCTTCCGGAGTAGCGGGATTCTTTTTGTCTATGGACAAAATTCGGATGATGGCTTCGGACTCGACAGCACCATTAAGGGCAAACGGCAAAAGGGCAGTAGTAAAGAGCAGGGCACAGATTGTCTTTTTCATGACGAATAGTAACACCGTTTAGGAAAGATTTTGTTCCACAAAAGACAGGTTTCTTTGGCAAAAGGGGTCGAGTCCTTCCGATAGAAACGGCTGAATACTCATTTCTGGTATCGTGGATGCAATATGTGCAAAACAAATGCCACCGTGTGTAAACAGGGTGGCATTTGTGGTTTTGTGTTTTTCGGAAAGGTTATTTTCCTACAGAAACTTGCAAGGGGGTTGCTTCGGTTTTGGCAAAGGTCTCCACGGCCTTGGTCCAGGACTCCTTGGTGGGATACCAGCCTTTATCCCATCCTGCCCCGAGGTAGTAGGTTTGAGGAACGCCGGGCTTGACTTCGCCAACGACGATCCAGTGTCCTTCGACAGCCTTTACGGAAGTTCCTCCGGGGACATATATCCCGACTCCAGTGGTACCGTTCTTGCCGGTATTGGTCTGCCAGTCGGCGAACCAGTTCTTACCCTCGGCGGCGGGCTTGGTATCACTATCGGCGGTGTCGTCCATGATGTAGGCCTTGGTGGCGTGTTTTTTTCTTCCCTTCCAATCAACTCGCACGGCTCCAATCCCCACTTGCAATGGTGCATCGCCATCTGCGGAATAGGTACTGACAACTTTGGTGAAATCCTTGCCTCCCTCGACTGTGAAACGCTTTGTTTCGGAAATTTTGCGTGACCCAGCATTCCATGGCGCATAGGTGAGTTCGAATACCGCACGAATCGGACCATTGGCCAGTGTCTTGTTGGTGACAAAGTTGTCGGAAGGATACCATTTCCCATCACCATGGACAACACTACCGCCGATACCACGGCTTTGCCCTACGTCGTAACAATCCAGACCTTCACCATGGTCTTTGTGATAATCTTTTCCCTTGTAGAACTTATCCACGATCATGGCAGAGGTTGACTTCAACCAGATATCCACACCACTGCAGAGCGTCCCTTCTCCCTTGATAAGCGCGGGACCATACATGCGATGGGCGATCCGGTCGCTTTCCCACGCATAGTCATCCATGCGTTCCGGGACGAACCGCGCATGGACAAGCTTGATCGGCTCCGGTCCCTTGAATTCGGCGGGCTTGCGGACCAGTGTATAACGCTTGGTATCCTTGCCGCCGATGGTGGCCTGATAAAGCAGGGTATCTGCGGTGCCGTCATTGTTGCTGTCAAACGCCTGGGTGTCTGCCAGACGGGCGGAGAGCGCGTCAAATACGAGAACTTCGGCAGGGTCGGTGGTGCCGGTGAGTTCCTTGAGCTGGGCGGAGGGGATTTCCACTGTTTCCCAGTTGCGAAGCTCATCTCCCGGGTTCTTGATTGTCACGGTACCATGTTGAGACTTGGCGAGGATGGCTGCCTTGTACATTTCCGACGCAAACAACAGGTAGGCTCCAGCGCCGTAATTTTCACTATCGGATTCCTTGATCTTCTTCGGATCGTGTCCGATGGGCTGGCAGGAGCCGAGCTTTCCATCGGCTGTGACGTGAGAGTTTATGCCGTACCAAGCCCTGCTGATGGATGGCCAGTAGGTAGCGCGGTCAAGCAGTCCGGTATTTACACCCCAGGTGAAGGCGTAGGAAATAAAGCCGGTGCCGCTGGTTTCCGGAGCAGGGAAGCTGCCGGGGTCAAGCAGGCTGGTGCGCCAGCACCCATCCTTGTCCTGCAGGGTAATCAGTTTTGCCGCCATGTCCTTGAATAGTTTCTCATAGCGTGGACGCTCGGGATAGTCCGCTGGCATATATTGGAGGACGCGGGCGATTCCGGCGAGTACCCAGCCATTGCCCCGGCTCCAGAAAACTTTCTTCCCGTTGGCTTCTTTTTTGCCAACGAAGCGATCGTCGCGATAGTAGAGACTTTCCTCTTTATCGTAGAGGTGGTCAGTCGTGTGCCACCAACGATTATTCATGTAGTCGAGATAACGTTGATCCCCGGTAACCACTGAGAGCCTCGCCATTGTGGGTGGTGCCATGAAAAGGGCGTCGCACCACGACCATTTTTCGATATTACCCTTTTTGGAGAAATCGAGATCGTCCGGATTCTTGGGCGGATTCTCCAGCAGGAAGTCGAAAAACTTTTGGGTACCTTCGATATATTTGGGGTTATGCAGACGCTGCGCGAGTTCGATATAGACTTGCCCGATGGCATGGTCATCGGCGTGGTATTTGGTACTGCCGCGCGGGGACATGCCCCATTTGTATTTCTTTCCTGCTTCAACAACTTTATCGAGATACTTTTGGGAGTCGGGGGAAATATCGGCCAAGGCCATGTGTCCAGTGTAATAGGCGGCAAAAGTCCAGTCGATCTGCTGGCGTTTGGCAGGCATGTTGGCAAGTTGCCAGTCAGCCACCCGCTGCATATCGGTGACGATTTTGGCAATATCAAGTTCCTTGGGGTCCAGTTTGGTTGAGGCTGCCGTGGAGGTTACGGAGGCAGACTGGGCGAAGCAGTCTTGATTAAATGCAAGAGGCGCCAGTGCCAGCGCGGCCAGAATGATGAGGGAAGGGGAGCGAAGCAGGGATGATTTCATAGTTGGTTGAAAAGGTTTGTTTACATGCAAGGGGATGAAAAGGACAATGCGAACCAGGGAGTGCCCGGAAACAGTGAACTGTTAACTTGCCGCCCCTTGGGATTCGGGAAGATCGCTGTGTTGAAGTCGTTGTTGCCTAGACAATGCCTGGTGAGGAACACGTCGATGTGCATTACTTATTTTATCCTTGCTCGAAGATGAGAGCCGAAGGCTGCCTTTACTGAAATACATTCTTCGCTGCTGAAATTAGGAACAAGTCGGGAAAATATCAATCCATCATATTTCCATAGAATATGAAACCGACATCCCCCAGCGTGTTTATGGCATTATGCCTTTTCCTTTCCATCTTCAGTATTCAGGCGATGGGGCAGTCCGATCAAGTCACATCACCTGATGGAAAGCTTTTGCTGGAAATAAGAAATTCTCCCGAAGGCTACGTATATTCTTTTACTGCGAATGACACAAAACTCATTTCAGAGTCATTGTTAGGTTTCAAGACAGGCACTGGGGATCTAATACCGTCTCCATCTTGGCGGATTGGAAAAACCACCCGACAAAGCATAAATGATATTTGGAAACCACTTTGGGGAAAAAGAAGCAGCGTGGCCGATAATTACAATGAACTGGTATTGGATCTGCACGCCCCCTCAGGTGCCGGGCCTCGACAGTTTCGGATTATTGCCCGCGCCTATAACGATGGAGTCGCCTTCAAATATGAAATCCCTGCAACCGAATCCGGCAAAACCACCGTTGAAGCAGAAGTAACAACATACAATTTTGCAGGGGATTTCACCGCGTGGTTTTACAACGGCGAAAATGCAAATATCGGACCGGAGAAACTGTCTGCAAGCGCAGGAAAGCGCTTGCCGGTGATGACTGTGAAGGCGGGCAATGACAGCTACATGGCAATCCACGAGGCAAATCTTGCCGTTGGCCAGCCTTTGGTACTGGGGTCCGAAAAAGGATCGACGACATTCTCGGTTACTTCCCATCCGCAAGAGATATACCCAGGCTACGAGTCGGCATGGCGTGTCATATTGTATGGCAACTGTCCTGGTGTCTTGGTTGATTCACATACCATTGAGCTATTGAACCCTGCTCCCGATGCTGGAGTCGATTTTTCCTGGGTGGAGCCGGGCGTCGCCGTGTGGGATTGGCGCATTAATGGTGCCACGTGGGATGGATTTACATACACCATGTCATATCCCTCGTGGGTTCGCATGGTTGATTTTGCCGCTCAACAGGGATTCCGCTATTTGGTATTGGATGCCGATTGGTACGGTCCCGAATTTTCCGACAAATCTGACCCTGTGGCCGGTGACAAAGCGAAAGATGTCCAAAATTTGATCAAATACGCCAAATCGAAAAATGTTGGAATCTGGCTTTATCTGAATGACGTCGGCGGTAGAAAATTTCCGCTGAAAAAAACTTTGCAGCAATACGGCGACTGGGGTGCCGCGGGCGTAAAATACGGATTCATGAATGGCTCACCCGGGGAAAAAAATCTACGAACCCAAAAGATAACCTCCCTCTGTGCGCAAAACCGTCTGTTGGTTGATTTTCACGACGGGCCCGTTCATCCCTATGGTCAAATGCGTACATGGCCCAATGCTGTCACGCGCGAATATTGCCACGCCCAGTTGGATGCCCATCGGGTTTTTGTCCCCCGCACTTTTACGACAGCAGTTTTTGTCAACATGGTGGCAGGCCCCCTTGATATGAACAACGGCATGTTTGACCTTCGGCAGGGCAGGACAACAAGGGTCGACGAGAGCCAGCCCGTGCCTTCCACCCTGGCCTCGGAAGCGGCGCGAACCCTGATTGTTTTTTCGGGTGTAACTATTCTGCCGGATATACCGGAGTATTATCGAAAATATCCAGCTCTCTTGAGTTTTCTTTCTGCACAAAAAATGCCTTGGCTTGAAAGCAAGACCTTGGCTGGTGAAATCGGGGAATATATTGTGATGATGCGACAGACCAAGGACGCGATCCTGGTTGCCGCCGCAACCAATGAATCGGATAGGATCATCGAGTTGCCGCTTACTTTTTTGGATAGTCGCACATATGCAGCAAGCATCGTTGAAGATGGCGACGATGCTCATTACTTGCGCAACCGGGAGTCGATCAAGGTGACAACAAGACAGGTGCGAAAAAATGAGACTCTTCGCCTTAAATTAGCCGCCGGTGGTGGTGCATGCTTGGTATTTAAGCCAATGGCGACTTACTGACGAATGTCACTTTTTAATCCTTTTCTAAACAACCTCTCCCCCTGCTTTTTTGTCCTGCTGGGTGGTGACGGTTGGCAGCGTATAAAATGTCTTGTTTGCTGCTTCGTCAGGCAGGATCGGCACGCGGGGACGTCCAAAAATGGAAGGGCTCAGGAAGGGACGTCCGGTGTTTTGCACGACTTGCACGGCCCGGTCATCCCAGAGCTCGATCATGTCGAAATCTTTGGCATTGGTAATTTCCAGTTCTGGCAGCCCTTGGGCTACCAGCCACTTCTTTATCGGGTCAGATGCTTCTGGACGGGTCGCCCGGGCAGTGAGGATTTTTACGGTCATGCCCTTTGCCAGCCAGTTCTTCACTCGCTCCAGCATTAATGGCACCGGACGTCCGATATGCTCAAACCCGCGCCAAGGACCATCCTCGGCCAGGGTTCCGTCGAGATCGACACCGATCCAAGGGGTTCCCGCCGTGTCGGTGGGCTTGGATTCGGGCTGGCGTTCCGATGGCGCAGCTTCATCCGCAACCGGAGATTTTTTGGAAAACAATTTTTTTAATAATCCCACGAGTACGAACGAGGTGGCAGGAACAATTTACTTTTTTGCGGCAAGTGAGGCGACCAAGGCGACGGCCTCGCGCACCCGTTGCTCAATCTCGGCAAAGCGGTTATTCTTCAGGTCATCGGCTGTGGCAAACCAGCCGCCACCGCAGGCAACCACTGTCTTAAGCGCCAGATAGTCAGCCAATGTTTCCTGGGTGATGCCGCCGGTAGGAATAAATTTCACATCGGGCATGGGGGCGGAATATGCCTTGAGGGTTTTGGCTCCGCCGAAGTTGGAAGCAGGAAAGAACTTCACGGCATGGCAACCATGGGAAAGTGCGAGTTCGATTTCAGACGGGGTGACACATCCGGGGGTAATTGGCACGTTGTTATCGCGGCACCAGCTCAAGACATCAGGATTACATGCGGGAGAAACCAGGAATTTGGCTCCGGCGGCGACCGCAGCCTTGGCTTGGTCAACACTCCGGATGGTTCCTGCCCCGACCAGAAGATCGCCACGGGCGGCCAGTAATTTGACGCATTCAAGGGCCTTGGGGGTGCGCAAGGTTAGCTCTACGCAGGGAAGTCCTCCGGCAATCAGCGCCTTGGCGAGCGGCTCGACTTGGGCAGGGTCTTCTACTGTGAGGATGGGCAGCAGACGATAGCGTCCGAGTTGTTCGAGAATAACAGTTGCGTTGGACATATTTAAACAAGGAAAGCAAAGGGCTTGTTTACAGCGAGTTTTTTTACTGGGGGTTGCAGAACAATCCTGCTTTGGTCAGATGTATTGAGATCAGTTGGTACTTAATAGAAGTATTATGTCAGCAATCTTTCAACCGGCTTGGCGATATGATAACTTAGCGGATTTGCGCAGAGCTTCTACCGGGACGGGTGTGTGGAAACGGGACATTAAAGACTTCCTTGGAGGCTGGGTTTTATATTTTAAGTAAACTGTTAAACGCTATCGACGACAAGCCCTCTTGCGATAACCTACCCAAAACGTTTTCTTCAAAAAGTATCATGATTGCAGAAAGTACTCCTATCATATTCCCGCCATCACCGCAGGAATTTGAAAAACTAACCCCTTCCGAGGTCCGCGAGCAGTTTCTCATCGAGAAGCTTTTTGCCGAAGGCTCTCTCAAGATGCAATTTACTGCCGTTGACCGGCTGGCTGTCGGGGGCGCGGTTCCGACCAAGGAGCCTCTTGAACTCAAGAACAGCAAGGAAACGGGCTGCGATTATTTTCTGGCTCGCCGGGAACTGGGGACGTTGAACATCGGGGCTCCCGGATGGGTGGATGTCGATGGCAAACGCTACGACGTTGGATAGCGTGAATGTCTATATGTCAGCCAAGGCAGCAAGGTCGTAAAATTCGGCAGCCAGGATCCGGCCAAGCCTGCCCGGTTTGCCCTTTTCAGCGCGCCTGCGCATAAGGCTTATCCCACGACACTGGTCCGGGAGCAGGACATCAAGCCGGTTCATTTGGGGGCGAACGCCACCTCGAATGATCGTGTCATCCGCAAGTGTATTTTTGCCGACGGTGTACAGAGTTGCCAGTTGGTCATGGGCTACACCTCGCTGGCTGAGGGGAGCGTATGGAATTCCTATCCGACGCATACCCATACCCGCCGGTCGGAAATCTACATGTATTTCGACATGCCCGAGGATCGTATTGTATCCCACTTTGCCGGGCAACCAACCGCAACGCGCCACATCTTCGTCCGCAACGAGCAGGCGGTGATTTCACCTCCCTGGTCGGTCCACTTTGGCTGTGGAACCGGTAATTACCGGTTTATCTGGGCAATGGCTGGTGAGAATCTCACCTACGATGACATGGACCCTGCGCCACCGTCCGTTTTGCGCTAATATAAAAGATGCTGTTTTAAAGAGGCAGGGGGATCGTCCTCTCGCTTCACAACTTACTAAATCGAAAAACATACATTACCAATGTCCAACAAACTTCTCGATCTCTTCAAACTTGACGGAAAAATTGCCATTGTCACCGGCGCCGGGCGCGGCATCGGGCAGGGCTATGCACTCGCACTCGCCGAGGCTGGCGCGGATGTAGCCCTTGTCGACGTGATCCCCATGGAGGAAACTGCCGCGAAGATCACTGCGCTTGGTCGCAAGACCGTTTCCATCACCGCCGACCTTTCCAAGGGTGAAGAAACCGCCCCCGGCATTGTAGCCGAAGTCGTCAAGCAACTCGGTGGCGTGGATATCCTCGTCAATAACGCCGGCATCATTCGTCGTGAGCCCTTTACCGAGCACAGTGCGAAGAACTGGAACGACGTTATCAGCATCAACCTCTCGACCCCTTTCTTCCTCAGCCAGGCTGTTGCAAAGCAGATGGTCGCCCAGGGCCGCGGCGGGAAAATCATCAACATTGCCTCGATGCTATCCTTCCAGGGTGGTATCTTTGTGCCGGGCTACGCTGCGTCGAAAGGCGGGATCAAGAGCCTGACGATGCTCATGGCCAATGAACTCGCCCCGCATCGCATTTGCACCAATGCCATTGCGCCTGGCTACATCGCGACGGAAAACACACGCCCCATCCGGGAAAATCCCGAGCGCAACAAGGCCATCCTCGATCGTATTCCGGCAGGCCGCTGGGGTACTCCGGATGACTTGATGACGACCGTCGTCTTTCTGGCTTCGCCTGCATCCGACTACATCAACGGCCACACCTTGGCGGTTGATGGCGGTTGGTTGGCCCGGTAATCCGTTTTCCGATACCACCGGAACGGAAAAATTCCGGTGGTGTCGTTATCCCAAAAAGTTTTTCCTCTCACTTAACCCAACCCCTCTGCCTAATGACCCAGACTCTCCCGCCCGGCCAAAAAATGACACACTATCGATGGTCGATCTGTGCTCTGCTTTTCTTTGCGACGACCATCAACTATATGGACCGGCAGGTATTGTCGCTTACCTGGAAGGACTTTATTGTTCCTGAGTTTTATTGGACCAATGACGACTATGGTAACATCACCTCGTTGTTCTCGATTTTCTATGCGATCAGCATGTTGCTGGCCGGACGATTTGTGGACTGGATGGATACCAAGAAGGGATTTCTCTGGGCAATCGGCATTTGGTCGATTGGCGCCTGTTTGCATGCCTTTTGCGGTATTGCAACGTCGGGCTTTGTTGCCGGAGAGTGGTTTGTTGGATTTGAGGGCGCCCGGGAGATTTTGATGAAAACCGGCAAGGCAGGCGCCATTGCCTCCACCAGTGTCACTCTGTTCATTTTTGCCCGTTTGATTCTGGCGATCGGGGAGGCCGGGAATTTTCCTGCGGCAATCAAGGCGACGGCTGAATATTTCCCGAAGCGGGACCGGGCTTTTTCCACCAGCATTTTTAATGCCGGGGCTACGGTGGGGGCCTTGGCGGCTCCCCTGACCATTCCTTCCCTGGCAGAAATATGGGGCTGGGAAATGGCCTTTATCATCATCGGTGCGCTTGGCTTTGTCTGGATGGGATTCTGGGTGTTCATGTATAAGAAGCCGGAGGTTCATCCCAAGGTGAATGCGGCGGAGTTGGCATATATCCAACAGGACAAGATAGCTGATGCCAAGATCGGTGCGGTAGTAGAGGAGAAAGCCGGGGAGAAAGTTTCCTTCCTGCGCTGTTTGCAATACAGGCAGACTTGGGCATTTGCCATTGGCAAATTCATGACCGACGGGGTCTGGTGGTTCTTCCTGTTCTGGGCTCCCGCCTATTTGAGTGCAGTTTACGGTATCAAGTCTTCGGATACCATGGGGAAGGTTGCGATATTTGTTCTCTATACCATTACCTTGCTTTCCATTGTCGGTGGTTGGCTGCCGTCTTACTTTATCGGGAAAAAAGGCATGGATCCCTATGCCGGGCGCATGAAGGCGATGTTGATCTTTGCCTTCTTCCCGTTGCTGGCCCTTTGTGCCCAACCGTTGGGTGGGTATTCCTTCTGGTTCCCGGTGATCATTATCGGTATTGCCGGTGCTGCGCACCAATCCTGGTCAGCCAATATCTTTTCCACTGTCGGCGACATGTTTCCCAAGAAAGCCATTGCTACGATCACGGGCATTGGCGGTATGGCCGGTGGGGTCGGCGCTTTCTTGATCAACAAGGCGTCGGGTCGGCTTTTCGACCATACCCAGAAATTCTGGAGCACCGTGAATGGCCAGCCGCTGGTTGAGCAATACCCGCAACTACTGGAAGGTGCTGAAAAGACCAAGGCACTGTTTGAACAACAGAGTGTCGTGTTGAAAAGCAGTCTGGCTGAGGGGCAGGAGCGTATTGCCAGTATTGAGCAATTATTGAGGGCGCTCCGCGATAGCGGCGCAACCGTGGTGGATGGAATCAATTCCGGCTATATGATCATCTTTTCGGTTTGTGCGGTTGCCTACCTGATCGGCTGGGTAATCATGAAAATCCTTGTCCCCAAGTACAAACCAATCACCGATCTATAAGTACTTATTTCGATAAACAAACGGGGCTTCCAAGTGAAGCCCCGTTTGCTTTGTGCCGATTTTCAATAGGCTGCATCGGAAAAATCGGGTCGGGACGACTCTGCGCAGTGCTGCGAAGGGGTCTTGCGTTTGCGCGGAGGTACTGCGTAGCGCTGCTACATACTCTTGTCATTCCACAAAAGGGCTGCGCAGCGCTGCCAAGCGGTCTTGCTGTTCCGCAAGGGTATTGCGCAGCGTTACGCAATGGTCTTGTGTTTGCGCAAGGGTACTTGGTAGGGCTGCGCACCTCTCTTGCGCTTTAGCAATCATACTGCGCAGGCCTGCGCAGTATCCTTGTGGATTAACGGAGGTACCTTGCAGCGCTGCGCAACGTTCTTGCGGTTCCGCAAGAGTACCTCGCAGTGCTACGCAGTACTATTGCTAAAACGCAAGAGAGACGTGACCAAGTGCGTTAGCTACTATAAAACAATGAATAATCGCAAAAAGATACAAACAGGCCAATGTGACTTCAAGTATGACAGCTTCAAGGCAGGCGAGTCACAGCACCTAACAACATTGAGTTGATTGTGAGAGGGGGAGGCTGTTGCTCGGGTATAAAATAGCACAGAAAACAGGGTTTATTTAAAGACGAAGAAACCATACCTGGACACAAGGTAACGCAGATAAAAATCACAGAAATGCGCCTCGCTCGCATGCGTTGCCCTGAAAATAGCTAGCCAATAAGTAGAAGCTTTTTCCTGAGTATCTGCGTGAATCTGTGATGGTATGAGCGCAATCAGGTTGAATAAAGAGGATGGGCGGGCTTGTCGGAGTCCAATGGCACCGTGGCGGGTTTGTTTTTCTGGGCAATGACGAGTGTGGCGACGGTCATTCCGATAAAAAGAATCCACGCGAGGATAAACCAGAGCCAGGGTTTTTTAGAAAACATGCGGAGCAAACTAAAGTAACGGCGAATGGGCAAGTGTCGGTATTGTCACGGGAGCGACTGCAAGTATTCGGGGGATGGGCCGCTGAAACTGGCAGAGTCTTTTACGACAACTTTTCCATCGGATGACTTGAGCACGATCTTGAAGGGGAAGGAGCCGGTGTAAGTGGACTTTCCTTGTCCGACCAACATTTGGATGACCTGCTCTTCCTGGGGCGCGAGAGTGAGCGACGAGAAACCCTCGATGCTCGCTCCCGCAGGAGCGCCTTCCAACTCTGCGGAAAAGGTCAGGTTCTGGTTGGATTTGTTTATCAGGCGTACCTTGAAACGATTTTGCACGGTGCCGGAGAGAATCGTATAGGGATCGCCCGGCATCCGCGTGACCATGAGGCTCGCAGGGGAGTAATGGGACAGGGCAATGCTGGCAACGACGGCCCCGATTAGCATGAGGATGCCGTAAATGACAATGCGCGGGCGAAAGAAACGCGTTTTATTGCCGTCGAGTGCATGCATGGAGTCGTAACGGATCAGTCCACGGGGACGTTTCAGTTTATCCATGATTTCATTGCAGGCATCAATGCAGGCGCTGCAACTGACACACTCGATCTGCAAACCTTGGCGAATGTCGATGCCGGTGGGGCAGACTTGGACGCAACGGTGACAGTCGACGCAATCGCCGACGTCGGTCTGGCTTGGTTTTCCGCGAGGTTCTCCGCGCTTGGCATCATAGCCGACCACCAGCGAGTCGTCGTCGATCAGAACGGACTGGAAGCGTCCATAGGGACAAATGATAATGCAAAGCTGTTCGCGAAACCAATAAAAGTTGAAGAAGAAAATGAGCGTGGCGACGCTGACAAATACGAAGCTTCCCCAATGCTGGAGCGGAGATTCGCTCATCATGGTATAAAGGGCGGGAAGCGAGACGAAATAGGAAAGGAAAATATGCGCGATGAGGGCCGAGATGATGAAAAAGATGATGATCTTCGCTCCACGCCGGATGATCTTGTTGGGATCCGCCCAAGCGGTTTTGTCGAGCCTGCGGCGAGCCGCACGATCACCTTCCAGCCAGCGTTCAATCCGCCGGAAGACAAAATCCAGAAAGACAGTTTGCGGACAGGTCCAACCACACCAGATACGTCCGAGTAGCGCCGTGGTGAAAAAGATCAAGATGCCCAGTCCCGTGACGGCGAAGAAGAGATACCAGATGTCGGTGAGACTGAGGGTAATTCCAAAGAGGTGAAAGCGCCGGGCGGCAATGTCCAGGAAGACTGCGGGATTTCCTCCAATTTTGATCCAAGGCAGGGCAATGTAGATGGCGATAAGCAGCGCCGCGACAAATTTGCGGACAGTGGTGAATTTGCCGCGCACATCCGCCGGATGGATAAAGTTCCGCGAACCATCCTTGTTTATACTGGTAACAGAATCTCGAATCGGTGCGGGCATGGGACGAAAGTTCTTAGGCGGTGAAAGGGGGCATGATCTCGGTCTTTTGTTTATCAACAAATTCCCGGTAAATCGCCTCCTATATTTCTACCGTGTAAGACAATAGATTGAGATCAACCGGAGGTAACCCGGGATGATAGGAGGGGTGTTGGTGCTGGAAGGGCGTTTTTACGAAAGAGAGTTTTTGGTAAAACTTAAACCGCCGCCGGGTCGTTTCATCTGTGAGGGGCTCGATTTCCAGGACAATGGGAGTCGGCGCGGTTTTCATCCAGTCTTGCAGAAGACGGGTGCCGTATCCCTTGGATTTCAGATTGGGATTGATGGCATAATGTTCGACATAGGCAAAATGAGGGTGTGACCACCAGCCGATAAAGCCGATAAATTGATCATCCTTCAGCCAAGCCTCCAAGCAATAGGTCTGGTTTTGAAAAATGGTTTTCTGGTGCGAGAGGTCACGTCTCTCACAAAGGGGGAATGAATGTTCGTAGATACTCCAGAACTCGGCAAAGCGTGGATGAGTCGTAGAATCAATTCGGATTTTTTTCGGCATTTCTCTTACTGTCTCTGCGTTTATTTCTTTAAGGTCGGTTCCTGTTCACGCGGAATATCCCGCATGTGCTGGGGATCATGTTTGCTGAGGATGAACGCAACGGCCTGAATGATTTTCTGGGTGCCGAGTTGCGCTCCGCCCTGGGCTGCCATGCCGGTGTCAGGAATACCATTGAGCGCGTTGTGGAAGATTTGGGAGGGCTTGGAGCCGTGCACCCAGGCATCGTCGGCGAGATTGAAGCCGATGCCGCCTTCGAGATTTTCACCGTGACAGGCTTTGCATGTACCCATGAAGACGGCGCGCCCTGCTTCGACGAATTGCGGATTGCGACTCATCTTCCAGAGCGTCTCGTCGTTGATTTCTTTTAGGGATTCAAGCTCCTTGGCTTCCTTGGCCTGAACCATGGCGGAGATGGCGTCACGGTCGGAGACGGGGATATTAGACTGGAAATAGTAGAACCAGTAGCCGAATGCGAAAATGATAGCGCTATAGAGTGTGAAGAGCCACCAGTTGGGAAGCTTCTGGTCGAATTCCTGAATGCCGTCGTATTCGTGCGGTCTGAGCACGGGACCATCGGCAACGGATTGATTGGAAGGATTCTGTTGGGGTGAAGACATTGTGGAGAGGGCGAATGGAGGGCGTTTGTCCGAAAGAATGCAGTTTGTTTAGCCTATTTTTTTGTTTCCTCGGTTGTATCGGTGTCACCGTCATCCATTGGCATGGCGGCCATTCGGTCGGCATCTTTTTTACGCATGCGAAACACCTTCCAGCAAATGAATGCAAACAAGACAACCGACCCGAGCAGGATGGCTATTTTCAGGATCGGAATCAGCTCGTCTAATGGAAGTCGCTTAAACATGGGGAGGTCGGCGTCAATTAGTGCGAATGCTTGTCTTCGGTCTGCGAACAATTTTGGTTCACACGAAGACACGAAGACGCAAAGGTTTGTGGCCCGTTGACGATGCGCTTTATCCCTTCTTTGAAAGTTGCTGCACCGAAGTTGATGAGAAGTCCTAATGGTAGTTTCATTAGGCGAAGATAGGTTAGCAATTGTTTCGCATGAACCGGGGCTAGGTTTTCGACCGATTTTAACTCAAGCAAGAGAATGTCATTTACAAGAATATCGGCCCGGAACCCTTCATCAAAATTCATTCCCATTACGGAAATAGGAACAGGGATTTGCTGTCGGACGATCAGTCCACGGTCTACTAGCATCTTGGCTAGAACTTTTTCATAAACACTTTCCAAGAGTCCTGGCCCTAATTCAATGTGGAGCTGATAACTGCAATCTACAACGATTCGCGCGATATCTTCTTTGTCTTTCCTGTTAGAGGAATGAAAAGAAAAAGCATTGGGCACCAACTCTTGTGTTGATGAATCTCTTTGCGTCTTCGTGTCTTCGTGTGAGGACATGTGCATTATATTGATTCTTGAATAGTTTTCTTAGGGAAGATCCAGATGCCGGGTTTCCTCCTCGCGGGATTTTTTTACGTCTTCTGTTTTTTCGTAATGGCCGAGTTGCTGGAGGTAGGCGATGAGGGCGATGATGTCCTTGTCGGGAGTGATGAGCGGATAGTCCTTCTTGATGCTTTCCGCGATTTCTTTGGCCTGGGTGTCGTAACGGGTTTCAATTTCCGCAGGTGACATTTGGGCAAAGGGGACACCTAGCAGTCTCAATGCATTGATGCGCGCATAGAGAACAGACTTGTCGAAGTTTTGCTTAAAGAGCCAGGGGTAGGCGGGCATGATGGATTCGGGTTCCAACAGGCGAGGGTCAAACAAGTGCTGAGCATGCCAATCATTGCCTCGGCCCGCCACGGTTCCTTCTCGTGCCAAATCGGGCCCGGTTCGCTTGGAGCCCCATTGGAAAGGATGATCGTAAATACTCTCGCCCAATCGAGAATAACCTTGATCTGACTTTGCGCCATAACGGAGTACCTCCGGTACCAGGGTGCGGATCATTTGCGAGTGGCAGGTGTAGCAACCTTCGCGGACATAGATTTCCCGTCCGGCCAGTTCCAACGGTGTATAAACTTTCTGGAGGCGTCCTTCAAGATAAGGCCCTAGGGACTTGGGATCGGATTGCGCGACGACAGGAATGATTTGGACTGCGCCGCCAATCACAACGGCAAGCAGGGAAAGCAGCGAAAAAGCGAGGGAGTGCTCCAGCAGTTTATCATACCACTCTGCCCAGGTTTTCCCGGCGACCTCGAAGTGGGCGATGGCTCCGAGAGTAAGTGCTCCGGTACCGATGAGGCCGATGATGACGAAGACTCCGCCTAACGACGAATTGCTGACCGATGCCAAAATCCAAACGATACAGAAGAAGAGAACGCCAACGGTGTAGAGCACCGGAGCATTAAGAAAGGCAGGGAAGCGGGATGGTGTTTGGGGTTTATCCTCATCGACCACCTCAATGGTGGTGGTGGTCGGCGCTCCGGCTCGAATGGTTGCCCAGAGATTCCAAATCATCAGAATAAAGCCGACCAAATACAGCGCTCCGCCTAGGAAGCGGGTAAAGAGCATGGGTTTGATAGCCTTGACGGTCTCGATGAAGCTGTTGGCAGCAGCATTTCCATCTGGCGTAAGTTCATTTAGCGACAGGGCCTGGCCGATGCCCGATGCCCACATGGAGCCGACGTAGAGCAGGATGCCGACGAAGGAGAGCCAGAAGTGAATGTTGGCGGCATTGACGGAGCGGAGCGGTTTTCCCCAGAGACGCGGAGCCAGCCAGTAAAACATGCCTGCTGCCATCAGGCCGTTCCAGCCGAGCGTCCCGCCGTGAACGTGGCCGATGATCCAGTCGGTATAGTGACCGATGGCGTTGACAGATCGGATGGAAAGCAACGGCCCTTCAAAGGTGGCCATGCCGTAAAAGGTAACGCCTGCCGCGAAAAACTTCAGTACGGGGTCGGTTCGCAGTTTATCCCATGCGCCGCGTAATGTGAGAAGGCCGTTTAACATACCACCCCACGAGGGAGCCCAGAGCACCAAGCTAAAGATCATTCCCAACCCCTGAACCCAGGCGGGGAGGGCGGTGTTGAGCAAGTGGTGCGGCCCAGCCCAGATATAGACGAAAATCAGCGCCCAAAAGTGGATGATCGAAAGTCGATAGGAATACACCGGCCGCCCGCAGGCCTTGGGCATATAGTAATACATGATTCCCAGAATCGGGGTCGTCAGAAAGAACGCCACGGCGTTGTGCCCATACCACCACTGAACCAGTGCATCCTGTACGCCGCTGAAGATCGGATAGCTGTGCAGCAGACTGGTCGGCAACGAGAGGTGGTTGACGACGTAGAGCATCGCCACCGTGATGACAGTCGCAATGTAGAACCAGATGGCGACGTAGAGGCTTTTTTCGCGGCGGCGGGCAATGGTCCAGAACATGTTTGCGCCGAAAACAATCCAGATCACGGCAACCATGATGTTGATGGGCCAGATCAGCTCGGCGTATTCTTTGCCGCGGGTTAACCCGAGCGGCAGGGTGATGGCGGCGCAAACAATAATCAACTGCCAGCCCCAGAAGTGGACCTTACTTAGAAAATCCGATGCCGTGCGCGTCTTGAGCAGCCGCTGCATGGAGTAATATATCCCCGTGAACATCATGTTGCCCACGAAGGCGAAGATCGCGGCATTCGTGTGCAGGGGGCGCAATCTGCCGAAGGTCGTCCATGGCAGGCCAAGATTGGCGGGCCACCAAGCCATTTGCAGAGCGATCAGCACTCCAGCGGCGAGGGCGACAGCCCCCCAGATAACAGCAGCGAGAAAGAAATACCGGACGGTTTTATCGTCGTATTCGACCGTGACTTTGTGGGCGCTCATTGAGGGAAAGAAAAACTGAAAGGCTGAAATGCTGAAAAACTGAAATGGATAGTGGTTCCGGATTTAGTTTTTCCGCGTTACAGTCTTTTCATCAGTATCGTCGGCGAGAGGGAGTAAGGATTCCTGTTCCAGACTGCTGTCTTTGCGCCAATGAACATCCTTCCAATAGCCTATGATAAAAAACAGAGCTAGTAGGACGGATAGAGGGATCGTCACTAAGAGAGCGGTCACGGAAACAACGAAACACCTCATTAAATCTCTTAAGGAACAAGCAGCAATTTTTAACTCGGTTTCAAAGAATGCTAATCGGCGTTATTAGAAGAATGATTCATGCGCTAATAAATTATCGATTTAGTTAATGTTACTTAAAAATTTATCAATATACACTTGGTTATGATTTGTGATAGAATCATTGCGTCCGTAGGCAAAGTTGTTTCCGGCGTGCTCACTCAAATCCTGTATTCTATGAAAAAACTCCCGTTGTTGCTTGCCGCAGCACTCTTCTCTTCCTCGGCATTGTTTGCCGATATTGCCGCCCGTGGCACGTCGGTCTATCGTGACAAGAAAACCGGATTGGTTCTCGCAGTTGGCGAGATTGATGAGCTGGACGCAAGGTGGCACACGGAGGAGCCTCCGGCAACAGCTCCGATCCGGCAAGTGGTCTGGATTCCCTTTGATCGGGCAAAAGATGATGACGAGGATATACCATCTATTGTACCGTCAGACCAAAAGAAGCCTCGCCGTTTTGTTGCATTGCTTCGTGATGATTCTGCCGACGAGGCAACATTTACCCTGCGTCGACCCGACTCCATGGGGGGCGCAAGCGAGACGGTGCGCTGGAATCTTGCTGATGCCAAAAAGAACCCAACCGATAATGCAGATTTGTTTCATCAATGGGCTGAGATACGGGCTTACCAATGGGCGGCTCTTACACCTCCGGATGCTTCAAATCTGCTTGTGGATTTATGGGAGAGCAAGTTGAAGTCCATTTACGGTGCAGAAACGTTTTTCCGGCCTGAACGAGGAGGTTGGGGACGACGGAATCGTGACAATAGTGCAGATCGCATGGGATCTTTGGCTGTATTCGGGGGGCAAGCGGCCATTCGCGAGACATTACAGACACAGGTTATCCGAGCACGGAATAGCCGGACCAAGAAGGCCGATAAGGATACGTCATTGGTGGATGTTTCTTCCATTGCCGGTGTAGAGGTCGAGGCGCATCCCTATGCCGAGATGCTGGCGTCATTGAATCCTGGTGAGCCAACGTTCTCACTGGCTGACTATGCCCCCATCGACCGATTTTTCCTATCTGTTCGCGAACCTCGCAAGGTAGCGGCACTGCTGGATGGGGCCGATGATACCGCAGCCCGGTTGACTCCATTATTGGGCGAAGGTTTTGCCGATTATGCCTTGCTGGCTCGCTATACGGCCAAGTTTGGCCTGACGCCTGATCAAGCGCGTACTTGGTTTTCCGGCGGAAATGTAGCCGAGCTTGCCTTGATTACCCCGGATGTGTTTTTCCGCGACAATACTGACCTGACATTTGTCATCCGGTTGAAACCGAACGCAACGACACCATTTAAATTGGCGAAGAAAATTCCCGGTGTGCTGTCGGTTCCGCTGCCGGATGGGTCTGCATTTCACCTCGCCAGCAGGGATAATCTGCTTTTCCTTTCGACGAATAAGGCCGAGCTGGATGGAGTGCTGGCCCTCGCCGGAAAAAACGGTGCAGGAAGTTTGGGACGCTCTGATGAGTTTTGCGTCATGACGCATAAATTGCCCCAAGGCGATAACACCGGAGTGTATGTTTATTTTTCCGATCCGTTTATCCGGAGATTGACCGGGCCGGAAATCAAGATCGGACAATTCCGCAGGGCTACGGCACGTGGCGATATGGAGCATCTTGCGGCAGTGGCATTGCTTTACCGGCTCGACCACGGTGTTGATGCCGCCGATGTGGCTGAGCTCAAGGCACGTGGTTATCTGGAGGAAGGGGAGATCAAGGAAAGCGACCTTACCCTGGAAAAAGGATGCCGGGTTGTGTCGAAGGAGTGGGGGACCTTGGAGCAAATCAAGACGCTTACGCAAAATCCGGCCAAGCTTGCGACTTCCGATGAGCAGACTGCCTATAATGAATATCGCGAACGCTATACCCAATTCTGGCGTCAGTATTTTGATCCCATCGCAGTGAGGCTCGATTTGAAGCAGGATGGCAAGATCGCCCTCGAGACATTCATTCTCCCGCTTATCGATAACAGTCTTTATACCGGTATTAAGGAATCAATCGGGGCCATATCACCGACAGAGTTGAAACTTCCCGAATACCGCGACCCGGCGATAGCCACGCTGGCGTTCAAGATTCCCAAGGACAAAAATACCTCGCGGATGTTGCGTGATGTCGATTTTCTTAATCATACCGCCTTGCTTTCGCTATTGGATGATACGGTTGTGCTCTCGGTGCGGGATTCTGCCCCGGTGGTGCAGGCGAATTTTCCGGGGATCTCCAGTTTTGGTGTCCGTAGTTCCCTGATAGGGATGCGAGGTGAGGAGATGTTGGTGGTTCCCGTGTTTGCTGCTATGATTACGAGACCCTGCGATCTGGCGGTTCGTGTTTCCGACGAAAAGGCGGCACTGGGCATTTTGCGAAGTCTCTATAGTCAGCGCGAATCATGGTCGGCGAGAGAGGCTGTGTTTATCGAAGACGAGAATAAATTGATTTTTGCGTGGACTGTGGAAGGGGTGCTTCGCCTGGAGTTTGGTGCCACCGTTGAAAATGGCTGGTTGCATATTACTAATCATCCTTGGACTCCGACTCCGATAGTCGGGACTCAATCATCAGGAGCATCAAGTCATGCCCGGGTCGTTCTCACGCCTTCCGAATTGAAACTGGGATTACCGCAGGCGCTTTCCATAGCCCAATCTGCCTATCGTACTTCGGTATATGCCTCGGCTTCTGAATTATTGCCCTGGATGCAGGCATATGGAGTCGATGCTGATGCCGCATTGAAAATACAGGGCAAGGCATTGGGCCGGATGACACCGGTTCCCAAGGAGGTAACGCTTTCCGCCAAGGATGGCACCTATGTCAAACCCTACGGATCGTGGACTTACCAGGGGATGAAGAATTCCAAGGTTGAGGATACCGGCATCTTGCGTGGCATTCAGAATGTAAACCTCTGGCTGCGTTTCGAAGACGACGGGCTGAGGACAAGTGCGGAGTTTTCGCCGCAAAACTAGGGTGTGTCATGGCTGGGTGTTCGCCCAGCCATGACCGCATAATCGTTCTTGTTTCTTGTTTGGAATAACATATATCATAACTTTTATGATGAACTTCTTTCGTTGCTCTCGCGCAATGGGGTCATTGCTGCTCATCCTTGGATTTTCTATGGCGCTCCCGGCCCAAGAAGTATCCAACTCACCTGAGGCCAAAGAAACTCCGTCATCAATAGGAAACTCAGTGGTCAAGGTGTTTTCGACCATGCGCTATCCCGATCCTTACAAGCCGTGGACCAAGCAGTCGCCCCGTGAATCCACGGGAACGGGTGTCGTGATCGAGGGCAACAGGATTTTGACGAATGCGCATGTGGTTTTATACGCGAGCCAGATTCAGGTGCAGGCGAATCAATCGGGGGACAAGATACTGGCGTCGGTTGAATATGCGGCACCAGGCATTGATCTGGCGGTCCTAAAATTGGATGAGCCGGAGTTTTTCGAGAAACACAAACCATTGCCTCGCTCCAGTTCACTGCCCCACATCAAGGATTCCGTCATGGCCTACGGGTTTCCGACCGGAGGTTCCACCATGTCCATCACCAAGGGGATTGTTTCCCGGATAGAATTTGTGGCTTACAGTTCCAATACATCCGGTATGCGCATCCAGATTGACGCGGCCATCAATCCCGGGAATAGTGGTGGTCCGGCGGTTAGCGGCGATACTATGATCGGGCTGGCCTACAGTCGGGGTGCCGGGGAAAATATCGGTTACATTATCCCTTGCGAGGAAATCGAATTCTTTCTCAAGGATATTGCCGATGGACGTTATGACGGGAAATACCAGATGTTCGAATCCATGCAAACCCTGGAAAATCCTGCGCTGCGGGCGTTTCTTAAAGTGGACAAAAATGTCAAGGGCCTGGTTGTACAAACACTGAATAGTGAAATTGAAAATAACCCACTAAAAGAATGGGATATCATCACCCACATCGGCGATACTCCCATCGACGAGGACGGAATGGTGAAGATCAATGACGAACTTCGGGTAAGATCCTGGTATTTGGTTCAGAACACCGAGAAAGATGGCAAACTTCCGCTTACTGTTATCCGGAATCAAAAGGAAATTCATGTCGAATACCCTTTATCCCGGGCGCAGGCGCGTTTGGTTACACATCTTGAAGGGGAATATCCTTCATATTTCATTTATGGTCCCATTGTCTTCTCAAAGGTAACGGGTAATTTTACCAATCCATATCGCGAATATGGAGAACAGATCATCAATATGCTTTATTATGCCAATAGTCCGCTCTTTACCCGGCTCGGTGACAAGCAGGCCTTTCCTGGAGAAGAGATGGTGGTGGTTTCGTCGCCTTATTTTCCTCATCGCATTACCAAAGGCTATAGCAATGTCGCCCCCTCTGTGCTCAAGAGTGTCAACGGGATCTCTGTCAAAAATCTCCGGCATCTGGTCGAGCTGTTGCGCGATAATAAGGAAAAATTTGTTCTCTTTGAGTTTCGCGGAAAGGGTGCGGAAAACATTGTGTTTGAGCGCAAGGAAATCGAGAGCGCAACCGAGGAAGTTTTGGGCGATAATGGCATTCGCAGCCAAGGTTCGCCCGAGTTGATGGAAATCTGGAACGCCAAGAAATAAGACTTCAGGCGTGCTCAAATTGGGGAGGCTAGGGTTGATTCGCTGGCTTTTTCCTCATAGGAATCAAGGGCGTTTGCCAAAGTTGTGGCGGCGCCGACTTCATCATAGCAGACGACGTCGGCTCCGGCTTCCTGCAACATCTCTCCTTCGCCGATATAGCGGACCCGGACGAACGCAGTGATGTTCGGATTTAGCTCCTTGGCCTTGGTTAGCACGGCCATGCCTATCGTGGAATCGGGGAGGCTGATGATCAGGTAGGCGGCGGTCTTGATGTTGGCCTGTTCGAGGATATCGGCATGGGTGGCATCGCCAAACAAGGCATGTTTCTTCTCCGCATGCAGGGCCAGTACCGTGTCCACGTTCATATCCACGATCATCGGCTCGATATTCCATTTCTCTACCTGCCGGGCCAAGGTGCGTCCGACGGGACCATAGCCGACGATGATGGCACCGGGCTTGGGGTGGTGACTGATTTCTGTTATGTTCTCCTTGTTTCCGCGTGCCGTGGCATTTCGGTTCAGGAATCGGTTGAGTCTGGGATGCTTTTGGATCCAAGGCTCCAGTGCCATCATTCGTTTAAACAGCCATGGATTTATGCTGATGGAGATGATGGCGCTGGCGACCAAGGCATGATGTCCGGTGTCTTCGATGATGCCTAGATTTTTAGCGGTCTCCGCTACGATGAAGGAAAATTCTCCTATTTGCGCCAATCCCGCTGCGACAGTAAGCCCGGTGCGCAGCGTGTGTCCGCTAATCAGGACAATGACGAACGCCACCACAGGTTTCACAATGATGATAACGCCCGTCAGCCCCACTACCAGCCACGGGTTGTGAAGAATGGTTCGCCAATCAAACAACATCCCCACGGAGACAAAGAAGAGCACGGCAAAGGCATCACGCATGGGGAGCGCGTCCGCCGCCGCCTGGTGGCTGACCTTGGATTGTCCGACGACCATCCCGGCGAGAAATGCTCCGAGCGCCATGGATGCGCCAAAGACAGTATAGCCCAGTGTCGCCACTGCCAGGGCCATGACGAGGACTGCCAGCGTAAATAATTCACGGGATCTTGACCGGGCTATTTTCAACAGGAACCATGGGACCAGTTTTGCGCCTGCGACAACGACAATCGCGCCGAGGATTCCCATTTTTGCCACGGCGATCCCGGCGGCGATTGCCAGTTTCATCCAGCTCCCTCCGGCTCCTTCCGCTCCGGCCTCGACGACGGCCTGATCGACTGCCAGTGCCGGTAGCAGGACGAGGACCACCACCGTAATAATATCCTCCACCACGAGCCAGCCCACGGCTACCTTGCCCTCGATTGTTTCCACCATATTATGATCCATCAAGACCCGCAGGAGCACGACGGTACTGGCTACGGATAATGCCACCCCCAGGACCAATCCTGATTGGATGCTCCAGCCTGCGGCCAGCACCACCAATAAGCCGCAGAGGGTGGCGGCCGTGCTTTGTCCCAAAGCTCCGGGTATCGCGATGGACCGCACCGCCAGCAAGTCTTTCAGATGAAAGTGCAATCCTACGCCGAACATGAGCAATATCACCCCGATTTCCGCGAGCTGCTTGGCCAGTTCTACATCACCGACGAAGCCGGGAGAGTAGGGACCGACGACAATTCCGGCCAGCAGATAGCCCACGATGGGCGAGAGGCCGATTTTCTTTGCGAGTAATCCCAAAAACAATGCAGCAGTCAGGCCAAACGCAATGGTGGTGATCAAGCTAATATCGTGCATGGCACATGTATACGGAAAATTTCCGCCATGCACAAGTGCTCAGGTAATTTTTCTGGAAATTTACTAAAAAGAGATAAGTTTTTTACCCAGAATATTTTTCTAGATCAAAAAAACGGTCGAAAAACATCAACGCTTTTCCGGTAAAAAACTGCCTGGCTTGAATCCTCTGGCCGTGATTCCGGCGCGTACAGCCTCAATATCTATCTGTGCGCCGGGCTTGATGCCTGCCTTTTCAAACCAGCCTTCCGGCATTTCCAAAACATAGCGTATCTCCCGTGATCGTGACGGCACCGAGGACGGATCGTTGGCATAGAGCGCCTTGATTTCATCCAGTTTCCCGTCCTCGGTAAGATAGCCCAGAGAAATGTTGATGGGAACATCGCGCATCCAGAAACTGCGTTCCTGGTTGGATGGGAAAACGAAGAACATGCCTTCATTCTCCTGCAATGACGTGCGCCCCATGAGCCCCCGGGCCTTTTCCAATTCGGTGAGCGCTAGCTGGACGTGAATTTCCTTTCCGCCAAACTGGATCGGAAAACGGTGCTCGAACGTGACCGTGGCAACAGGCGCATGGGCGTCGGCATAGGTTTTTTCGGAGGACGGTTTACATCCAACCACGAACACTGCCGCAAAAAGAAACAGCCGGTAATATGCCTGTAACATGGAAACCGACTTACCGATGGAGCAAGGTGTGCTCAATGAAAAAGCACGACTTGTGGACAATAGGAGAAAGTTGAAAAAAGCTGGTAGTTCTTCACTGGGATCGCCGACGATCCCAGTTTGTCAACTCGGGCAGAATCCAAAAATCTGGTGGGGTGTGTTTTTCGAAGAAATCTAATACTCTTCCTCTGCTGGAAAACAACCAATGCGACTGGCGAGGTCGTATTCCCGGTTCAGGACAACGCCATGCAATTGACGCGGATATCTTCCCGATTCAGGAAAGTGCCAAACCCGGTTGCATAGTTTTCCTCCCGATCCGGGAACGTATGAAAACTTCTGCACAGCCGTTTTCCCGTTTCGGGAAAATTCCGGTGCAAAGTGCATTGTTACTTTCCCGAAACGGGAAACTCACCATGCAGATGTGTCTCCTCTCATCCCGGAACGGGAAGGTTAGCGCGCTATCTGCTTCATTGTTTCCCAGCTCGGGAAAGAGGCTTGCTTGACGGTGTTTGCTGAGACATGAATTGTATGCTGGTAAATATCAGCTTGTTAATGGCTACGTGTGAAGATCCTCCAATGAGGCCAGCGGCTATTTGGACGTTTTATCCAAGGGATTTTCTAGTATATAAAGGTAAGGACAGGAAAGGTGAGCTTGGGATCACAGGATGGAAAGAAAGGGCTACCTGTAATACGCATCGGTTTTGAGGCATTTTATAATCAACATAGCTATGCATGAAGCGAGATTGACATTGGATACCAAAATTGGGCGCTGTGAAGAAAAGGGGTTGCAAGGAAATTTGCCATGAAGGGGTCTTCGCTTTTTCTTCTGGCGAATGGTGAAAGAAATTTTGCCGAGCCTCCTCATATCATTGCACGAGCTACATTATTACTTTCAGCTTGCTCGAAGCAATTACCGTCTTTGTTATGTCTTTAGTGGGGCTGTTCCTTTAGCCCTGCATAAAGCCAATCTACCCTAACAATCTTTAATCATGAGTAACCCCAAAGTAAAATGTGTTATCATGGGAGGCGGACGTGGTACACGCCTGCACCCTTTAACAGTGGATCGTTGCAAACCTGCTGTGCCATTGGGGGGGAGTTACCGGCTGGTAGATATCCCCATCAGCAACTGTCTTAATTCGGGTTATAACCAGATATACGTGTTGACCCAGTTCAACACTGCCTCGCTGCACAAGCATATCCAGCAGGCATACGGATTTGACCCATTCAGCCGGGGTTTTGTGGACATCCTTGCTGCTGAGCAGACGATGGAAAAGGATGCCTGGTATCAGGGGACTGCCGATGCGGTTCGCCAGAACATGCACCACTTTAATTTGGAAGACGACTCCCTGATCATCATTCTCTCCGGTGACCAACTCTACCGGATGGACTTGAGCCAATTCGTCGACCAGCACCGCAGGACCGGCGCCGACCTGACCATTTCGGCCAAGGCCATGCCGCGCGACCAAGTGGCCGGGCTGGGAGTTATGCGAGTCAATCCTGACAGCAGTATCATTGAGTTTGTCGAGAAACCGACGGATCCCAAGGTCGTTGATTCTCTCGTGGTCGGGGGTGAAATTCGCGCCAGTATCAAGGATCCCAGTGACACCCAATACTGCCTGGCCTCCATGGGTATCTATGTTTTTAGCGGAAAAGTCCTGAAGGAAGCGCTGAAAAACAACATGAAGGATTTCGGCAAGGAGGTCATTCCTGCACTGCTCGGCGACAAGAAGATATTCTCCTATGTGTTCGACGGCTATTGGGAAGATATCGGGACCGTGGGTTCTTTCTGGGAAACCAATCTGGCCCTGACTGACCCGGTTCCTCCCTTCAACTTCTTCGACAGCGAGCACCCCATTTACACCCATGCCCGCTTCTTGCCGCCTGCCAAGCTGAACAGCGGTTGTGTCAAGAACGTCGTCCTCTCCGAGGGTTGCATTGTCACGGATGCCGAGTTGCGCCGTTGCGTGGTCGGGGTGCGTTCCGTGGTTCGCGAGGGTTCGCGCATGCACGAAGTGGTTATGATGGGCGCGGACTTTTACGAGGAACTTGAAGAGCTTGAGGAGAACAAACGCCTTGGCCGTCCCAACCTTGGCGTAGGGTTCGGCTCAATCATCCATAACGCCATCATCGACAAAAACGCCCGCATTGGCAACGATGTGCGTCTTTCTCCGTTTGGCGTGGAGGAGAAATGGGAAACCGAGGCCATGTATGTGCGCGACGGGGTGCTGATTATCAAAAAGAATGCGATTATCCCGGACGGCACGGTGGTCGGGACGATTTGCTGAATCCAGTTGAGCGATGAGACTGCTCATCTGTTGCATGTTGGCAACGCTTCCTGTGTTTATTACAGGATGCGTTGCTGATGTTTTGGGTATTTCTTCCGCGCATGACATGAAGATGCTTCGTGAGGTATTGGATGCGGATATGAGGGCTCAGACGGAGCAGTTGAAAAAGCAAAACCAACTTATTCAGGAGCAAAATGAATTGCTGCGTGATATTATATACCAAATGTTATCAAAATCATCAGCGACAGCTATCAGCGATAACAAGCGAGATATTGAATTTCCAATTCAAGACGCTAGGGCTGCAATTCAGTTTGGATTTAACAATGTTGCGAATAAATATGGAGATATTCAAATAAAGGAGCAACTACCCTTAAAGTCAGAATTAAAAGATGGGATTTGGACTGTTCGTGGAGCTATCGATCCAAACAAAGTTGGTGGGGTGCTTGAGATAAAGTTTTCTGCTGTCGATGGGAAAATAATTTCCGTTACGCATGGGAGATGAGTATAATCTAGGTTGTATATAATTTAGTTAAAATTTGTTTTATTTAGAGTACTTAAGAATAAAAATATAGTCGCTACTAAAACACGTCCTTGCGATGACGGATCTCTTGGTAAAGGAATTCGTTTGTTCCCTGTTGGAGGCATGGTATTTTATTCTTTCTCTTAAGTGGTGTCGCTGGGCTATTGGCCCGCTGTTATCGTAATTATATCCTCTTACTGGGGTAATCGGAATCAATTGTAATCTCATTTGAGAGACTCCAAGACGGTTTATGTCACAAAAATCCATTTTCTCATTGCGCCGCTGGCCTCTGTTTCCAAAAACAACGCCTCTTGTTTTAAGGAGAACAGTCCTACGCTAATGCAACAACAGCTCGCCACTATTCTTTCCGAGGCCGCCGCCGCCGCGCCCGCCATATCCACCCGTCCGGAATTTGAAGCATTCAAGGCGCGGATTGTCGGTCCCAACGGCTCTTTTACCGCTGCGATGAAGGGGATGGCCTCGGTGCCCAAGGAGGAAAAACCTGCCGCAGGCAAGCTGCTCAACCAGACCAAGGGCGAGATCGAAAAGCTTTTTGCGGAAACCCTTGTTCGCATTGAGAATAACGAAATCGCCGGACGCCTTGGTGCGCCGATTGATCCGACCCTGCCTTCGCCCGATGATTATGCAGGCTCCCTGCACCCGTTGACTCAGGT
>JAITVQ010000073.1 GCA_031285745.1 Puniceicoccales bacterium | reverse complement strand
TTATAAACCTGATTACGGATTTCCGCCGGAGCAGCAAATGCCGCCAATATGGCGCGAACGGCATCGTCCCGGTGAATGAAATTGATATAGAAATCCCCGCGCCCCGGAATCTCAACCTGACCTTGCCGCAATGTATCCAAAAGATAATGACGTCGGGGGCCATATACCCCCCCCAAACGCAGGATGAAATATCGCACAGGCGACAATGACACTGCTGGTGCCAGGATCACGTTTTCTGCCCGCACAAAGATGTCATCTTCCTTGACTGCGCTTGCTTCATCCAACCATGCCCCGTCGGCATGCGGATATACCCCCGTGGAGCTGGTATAAACCAGGGTGTCAATCTGCCCCTGGCTCGCCCAGGCCATTAATGAACGATTTCCTTCCACATAAGTGCGCTCGTAATCGCCTCCAGAAGCGCTGACTGCATTCAGCACATAGTTCGCCTTCGGCTCCAGCCGTTCATGCCAGGTTCGGTCAGCAATATCCCCCACCACGACATCAATTCCTTGCTCCCGCAGTTCCGCTGCCTTGGCTTCCGACCGGACCAGGACCCGCACCTTCCATCCCAAGGCGACCGCCTTTTCAGCAACCGCCGAGCCGATGTAGCCAAAACCGAATATGACAAGCGTGGGCATTGGCCCCAAAGGGAAGGAAACTATTTCAAAACACAAATTAAACAAACCATGTCCATTGCCGAAAAAAGCGCATTTCTCGTTCGCCCCATCCCATTATCCATCTATTATCTCATCCATCATGCGTACCGAAAAAGATTCTATGGGAATCATGGAAGTTCCCGAAAACGCGCTTTACGGGGCATCCACCCAACGCGCAGTGCTTAACTTTCCCATCAGCCACCGTCCGCTTCCCGACGGGTTTATCCGCGGCCTTGGATTGGTAAAACTCGCCTGTGCCAAGGCCAATGAGAAACTGGGCAAACTCTCCCCGGACAAAAGTAAACTTATCCAGGAAGCGGCCAGGGAAATTGCCAACGGAAAACTCACTGCGCACTTTCCCGTGGATGTATTCCAGACGGGTTCCGGCACCTCGACCAATATGAATGCCAATGAGGTTATTTCGAATCGTATTTGCCAAATAACCGGAAACCCCGTCGGATCAAAAAAACCCATCCACCCCAATGACGACGTCAACATGAGCCAGTCGTCCAATGACATCATCCCCACCACATTGCACGTCAGCGTGGCAGTATCGCTGAAAGATCACCTTCGCCCCGCCCTGCAGCATCTGCACGAGGCACTGGACAACAAGGCCAAGACTTTCGCCCACATTGTCAAAATCGGCAGAACACACTTGATGGACGCTACCCCATTGACTTTGGGGCAGGAGTTTTCGGGTTACGCCGCCCAGACCGCCAAGGGGATGGAACGGGTCGACAAAGCCATTGCCGCGCTCAGTGAGTTGGCTATCGGAGGCACAGCCGTGGGTACAGGCATCAATACTGTACCGGGATTTTCTGCCGCCGTCATCAGCATTCTCAACGAAGAAACCGGCCTGAATTTCTCCGAAGCCCGAAATCATTTTGAGGCGCAGGCAGGCCGCGACGACGCGGTGGAAGTTGCCGGGCATCTCTCCACTATCGCCGCCAGCCTAACCAAGATCGCCAACGACATCCGCCTGCTCGGTTCCGGACCGCGGAGCGGGCTCGGGGAAATTCGCCTGCCCGCCACCCAGCCGGGCTCCTCCATTATGCCCGGCAAGGTGAACCCAGTAATGAGTGAAATGCTGGTGCAGGCCTCCATCTACGTGCAAGGGCTCTCCCAAGTAGTCGCCATGTGCGGGCGGGACGGCCATTTCGAGCTTAACGTCACCATTCCGCTTATCGCCCAGTCGCTGCACGAATCCATTCACATTCTCGGCAATGCGGCACGGCAATTTGCCGACGCCTGTATCGTCGGGTTGGAAGCGGATGAAGCACGCTGCAAGGAATTGGTCGACCGCTCGCTAATGCTCGTCACCGCACTGAATCCCTACATCGGCTATGATAACGCCGCCGCTGTCGCCAAGGAAGCCCTGGCCACGGGAAAAACCCTGAAGGAAGTTGTTTTGGCCAAAGGGCTCATGAAATCCGAGGAACTCGACAAGGCCCTTGAGCCATTGTCAATGACCCACCCAGGGAAACAGTAGGTTTTGCAGATCGCTCGCTTAGGAATGAAGACACCAAATGCTTTCAGATGCATTGGTGTTGACATATATTTCACCAGTAGAAACATATTCCTCAAAGTATGAGCCCCCTCCTCAAAAGCCCTGTCACCCTAGCGATAATACTTTCAGCCGCGCAGCTTGGCGCAGCCACAATCTCTTGGCAGACAGCCCAGACAATTTCCGGCGACACGGATGTGGCAACAACCGGGAGCAAGGTTTACGCCTATAATTTTACCGCTGACACAACTACAGCCACTGTCAATGGGGTGCTGTTCGATGCAGGAACCGGCAAAATCAACGAAGGACATTTTTCCGATACAATCGGCAATATCACTTTTGTGGCCCAAGGGAATCCCACATTGTCGACTGCTTACGTTATTTCATCTAACTCCAGTGCATTTGCGGGAACCTCTGGTTCTCCGTTCAACACATTATCCACCTCTTATCAAAGTATCCTGAAAAGCGCATTAGGAAATGATGGGGGCTCGGCATCCAGCAAGTCTATGCTGGTGACTCTGGATGGACTGACCGCCAACCAAGAATATATGATCCAATTTTGGGTAAATGACAGTCGCGGCACTCCTTCGTTGTCTTCTCGTGTCGAATACGTGAGCGACACGCTGGGAACTTCCGGCAGCCAGCAATTGAAGTTCAATACAGCAGGCGCAGAAGGAGGGTTGGGGCAATATATCATCGGGACATTTACCGCTGACAACACCTCCCAAAGTTTTTATCTGAACAGCAGCAACACAACCCAGATGAATGCGCTGCAATTGCGGGCGATTCCCGAACCCTCGACTTATGCATGGATGGGCGGAATCGGGCTGCTGGGATTTCTGGCCCTGCGGCGGCGGAAATAATCCAATTTTCTCCAATCAAGGCTTCCGGTTTTCAATGACCGGAAGCCTTTGTTTTTACAGGCATTGGCAGGATTCACCAAACCTCTTGTGCCGCCGCCTCATCATCCTCGATGGTCGTCACATCCATGGTGGGCTTGGGGTAGTTCTTCTTGGCAATGTATGCCTTCACCTCGTCCACCATCTCCTGCGTCACTTTATATTCGTATTTGCCATAATCGTTGATGGGCATGGTGCCGACGTAGAAAAATCCCCATTTGTCGAAGAAGTCGGTGAGGTCGGTTTTGCCTACGTCGCAGACAAGCTTGATGAAATCGAGCATGTTCTTGGAGCTTCCATCGCTGACCGGATGTTTCCGCCATCCTTCCATCAGGTCAGGGTAGAAATCGGGATGTCCGTTTTTAGTAAAATAGAGGTGCAACTGCCAGAAAGGCACCAGGCTGTTGAACACGTCTCCGTTCTGGAGGTATGATATCCGGGGTTCGGCTTCGATGATGGCTTTTCGGGCCTTGGCATAGTATTGGCCAGCCTTGAGGCGGCTGGGGTTGCCGACCTTGGTGGTGGCGTACATGGTAAGGATGTTGTTGGAGACTTCGCCCATGCCGCCCCAGGTTCTCATTTGCAGCACATGGCCGACCTCGTGACAGAATCCCCAAGCGTTGTTCAAGACCTGGTCGGGATCGGCGACTCTTTTCATGGTACCTGCATCGCCCAGGTAGGCGACGCCGTCCCCGTCCCGGAACATGTAGTAGTTGAAATTAACCCGGGCCAGGATTCTTCTTTCGGGTACCTTGTTGTATTTATGGAAACCCATCATCTCGTATTCATAGAAGAGCATTTTGTCGTAATTGTTGAGCAACTCGATGCCCTTTCCGTAGGTATATTTCTTAAACCATTCCACCGGATAGGCAACTTGGATGTTTTTGCCGACGGCATCCATGATGGGGCTGACGGCATTATCCAACAGTTTATTCCAGTCCTCGTTCGTCTGGGTGTTGCCGTCAAAGTAGCGGTTCACCTTTCCTGTGATAAAGTGGATTTTGATCTTGGGAGCAGTCTTGGGGGAATCGTCGAAATAGCCGATGTAGGCATTGGTGCTGCGCTCGACATTCACGATGTTGATGCCTTCGGTCAAAGTAACGCGTTGGGCATGGAGTCCCCAGCCGTTGGGGTCCTTGGTCGGCTGAATACCTTCGGCAGGCTTGCGCATCCAGTATGGGAGGAGGAGCGTAATTTTTTTACCCTGGGTAGGCCCAACCATGATAATGGCCTGCCCCTCCTCAAGGTACATTCCCGTGATATTTTCATACTGGCTGAATCCCCGGCCCAGTTTCAATTGCTCGGAAAGCTTTTGGTCCGAAAGCAGCGCGGCATAATCCGTCACGCGATATTGCGCATCATATTTCTTGGCCAACAGCGCCTGCGCGAGGGCTTTCAGTTGCGGGGTTTTGATTTCCTCCAGCTGCTTTTCCTGGAATCCGGAAGTCAGTTGGGTACAGGTTGCATCGGAAAAATACCGGATATCCGCCTCCAAGTCTTTCGCACTGATGGGCGCGCCTTTCGCCGCAATAGTAATGGACAGAAAGAGCAGGAGCGAAAGAAAGAGAGACAGTTTTTTCATGGGATTATGCGTCCCAGTCATAACATGACCGGACGTAGATTGTTCCCTTATACAAGAGGCAGACCGGAAACCCCATGGGTAAGCTGGACAGCCAGGCTTGTAGAGCCCTCCCTCCAGCTTCCTTCGCCTCGATCAATGCCGGCGGCGGCGCACCAACGCCCACCCCAGCCCCAATGTTGCAAAACATATGGCATAGGAGGAAGGCTCGGGAATAAGCGTAACCGTCCAATAGACACTTTGGCTCAATAAATCACCAGGATCCTGCAAAACCCATTTGTAGCCGTTCTCATCTTCGGCCTTATCAAAGCACTTGGCCCAGAAGATATGTTGCTCACCTGCAGCAAACCCGTGCACATAGGGATTCAGCGTTCCGTCGCTGGCGCCAGAAATAAGAATTCCATCAGCATACCACTCAATGGTGATGACATCAGGATCAATCACCTGAACCGAGAGGGTTTGCCCGAGCGCCAGATCAATGGCACCGCCATTTTTATCGTCCCCCACCTGAAAATTAAGATAATTGGCAAGCTGGCTGCCCTCGACAGTCCCCAGCGTATAACTATCTATCGGGCGGACTTTCCCGTAGATGGCCAGAATGAAGGCCTCCCGGGAAACTGCGTCGAAAGGTCGGTTAAGGGTCTTCATCTTGGAATCTGCCGAAGGACGCCAGTATCCTGTCGGCTTGCCGGCTGCCCCTTCGAAAACCCCGATTTCCCCGGAATAATCAATGCCATTCTCCTTTTGGTATTCTATCCAATAGGACCACTTGATCTGAGCATCGGTTGGTTTGGCATCGGACGTGATGATATTTACCTTGTTCGTGGGATGAAGCTGATCTGAATTGGTGTATTCGTCTCCCAGCCCTGCAAGAGCATGTGCGTATTCATGGAGAAAAACCTCCTTGGCGCTTGATCCTGCGCTTGAGGCCAAAACGAGCCCGTTACTGTTCGTCAATCCGCCATAAACCCCTGAATTAATCATAATAACCGTCGTTTCCGGCCGAATACTTCCACTACCCATGTATGTGTAAAGCGAAACACCTTCACTATTTTTTATCAATTCACTTTTATAATAAGGAGTTCCTAGATTTGTGCCAAAATATACATTTTGCGCCGCAAACAAACGTGACTCTGCCGATTTGGGAAAATCTTTCCAAGATTTTCCCGTATTTCCATCGTCGGCATCATATTTCGGCCCGAACATCGTAGTCCCCAATGCTGTTTTTGCTGAAGCAAATTCAGATGCCGTGGTGAACGACCGGGTGGAAGTTTCCGAATCATACCCGACCATCTGGATATTGAAGAAATTATTATACTTCTTCAAAAACGGGTCATAGGTCGGATTCAAAATAGCATCTGCAAAGCTTCTTGCATCCGCCTTGAACTGCTCCCGTTCGCTATTGGTATAACCATCGCCAATAAAGGTGATATCCACCCGGTTGGTCGATGGGCCTGAATACCAGATACTCTCAAAAAAAGAACCTGTCTCCAAATCCAGATTCTCCTGGGTACCAGCATAAGCCAGAGCAGGGACAACTCCCAAGCCCGCCAATGCAATTACTTCAAAGTGTCCGCGAAAAGCACTCAAAAGGGTTCTCCGCTGCAGTGATGTTTTAAGCAACATACAAGGGTATTTGTTTTTTGAAGGCGGCAGAGTGCTTGCAGAAACACCCAAGGCAATTCCATCTAAAAG
>JAITVQ010000071.1 GCA_031285745.1 Puniceicoccales bacterium | reverse complement strand
CCCCGCCGCTCCGGCTGCTGAACCCGCAGCTCCCGCGACAACAGACAACTCTGCCGCCTCCGACGGAGAGGAACCGGCGGCAGCGGAGCCGGTCGAGATCGTTTGGGCTGGCTGGTCTGGCGAAGAGGAAGGCAGCAAGCAGATTTTTATTGAAATGCAAGAGGGCTTTGAGGCTGCAAGCGGGAATAATGTGACTTGGGTGGGCTTCCCTTGGGCAGATACCGCGCAGCAGCTTTTAATACGCAGCCAGGGCGATGAGCAGTTGGACATTGCGCAGGTTGACCTTGGTATTTTTGCTTCTCTTTCAGAAACCGGGGAGCTTGCCGATCTCAACGAAGTGTTCGGAAAGGACTACCTAGAGGAAAACTTCGACGCCGCCACCCTTGCTCTCGGCAATGTTGACGGCAAACAGCTTGCGCTGCCTTGGTCGATGGCCTCTATCACGATGGTGTACAATCCCGAAATCCTCAAGGCGGCAGGGTGGGACGATTACCCGAAAACGATTGTTGAATTTGAGCAATGCCTCGCCGACATTGCCGCATATGACAGCAGTATTATCCCATATGCCCCCGCTACAAAAGACAATACTACTGTCGGCGATTTTGAGCCGTTGCTGTGGACGATGGGAGCAAGTGTATTTGGGAGTGACGGCTCTGTCACCATCAACGGTGAAACCGCTGTCAAGGTGGTAGAGTGGTACAAAAGCTTGCTCGACAAAAACTTTATCCGTCTGGATATGACCCGCTTTGATGCACGGCAGTTGTTTGCGCAGGGCAAGGTTGCCTTTTACTATGACGCCGTTGTGGCAAAAGGCTCCGCGATCGCCAATGGTGTAGATCCCGCCAATATCTCCAACGTATGCAGCGCTATGCCGCTTCCGGTCGTCAACGCCGGTGATCCGCCGCAATCTACCATGTGGGGACATATGCTTGTTCTCTTTGAAGATTCCACAGTAAAGGAACAGGCTGCGGAGCTGGCAAAATATCTTGTGGGCGATGCTGTGGCTCTCAAATATTTTGAGCAAAACGGAATGCCCCCGGTGCTAAACTCCATCGTATCCAGCCCTACAGTGCAGAACGACCCTTACGCCAAAGGTTTTCTTGACGCGACGAAGACTGCTAGGCTGAGCGAAACATCTCTACTCCCGAATTCCAGTGAGGTTCGAACTATTATTGTTGAAGAGCTTCAAGCAGCTTGGCTTGGTGTGAAAGACGCACAAACAGCAATGAATGATGCCGCCGCCCGTATTGAGGCAGTTATGCCGTAATGCCTAAAGCACAAAGCCCTGCCAGCCTTATATGTTCGGCTGGCCGGGTTTGTATATATGGTATTTCACGCGAACAGGAGGGACTGTCATGCAACCAATAAAAAAACGCGGCCTTTCCGACGCGCAGATCGGCATCGTGTTGATTCTTCCGGCGCTTGCGGTTTTTGCCACCATTATTTTGTATCCCTTTATCAATTCCATATTTATGAGCTTTACCAATCGCTCCATGTTGAAACCGGAAGCTGACATCGTCGGTTTCGCCAATTACATCAAAGTGTTTTCGGATCCTTATTTTTTGGGAACAATCTTGAACACGGCAATACTCGTGGTGGGCTCAACTCTAATCCCTTTCACTCTTGGATTTATTTGGGCCGTTGTACTCAATCAAAAATTTAGAGGCTCGGAGTTTATTCGAGGCGTTACACTGGTTAACTGGATCATTCCTGGTACGGCAATCGGATTCCTGTGGTTGTGGATATTTAACGGTGAATATGGTATCCTCAACGGGCTCTTATCCTCCCTTGGCTTGATCGATAAAAATATACCTTGGCTCAGTCAGCGCGGAACCGCGATGTTTGTGGTGATTATTGCACGCACCTGGCAGATGCTTCCTTGGTATATGGCCTTTCTTATGGGCGGGCTACAGGGCGTTTCCTATGACCAGATTGAAGCCGCTCGTATTGATGGGGCAAACAACTGGCAGGTGTTCAGGCATGTAGTGCTCCCGTCCATGTCCACTTTAATTGGCACTATCCTTATACTTGGCACCATTGGCAGCTTGCAGCATTTCGATTTGCCGTGGGTCATGACAGAGGGCGGACCGGCTCGCGCTACAACTACCCTGTCGATAGAAGTGTACCGCACCGCTTTCAAAAACTGGGATCTGGGCAGAGCTGCAACGGTTGGTACCATTTGGGCTATTCTGTTAGCCGTATTCAGCTTTGTGTATTTGCGAAAAGTGAACGATTCGGAGTAGCCAAGAACAGATGCTGATCCGTATCCATCATAAATAGTCGCAGAGAGGAATGATCCCAGTGTTTCAAAAGACAGCATATTTTCGAATTTTCTTTTGGGTGGCGCTGCTCACTATCAGTGCTTTTCTGTTCCTGCCACAGTTATGGATGATAAACACTGCATTAAAACCGGGTAACGAAACCTTTAGCCTTTACTTTTTTACAGGCCCACTGACACTGGATAATTTTAAGCGCATTATAACCGACCCGCAAATTCTTACATACTTGAAGAACAGTCTGACGGTTTCCTTCGCGAGCAGTTTTTTTGCTACAATTGTCTCGGCATTTGCAGGATATAGCTTTTCTAAGTTCCGTTATCGTGGCCGCAAACTGACCATGAGCCTGTTTATGATGAGCCAAGCGTTTCCGCATGCTATCCTACTGATTTCTATCTATCTGCTGATGCAAAGGCTTGGATTGCTCGGAAGCTATTCGGCTTTGTTGATAAGCTATGTTACATTTACACTACCTGTCGGCACTTGGACGCTCAAGGGCTATTTTGATGGCATTCCCAATGCGCTGATTGAATCCGCAAAGATTGACGGCGCGAGCCAGTTCCGCATACTTTTTCAGATTGTTATGCCATTGGCAATACCCGGTCTTATCTCGATCGCAATTTACGGCTTTGTCTGGAGCTGGAATGACCTGCTCTATTCATTGACATTGATTACCGACGCCTCTAAAAGAACCCTCGCCCCCGGTTTGATTATGACATTCAAGGGGGAATTTACGACCAACTGGGGGAACATGATGGCGGCATCGGTCTTCGTATCCATACCGGTGACATTAGTGTTTATATTCCTGCAACGCTATTTTATTCATGGACTGACGTCAGGCGCTGTAAAAGAATAATCTGAATCAATAAGTTGGCAAGAGTTTGGAACAAGACCATGCTCAAGAATTAAAAACTAATTGGACTTATAACAGTGAATGGTAGAAAAGAGGGGTTTCAGTGAACAAATCTATACAAAGCTTATTTGTTCAATCATTGGCAATGGTGGCTGTATTAGTTATGGCACTCTTTACGCCTACAAACTCGCTGTTTATGTATGCGAGTGAAAGCCCCGCTGACCCAGGAGCCATCATTGTCCAAGACGGAGATGCAGGCTATTCTGAACGGGAAGGTGTATGGACATCTGTTCAAGACATTGGCTATGCCGGATCTTCTGTACGTAAGTCTGGTACTTCTTCAGCGCGCGTCATGTGGTGGCTTCCGGAAGAAGCAGACGAAGGCTATTACACGATCAGCATTTATAAAGTTGTTACCCCGGATGGTGATCCCAACGCAGTGGTTGGAGTAATGCACTCAACCGGTGCTGAGAGTTACACTCAGAATTGGACGACGGGCCAATCTGGATGGGTAACGCTGGGAACATTCTACATGCGTCCCGGAAATGCATCAACTATTGTATCGTTAGTCAGAGGACTCTATAACAGCGGCACCGGAAATGCCATTGTAGATGCCGTGAAGTTTGAACCTGCGCCAGATTATACGCCGCCACCTGTACCCACGTACTCGAATCCGGCATCCGACCCTGCGTATTTGCCTGATGGATACGAATTAGCTTTTGCCGATGATTTTGACGGAACAAGCCTCAACACCGACATATGGGATTATCAGGAAGGTACTTATAGAGCCGCTGGAACATATCGGCCCGAAAACGTCACGGTTGCCAACGGCGAATGTACAATAGCCATGAAAAAGGAGGCATTTGCAGGAACTGAATATACCACGGGCGGCATCATCTCCAAGCCTTCTTTTGGATTTGGATATTATGAAGCGAGGTTGCGATTCAGCGATACCGGCTCTGGCTTCCATCAGTCGTTTTGGCTCTATACTAACTTTGGAAATCGGCAGACAACGGAAGACTGCTATGATGAAATTGATATCATTGAAACCGATTCAAGCAATGTCAACCGTTACTATATAACATACCATGATTGGCATTGGCTTTCCGGAGCGCACACGATGTATAGTGTCAACCAAAATGTAGCCACCAGCTCGCTATCTGATACATATCATACCTTTGGCGTTTTGTATACCGATACGGAAGCACATTTCTATATGGATGGAAATCTTGTAGGTTCAAAAAATATTAGTGCGGTAACAAAAGGCAGGCAAAGCATTCGCCTAAATAATGTGGTTTATGAAACTCCGATATTAGATGCCTATTTGCCGGGTGAATATACCATTGATTGGGTGCGATATTATGAGTCCCCGGATCAGTCACAGCCAACAACCATCCCTCCGAAATCCCCCGCTCCTCCCATTGAACCTTTCTATGCAGAAGAATTTGAAGATGGGAATGCAACTGACTGGACACCAGTAGATGGGACATGGGCGGTTGTAGAAGAGGATTCAGATGTTTATAAACAAACGAGCGCGGGCGTTACTGCGGTTTCCTATTCCGGAGATTCTTCGTGGACGGATTATACAGTAACAGCGCGAATTAAAGCAAATGAGTTACCCGCAAACTCCGCGTCAGGAATTTTAGCAAGATATGTTGATGCTGATAACAACTACTGGCTACGTTTACACCAGTCGAGCTTAGTGCAGCTTTACAAAAAGGTGAACGGCGTAACAACCTTGTTGCAAGAAGCACCAGCCTTTGTTAACAGTAATGAATGGTACGAGCTTACGCTTGAATGTAAGGGGTCTGCATTAACGGGATATGTTGATGGAGTTCAAAAAATATTTGTGATAGACGATTCTCTTGATAACGGTTGTGTTGGTGTTAAGTCCTATCAACAGTCATTTAGTGTTGACGAGCTGAAAGTCTATGAAGCGCCAGTGTTCTCTGATTCCTTTGAAGAGGGCGATTCGCCTGAATGGACATCTGTGGACGGCACATGGTCGGTAATCCAAGATAGCACGGACGTATATAAACAAACGAGCCATGGCACCACTTCCACTTCAATTGCCGGCGATTCTTCGTGGACAGATTATGTGGTGACAGCACTAGTAAAAGCGAACGAATTGCCAGCTAACTCCGCTTCTGGAGTTTTAGCAAGATATGTAGACGCCGATAATAATTACTGGCTGCGGCTTCACCAATCCGGTTCAGTGCAGTTATACAAAAAGGTAAATGGCGTGACGACCTTGCTTCAAGAATCTGCCACACCCGTCAGAAACGGGAAATGGTACGCGCTTACCCTTGAGGTAAATGGAACGCAGTTAACGGGGTATGTTGATGGCGTTCAGAAATTATCTATTTCGGATAGTTCTTTAGAGAACGGTTGCTTGGGCGTGAAGTCTTACCAACAATCGTTTAGCGTTGATGAAGTCAAAGCCTATAATCTCAGTTCAAATCAGCCTACCAATCCCGAAGATCCCGTTTTTGACGAAAATTTTGAAAGCGGAAATTTTGACGAGTGGACTCATGAAGATGGCAGCTGGGATATCGTCCAAGACGGAACGAATGTCTATAAACAGATGAGCGCGGGAACAACGGCTCTTTCCTTTGTTGGCGACACTGCATGGGCAGACTATACCGTTGAAGCAAAGGTAAAAGCAAACGAGCTGCCGGTCTATTCCGCATCCGGTATCATGGCAAGATATGTTGATGCCAATAATAATTATTGGCTGAGGCTTCATCAGTCGGGCTTAGTCCAGCTCTACAAAAAAGTGGGCGGCGTTACAACATTACTACAAGAAGCATCCCTTCAGGTACAGCATAACAAATGGTATACGCTTAAACTTGAGCTGAACGGCAATCAGTTAAAAGGGTATGTTGATGGGGTGCTCAAAATCTCAACAACAGACAACTCGCTGACAAACGGGTGTATTGGGGTGAAATCTTATCAACAATCGTTTAGCATTGATGAAGTAAATGTGTATGAAGAATGAGGAAAATACCGGTCTTATTGTTGAAAACGATACGCTGACGACCCCCGCGGACGCATAAAGCATACTGATTTGCAGTATTTCTCCTGTTTGTCAAACAACCGGGCAGGGCAGTGTTTTACTGTCCGCCCGGTTATTTGATAATTTTAAATGGTTCATCAAATGTTCAAGCAGAAGGTTGTATGGCAATATTAGTAGCCGGAGGGGCGGGCTACATTAGACCTGTTCTAAAACCTTGCGCACGCAAAAACAAAGCGGTAAAATAACCCAATAGATAATAGAAAAAGGATAGAAAAATTAAAGGAAACAGAATATCAGGA
>JAITVQ010000008.1 GCA_031285745.1 Puniceicoccales bacterium | reverse complement strand
CTCTCCCCAACTGCGAATTAGTTGCACGCAGTACGAAAGGACGCATTGGAAGTCATGGCTAGGGGCTGCAAAATATGCCAGAACCTGAATAATCCCTGCATGTCCCAGCCGCTTACCCTTCTGTCTGATAAATAGGTGTTTTCACCGCTTGAGGAACGGGTTCTTCACAATAGGGATATCCTTTCCGCGTTTCGCGAAATCACCAACATTACGAGAGAATCTACTTCCGCGTTTCGCGGAAATGCCAACTCAATTGAAGAAGATAGTTCCGCGGAACGCGAAAGCTACTCCACCAATTGTATTGGAACATTTTACTTTCGCGGAAACGACTTCTCAACTGTATTTTCTTCTTCCCGATTCTACAGAAACCATCCTACCAATAGTGCATGGAGTTTTCTTTTCTTCAGGAGAAAGATATTCAAATGAGAATGACGAATTATAAACTAGGAATAAACACCACCCAAGTATGTTATTCTAAAAATTAAATCAGGAGAGGCTGATCCATATGCAACCCCTCGCAGGGGATTATTCCGCTTATAGGGGTTCCTTTCTGACGTCGTCATCTGTGATTGCTTCAGACAGGTATTTGAAAACACATCCGTTTTTCTCATCATTTTTCCCCGAATAGCACCGTTACATTCTGCTTCCACGAAAAACTCCGGGCATGTTCACGGCCTGCGGTTCCCATCTGCTGTAGTAGCTCGGGAGACTCAAGCAACTTCCTCAATGCACTCGTCAACGCCGGCTGGTCACCTGATTTGACGAGAATTCCGGTCCGGCCATCCAACACAGCCTCGCTCACCCCTCCCGTATCATAAGCCACCACCGGCAACCCGCACGCGCCCGCTTCCAGATACACCAACCCGAAGCTCTCAAAACTATTCTTCATATACAGGCTCGTCAGGGCGAATAGCGTGCTCTCGGAATAGACCTGCAAGAGTTCCGGCCCATGCTTCTCGCCCATGAACTCGACCTGAAACTTTGTCCTGGCGGCGAATCCTTCCAACTGCTTCTGGTAAGCCGGTTTTCCGACTCGTCCCACGAATTTCACCCGGACTCTGTTTTGCAGCGATTCAGGTAGCTTGGCGACCGCCTCCAGCAGAAGCAGTTGTCCTTTGCGCGGATGGATGCGGGCCACATTCAGGATGGTAAAATCAGCCGGGGAGGGTTGCCCACTGGGCAACGGCGCAAAATCCATGTCTGTCCGCAATGCCCCCGGCGTCACCAACACCTTTTCCGCAGCCACCGAGGTTCGTTTCAACAACAGGTTCTTGTTGAATTGGGAAACCACGCCGACGGCACTCGCCTGAGCAAGAAGCTTGTTAAATAGGAATCGGCGATGACAACTTCTCGTGAAATTCAGGATTTCCGAACCATGCAGGGTAAGCACGAGACGCTTGGGGAAGGGCAGACGAAAAAGTCCTCGATAAAACGCTGTCAGGATGGCCCCCGGCTCAGGCAGCCATACTGTTGCATTCCGGATATCATCGGCCCGTTGTCGCCAGAGGCGGGCAGTCTTCCGTCGGTCGGCCCAATCCTGGGTTCCTTTTGAGGGTATGGGAACAATGGTAAAAGGCCAGGTTTGCTCGGACAGTCGGGGGTGGGCAGGACACCATATCTCGACTTGCCTGCCTATTTCCGCCAGCGCCTTGGCCATCTCGCACACGTACACCGCAATCCCGCCGGGAAACGGGTAAAATTCGTGGGTGATTATGATGATGCGGTTCACGGTAAACTGGGCGAAAAGATAGACGAAGCGGCAACGGTAGTTGTCGCAAACAAGGTTTTTCTGAAAAACGCTTAACGCTCAACATTCAACTCTTAACGCCCAAGGCTTTGTCTCGTCCAGTTTTCAGCAAAGGAATTTCCCAAATTAATGCCCGATAGCAGATTTCACACTACAAATGGAAGCCGCCACTTTTTCCCGTTTACATGGGAAAAGCTACTCTTATCAATGATTCTGCATTTTATCGCAAAAACTTATGGCAAACAAGACACCCATCCGCGTCGCAGTCACCGGCGCAGCCGGCCAAATCGGCTACTCGCTCCTCTTCCGTATCGCTTCGGGCTCCGTTTTTGGTCCCGACCAGCCTGTCGCCCTCAACCTGATCGAAATTGAGCCGGGCATGAAGGCCCTCAAGGGCGTCGTCATGGAACTGGAAGACTGTGCCTTCCCGCTGCTCACCGAAGTGGTGCAGACCAGCGACCTCAAGGCCGGCTTCAAGGATGCCAACTGGTGCCTCCTCGTCGGTTCCGTGCCGCGCAAGCAAGGCATGGAACGCAAGGACCTCCTCGGCATCAACGGCAAGATCTTTGTCGGCCAGGGCAAGGCCATTGCGGAAAATGCTGCCAAGGACGTCCGCGTCCTCGTCGTTGGCAATCCCTGCAATACCAACTGCCTCATCGCCCTCCGTCACGCTGCCGGAATTCCCGAAGACCGCTTCTTCGCGATGACCCGCCTCGACGAAAACCGCGCCAAGAGCCAGCTTGCTACCAAGGCGGGTGTCCACAACACCGCCGTCACCAACCTGGCCATTTTCGGCAACCACTCCGCCACCCAGTATCCAGATTTCTATAACGCCAAGATCAACGGCAAGCCTGTCACCGAAGTCATCAAGGATGACGCTTGGCTCAAGGACACCTTCATCGCCACTGTCCAGAAACGCGGTGCTGCCATCATCGACGCCCGCGGCGCCTCCTCGGCTGCCTCGGCTGCCAATGCGGCCTGTGACACCGTTCGCTCCCTCGTGACTCCGACCCCGGCTGGAGACTGGCACAGCGTTGCTGTTATCTCCAAGGGTGAATACGGCACAGTTCCCGGCATCATGACCGGACTGCCTATCTTCACCAAGGCCGACGGCACTTGGGAAGTGGTCCAAGGACTCCAGTTGAACGATTTCTCCAAACAGAAGATCTCTGTCACGGTGAACGAACTGCGCGAAGAACGCGACACCGCTGCCGAAGTACTCGGAGTAAAACTCTAATCAGACACGTGGAGGCTGTTCAGCCTCTTGTCGATCAGGCCCGGAGCAATCCGGGCCTTTTTTGTCGAATGGACTCCTGTGAAAATTACTCTGGTAACATCTCCTTTCACCCTTAATATCTAACACAAATGTCTCACAATGCTGCATATCCTGCGGGAGCAACCCCGAAACCGGATTCCTCGGCTTCGGCAGCGCGGCTCGTGCATCTGGAAGGCGGCGTGAACTTTCGTGACTTCGGCGGCTATTCGACCGCTGATGGACGCACTATGCGCCGGGGGCTTTTATTTCGGTCGGGGGCGCTCGACAGGCTGACCAAGGATGATGTGAGCAAAGTGAGCCGACTCGGACTCCGGCAGATTATCGACTTTCGCGACCCGCATGAGGCGATGCAGCGTCCGAATATCGCCATTCCCGGCATTCCTTCCGATCTGGTTCCGGCCAATCCGCCGAGCTATGGAGGCGGAGCCAGTTTGCGGCAGATGGCGGCCCGTGCTCTGCATGGGGGTGATCCGGTCGTCTTCATGCAGGAGCTCTACCGGAAGCTTCCCTTTGAGAACCAGGCCTACCGGCACATGATGTCTGCGCTTCAGCATATCGCCGAGGGCGGACTTCTCCTGCACTGCATGATTGGGAAAGACCGCACCGGCGTGGGCTGCGCCATTGTGCAACTTGCCCTTGGCGCGGACAACGACACAATCATCGAAGACTATCTGATCACGGAAACGGAATTGAAAGATTTCAAGGCCCGGGCCATGACCGAGTTTGCGGCGGAATTTTCCGTATCCGAGATAGAAGGCATGAGCGTGCTCATGTCGGCGCGCGTGGAATTCATTCAGGCCACACTTGATGTTATCAAGGATCGTTTCGGAGACATGGAGAAATATCTGGAGTTTGAATTTGGCCTTACCCCGGATCGCTTGGAGCGGTTAAGGGAACAGTATTTGAATTGAGCAAGTGATGGAGTATATGATTGGAACAAAAAGGCAGGATTAACAGGATTTAGATAATAGACAGGAAAACGAGAAATCCCTGTGATCCTAAAAGTCTAGATGGAAATTTTGGACTCTCTTCATTAGAGCTCTTCGCTAAATATCAGTAGGGACGGCTCGCCGAGCCGTCCGTCAGCGTGTGCAAGGGCGCCAGATGTTAGATTCCTCTTAATTATGGCCATCCGGACGGTCGCCTCGGCGAGGCAACCCTACCAACATCCGGTGTTTTCTCATTTCCCGAAGAGATCTATTGAACGTTGAGAGTTAAGCGTTCGGCGTTGAGTGTTTTACCAACAACCCCGAGTAGGACATACACCTAATACTCTATCTAAACACTACGAAATGCAGCGAAGGCTCTACGCCTATTCATACTGTCCCACGGCGGGACGGGCGTAATTCCAGCTTCCCTGCCGGGCCTTATCGGCGTTTCGCAAATTGGCTTCCTCCACCTTGTCGATGTATTGCCGTGGTGTGCTGACTTCGCCGTCGATGATGGCGGCAGCGGCTGGCTTATCAATAGGCGGTGGCGGATCTTCGCCCGGGTCGTTGCTTGCGCATCCGGCAATCAGCAACGCTATACTTCCCAAAAGAAACGTTTTTTTTGCCAAGTAGTGCATGGGGGGAAAATGGCACTCCCGAATGCCGTGGCAACGTCCAAAAAAGGCGTGCCTTGTTGCTTACGAGTGGGAATATCCCTCTTCCCTGTGGTCGACGATATCCAGTCCGCGCAACTCCTGTTCCTCGGTCGGACGCAAGCCGATGGTGTACTTCAAAGCCAGCCCGATCACGGCTGTGGCTGCCAGTGCCAGTGCAAGGGTCAACCCGATGGCTTTCACTTGCTCGACCCAGAGGTGTCCACTGGACAGCAGTTTGGTCAGGTTACTGTTCACGTCGGCAGTGGCGAATATACCGGTCAACAACGCTCCCAGCGTTCCCCCGACCGCGTGTACCCCGAACGTGTCGAGGGCATCATCATACCCCAGCCACCGTTTCAGGTAGGTTACTGCCAGAAACGGTAGCACTGCGGCAAAAATTCCCATGATCACCGCTCCGGTTGCATCCACGAATCCGGCTGCCGGGGTGATCACGACCAGTCCGGCGACTGCCCCTGAGCAGAAACCGAGGATGCTGGCATGCTTACGGAGGAAATATTCCAGCAATCCCCACACCCCGGCGGCCACTCCGGTCGCCAGCGTCGTGGTCATGAACGCGTTCGAGGCAATCCCATCGGCGGCCACGGCGCTCCCTGCGTTAAACCCGTACCAGCCCACCCACAGCATCCCGGTGCCCACGGTGCAGAGCACCATGCTGTGCGGTGTCATGGGCCTTGTTCCATAGCCCGAACGTTTGCCCAACAGGATACATAGCAGGAGTGCCGACCAGCCTGATGTCATGTGCACGACTGTTCCTCCCGCGAAATCAATCGCCTTGATGGACGCGTTGGCGTTCCACAATCCGTTCATCAGCCCCGTCGCTCCCCAGACCATGTGGGCCATTGGGAAATAAACGACCAGCATCCAGATCAGGATGAAAAGCATCAACGAAGTGAACCGGATGCGTTCGGCCACGGCGCCGACAATCAGCGCGGGCGTAATGATCGCAAACATCAGTTGGTACATGCTGAACACGTTTTGCGATACCCAGACGGAATAATCGGCGTTCGGGGTCGACGTTACGTTCTTCAGGAAAAAGAACTCCGTTCCTCCTAGGAACGGGCTGTCGAAGTTCTTTCCGAAAACCAGGCTGTATCCAAATAACCACCACAAAACAGTCACCAGCGCGGCTATTCCGATGCATTGTCCCGCAACCGACAGGACGTTCTTTGAGCGCACCAGGCCGCCGTAAAACAGGAATAGCCCCGGTAGGGTCATGAACAGCACCAGCGCGGCGCAAACCATGATCCATCCGTTGTGGCCTGGTCCGGGTACTGCGGCAATCGGCCCCGGCGCATGATGGTTGTCCGCCGCTGCGCTGGGCGGAGCGCTATTGGTGATATAGGCCTCCAGGTCGGCGACCCGTTGTTCCAGCGTGGCGGGTGGCTTGGACGCGGCGGTATCATCGCCCCGCATCGGCGCGGCGCAAATCAACATCCCCGCAAACACAGCAAACAGGAACTTGGGCAGGCAGGATAGGTTCATCATCCGTGTTAGTGCAAGCGGTGTGCCAACTAAAAAATACTGGGACGTTTGGCATCAGGGCAAATTTTTGACCATCTAGAATACGGATTTTATCCAAATCGAATGATGTTTCTGGTGAAACCTGCTCAGTCTGTCTAATTTTAATCAAGTTTTCTGCTGCCTGCTATTTGTTACAACAAAATAGGCAAGGGTTGTTGATTGTAAGAAGCGAGGATAGACAGGATAACAGGATTAACAGGATGAAATAAGAAGATGAGAGCTTTGAACTCTCTTCATTGAGCGTTAAAAGTTAAATGTTCAGCGTTGAGCGTTTTTCCCAACAGGCCAAGGCAGGGCGCGGAGGTTGATGCTATGCTTAAATACCAATTAACCAAACACTATCTTACTCCTCGCCTTCATCCAGCGGCAGCAACGACTCGGCTTCGCTCTCGGGTAACGCCTCCACTTTTTCGATCCGCTTGGTCATGATCCGATGACGCTCGGCGGCTTTGCCCACGACCTTGGCCGTCTCGTCCAGCTTGTCGTGAACCTTGGAGAGCAATTCGCCAAACTGGCCGAACTGGGTTTTCACGGCTCCGAGCAATTTCCATACTTCGCCGGAACGCTTCTGGATTGCCAGCGTCCGGAAGCCCATCTGCAGGCTGTTCAGCAAGGCGGCGAGGGTGGTCGGCCCGGCTATCACGACGCGACACTCCCGCTGGATCTTGTCGGCTACACCGGGGCGTCGCAGCACCTCGGCATACAACCCTTCCGTTGGCAAAAAGAGGATGGCAAAATCTGTCGTGTGGGGTGGGGAGATGTATTTGTCGCGAATATCCCGGGCCGCCTTTTCCACTGCTCCGGCCAGATCGCGGGCAGCTTGCTCCACGGCGGCTGCGTCGGCTCGCTCGGCGGCATCGACCAGCCGTTCGTAGTCTTCCTTGGGAAACTTTGCGTCGATGGGCAGCCAGACCGGGGCCTCGCCGTTTTCCTTGCCCGGCAGTTTCACGGCAAACTCCACCACCGTCGCCGAACGCGGATTGGGCTTCACGTTCATTGCGTACTGGTCCGCCAGCAGCAGGTTTTCCAGGATGGCTCCAAGCTGGATTTCGCCCCAGGTGCCACGGGTCTTCACGTTGGTCAGCACCCGCTTGAGATCGCCCACGTTGGATGCCACCGCTTGGATTTCTCCAAGCGACTTGTAAACATTCTCCAGCCGCTCGCTCACTTGCTTGAATGATTCCCCCAGTCGTTTTTCCAGAGTTCCCTGCAATTTCTCGTCAACGGTTGTCCGCATCTCTTCCAGTTTGCGGGTATTTTCCTCGCGCAGTGTAGCCAGTGATTTTTCCAGGGCGGTGCGGATTTCCGAAAGTCGCTCGTAATTTGTCCGGGTCATTCCATCCAGTTGCTCGCGTTGGGTCTGGGCTTGGGCGTC
>JAITVQ010000250.1 GCA_031285745.1 Puniceicoccales bacterium | reverse complement strand
AGATACACTTTTTTCGCCATGTCAGACTCTGGCTTGGGTAACGGACCTCGGTTATGTTCCGCAACTTGTCCGAGAAAGAATCAGAGGTGCGGACTATCTTGTCCTGGAATCCAATTACGACGTCGGCATGCTTAACCGCTCCGGTCGTCCACTGAGCTTAAAGCAACGGATTCGAGGTCGCCACGGACATCTTTCCAACGATCTTGCGTTGGAAGTGTTGATGACCTTGGAAAGCAACCGGCTAAAACATGTGTTTCTCGCCCATCTAAGCCGGGAGTGCAACACCCCTACCTTGGTCAATGACACACTGTCCGTTGCCAAGGCATTGCGCAGCGAATGCGCTTTTACTGTAATTCATCCGGCCTCGACAACCCCAGTGTCGCTGTGCGACTAAGCGTGTTCTAAAATTTTATCTCCAATCCCAGCGAAATCGCATGATCGCGTTCAGGCATATTGGGATTTAGAGAGGAACTGACCGGAAGTCGGAAATAATCATACCCCAGACGAAACAGTACCCGATCCGTTGGCATCCATTCAGCTCCAATTCCGAAATGAAGCAAAGCACGCACTTCTCTTTGCGTATCCTGATATTCGTGGCTATCCATCGACTGACTGAGGACCCCAACTCCGGCACTCACCGTCGGACGAAAGGTTTGCCAATACCCCACATCCAGTGGTTGATAGACATTCAGGGTCACCGGAGAAAGTGTCCTGACCGCCGAACTTGCATCTCGTTGATACATTGAGTCAGATTGTATATCGAAGCTCATATCCGGAACTGTCAGTTGGTTCCGATAATATGGCTCCCATTGTAATAAATCCCAACTCGGAGGCAGTATTATCACGGGCTCTGTAGATTGAGTCACCTGCAAATCTGGGACATCTGGCACAGGCACATTTTGGTTCGGCAATGGAGTGGCTGGCGATATTCGGGCAAAAGTCTCCCAAATCGGAGCAGACAAAGGCTTCTCGCTAACTGATGGGACAGGCTTTGAAAAACGATAGGCCATGACCGATAGCAGCAAGGTACCTGCTAACGCCAGAATCACCATAAATGTCCTATCCCTATTCATGGTTTTAATTGTAGCCTACCGTGTCCATAAAGCCAGCCAAACCTGAATTTTCTTGCTGCCTTGGAATTCTCGTTCTTGTTTGGTGTTATATCACCTCTAATCCACATCAAAACATGCTTCCCAACGACAAAGCCATTGGCAACCATCCGAACATAAAACCCACCGTTCAGCCCAGCGCTGGCCAATTTGAACGAGGGCTCATCAAGCTTTTCGCAAAATACCCGCCTCACAACAATTACGTTTGCAGCTATGAAGTGTTTGTTGAGTCCGATATTTTCAAACCGGATCCCGGTCGTTCTGCGATGGTTTATTTTTCTGGGGATACAAGTTTTGAGCGTTCTTATTTCGACTACGGACGTTTCTGTTTTTTCCTTCCCAAGAGTGTGCAGCCTATCTTCGATGAAGCACTGACCAACAAGTCGCTTGTCCTTTCCGTGCAGTTCCCTATCGAAGCCAACCGCCCCAGTAAAGATCAGGTCGAGGCAATTTTCCGCCTCCAAACCCGGGATTCGGTCAAAGCTTAAAGCAACGGACCTCTCCTCGGCTGCCTTAAACTTGGTTGCCACACAAAAAACGCCGATAGAAACATCGGCGTTTTTTCGTGCGGCGATATTATTACCCTTAGGCATCCATCGCGGAAAGCTTCTCGCAGACTTCATCAATAAGAAACCCCGGTGTCGAGGCTCCAGCAGTAACACCAACGATCTTATATTTGCTCAATTGCTTTAAATCGAGTTCTGCGACAGTTTCCACATGGAAGCAGGGCAAGTGTTGCTTCTCCACAAGGGCCGCCAGTTTTACAGTATTGGCAGAGTGGCGTCCTCCGATCACGACAATGGCTTCCGCGCCTTGCTGGGCCAATACCAACACATCACTTTGTCGTTCCCGGGTTGCACCGCAAATGGTGTTGAAAACAACCGCATCAGGATAAGTTTTTTTCAGGTATTCAGCCAGATGCTCAAATTCAAAGGTGAACATTGTGGACTGGGAAACCATGCAGACCTTGTCACCCAACGGCGGTAATGCATCAATATCCTTCTCCGATTTGATAACGTGCCCGCGGCCTTCCGTATACCCCATCAATCCCATCACTTCCGGGTGCTTGGGGTCACCAAAAACAACCGTGCTATGTCCCTTGCGGGCGTAAAGTTTGACTTTCCCTGCAATGATACCGACGTCCGGGCATGTGGCATCACGAAAGTCCATGCCAAGATTCTTCAAATACTCTCGCCGGTTGGGCGAAATCCCATGCGCCCGCACCACCATAACCGCCTGCTGTTTTTCCTCGGGAGATAATCCCAGTTCCAACTTGGATTGGCTCATGTAGTCACCCACCTCACGAATTCCCTCCGACTCGAGCTTTTCCATCATCTGGCTATTATGGATCAGTGGCCCATCCGTGAACACCGGGCGCTTGCCCTGTACGGCGTACTCACGGGCAATATCAATGGCTCGCTCAACTCCCCAACAAAAACCAGCACTCTTGGCGCGGATGACTTTCATGCACTGACAGGAAAATTGCCCAGCCAATCAGGTCAAACGTGTATTGCGTATTATGACAAATCAGGA
>JAITVQ010000214.1 GCA_031285745.1 Puniceicoccales bacterium | reverse complement strand
AGGGGGGCGCGGGAAAGGGAGGCTCGAAAGGAGGGAGAGAGGAGGGAGAATGGAAAGGGATGAATAGGCGGTTTCGAGGCTCGCTTTAAAATTTGAGAGTCGCTATTCGCTTATCAATTATGTTATTTCGCCCCGTTGTTCCTTTTTTGTTTTTTGGTGCCACCCTTATTGCATGTGCTTGTGGTTCTCACTACTATATATCAAGCCTGCTGAATGAAGGTGATATAGCTGTTAAGCAAAAGCCGCGTTTGTTTACTTCAGTTGGTCCTTTCGCTCCGGCATCCGAACATCGTGCAGTCAATCCGACCTCATATGATGGAGTAACAGAATCTGCTATTGCAGGTATTCGTCTTCTTCACGAAGAGTTGTTTCTGAAGTCTACGCCAGTTGATCGAGATCGGATGGAGTTTGCATTACAACAATATGTCCGGAAGCGTAAGCAACTACTCTGCGACAATAAAAAACAACGGTTTGGAGGAGTTCCTCAACACCCGGTTTATGATTACCATAAAATGGGACAATTCACGCTGCATCAAATTGGCAGTAAGGAATTCCACGTTTATTGGAATGTTGAGCGGGACCGGGGTGGTAACTCTGGCAACACTGCCGTGAAGCCACCTGAGACGGAAAATCCTGAAATAATCATACCCGATGAAATTCCAGCGGAATTTTCATTATACCTCGCTGGAGTTGAGGCATGGCAGAAGGGAGAAATTACTTCAGCCTGCGAACTATGGAAGAAGATTTTGGAATTACCCGCAGAGGAAAAACGCAATCAAGAGATTTTTGCAATCTACATGCTGGGGGTTGCCGCATTCAAGCAGGGTGCAAAAGAACTCAAAGGTTTTACTCCTGCGGCTAAATTTTATCGTGAGGCTTGCACCTATTTCCAGCAAGTCCGAGTGCGTGCCAAGGAGACAGGCATTGATCCATGTGGATTGGCTGTAGCCAGCATGGGAGAAGAGGCGCGCTCATGGCTGCGTTGTGGTCCGTCGGTGGAAAATTTCTCGAAAGCCGCCCACCTGTATTGGGAACAATATGCATCGGGAGATAGTAATGCGGTGTTATCACTGGATGCGATTGCTTACATGATGGCGAAGATGCATGATAGCTGGATGCAGGATGCGGCCAAGATCCCGCTGTTGCGATCCCTCTTGACTGCACGTTTTCTTGCCGGGGAAGATGATTGGGCAATAGGAAAGGCTTTTTGGCGAGATGCGGATGTAAAACGTTGGATAGCCGCACTGGAAGAATCAGGAAACGCCAGCGATACAGAAGCCACCCAGCTTGCGATGCTTTGTTATCAACAAGGAGAATATATTTCCTGCGCTCGTTGGTTGCGCGCAGTGCCGGACGATAACTTGGTTGGATGCTGGTTGATGGCGCGATTGCTTCTCCGGGAAGGAAAAACATTCGAGGCAGAAGCGCTCCTTGCGAAAGTTTCACAAACGCAATCACTCAAAAATAAAGCAGAAAAAAATACTCTCTATAATTCATTAGATGCCATGGAGTTTCTCCCATTGTCATGGAGAACCCGGTTTAATGGGGCGTTGATATTTTCATCAGCTTCTCCGGCGAGAAGCGTTGCATGGCGTATGGTTGGTGAACACGCAGTGCTGGCCTTGGGGAAGCAAGATTACGAGACGGCCTTGGATTCATTCTTTGCGACAGGGCTCTACGAAGATTCCTTTTATGTGGCCGAGTATGTCATGAGTACGGCGGAGCTCAAAAACTACGTGGATGCTCGCTATCGTAATGAGGATGGCTCGTTGCGAACGGGCGGGTGGGCGACGGAGGCACTGGCAAAACGCCTGATGCGGGAGCGTCGATGGCAGGAAGCGAGAGATTATTTTTGGGAAGGGAGTCAGGAAATTCTGGATCGGTATTCCGCAGCCATGCAGCAGGCATTCAATATGGAGCTTAGTGCGGAAAAGCGTGCTGAGGGATTCTGGAAAGCCGCGGTTGTGGTGCGCAAGGAAGGTGACAAATTATTCAGCGCATCAGCTGGACCGACATGGGTACATCCTATGTGGAAAGGGGATAATAGTGGTTGGCAGCAAGAACAGGTGCCCCAACCCGCCCGTAAATATAGATTTGATGAGAAACCGCTTCTGACAAAGGCTTCTCATAACGAGACGTTAAGAGTAAAGTCGCGTGATATTCGCCGGGAAGATCGAGACGCCCGTTATCGGGCTGCCGAACTGGCTGGATATGCTGCCAATCTACTCCCAAATGAAAATCCGAGGACTGCTCGTATCTTGGCCGCAATTGGCGCGTGGTTGCGTTATCGAAATGCCCGCGATGCCGAGCCATACTACAAGCAGCTAGTGATTCGTTGCTCGACGACACCAATTGGAAAAAAGGCAAGTGAACTGCATTGGTTCCCGAAAGAAATTGCCGATACTACGGAGGGAGTTTGGGAAGAACCTTTACCAGCAGAATCAGAAGTAATTAATGATATAGAAAAGAAATAGTTAATTATATCGAAAAACCATGAGCAGAATTTTATTTATCTCATATGTCTAGTCTGACGGAAAATACCTCTCCGAAATACACCGCCGAAGCGATCGCGTGTTTTGAATTTGGTGGGAGAACTTATTTTCGATCTGCAACTGCTGCTTCAAGCGCGAGTGTAGAAGATGCCAAGATTCAAGCGAAGGCATTGGCTCGTGAACGAGCGGAAACTGCCGCACGAGGTGGCAAGCCGGAAGCGCAGGGAGATGTCTATCCATATCCGGAACGAATATTGGTTGAACCAGTATTGGACCGAATTGAGTTCACAGATTCCACGGGTATTCGAGAATTGGGTCGAATTACGAAAAATCGCTACAACTCGAATGTGCTAAATTCCTACCAAATTATGTTTGTTGATGTGGATACGAGAGTGGACTCCGATGATGCGACAAGAAGCAATCGCAAGCAGGTTCGTGATGGCGTGGCATTGCCTGATACGGCAATTGTTCCTGAGGATGCGGCAATGCAAGCGCTCATGGATGTTGTCCGGGATAATGTGAATCTTGGATTTCGTATTTATGCCACTCGTGCCGGATTGCGCTATTTGTGTACCACACATCTTTTTGATCCGACAGATTTCAAGAGCCAAGAGCTGTTGCGACGGCTGAAGTCGGATAACCGATATGTGACTTTGTGCCGCGTGCAAAAATGCTTTCGGGCACGCCTGACGCCTAAACCTTGGAGATGCTTGGTAAAGACTCCTCGACCAAGCGGATTTCTTGCACGGTTATTTTCTCCGAGCGGAAGAATGACCTGCAAAGTGGAAAATTTCGCAACCTGCCAGTTTGTGGATGCTGTCGGTGCTGCCGATAGGGTGTTGCCGGAAATCGGAAGAATTATTGAACTTCACGATGAGATGACAGAGGTGTCGTCAGGAAAACCTCTGGCCTAAATTTCCTTGAGTATCTCGCGTGGGCTGGAACCATTTTCCGGACCAACGTAACCACGTTCTTCCAAGGTATCCATGATGCGGGCCGCACGATTGTAGCCGATGCTTAGGCGTCTTTGGAGCATGGAAGTGGAGGCGCGTTTGGTGGTGCGAATAATTTCCCAGGACTTGGCAATCATCGGATCTTCACTGGGATCATCGGTTCCTTCGGTCGGAGCCATGTCTTCGCTTTCCATCGCAGCGCGTTCGATTTCCCCTTGAACATAATCGTCGAATTCAGGTTCACCATTGTGCTCAGCGATGTGTTCGACGAGATCATTGATTTCCTCTTCCGAGACATACGCACCCTGGGCGCGAACGAGGTGGGCGCTACCAGGCGGAATGAAAAGCATGTCGCCACGACCAATCAACGCCTCAGCTCCTTTTTGGTCGAGGATGGTGCGTGAGTCGATCAACGAGGTAACCTTAAACGCAATACGGCAGGGGAGGTTGGCTTTGATGATGCCGGTGATAACGTTTACGGAAGGACGCTGCGTAGCCAGAATCAGGTGGATGCCAGCGGCGCGCGCGAGCTGGGCTAAGCGCGCGATGGCCGTCTCAATATCCGCAGGCGCAACCATCATCAAGTCGGCCAGCTCGTCGATAAAGCAAACAATATAGGGCAGTTTCTTGTCTGGAATTTCCAGGACACCGTCGTCACGGGGAACATCAACCGCCTGGGCGGCAGCAAATCGTTCTTCGGCGGAAAGAGCCAAGTCCATTTGCCGGGCGCGTTCAGCGTCTTCGCGATCCCGGGAAATCTTGGCGTTGAATCCAGCAATGTTCTTAACACCAGTCTTGGCAAAAATTTGATAACGGCGCTCCATCTCGCTGATAAGCCATTTCAATGCACCGGGAACCTTCTTGGCCTCGGTGACGACGGGAATCAGCATGTGGGGAAGTTTGTTGTAAACCTGAAGTTCAACCACCTTGGGGTCTACCATGATGAAACGGATATCATCCGGTCCGGCATGATAGACGAGAGAGGCAACGACACTGTTAATGCAGACAGATTTTCCTGAACCCGTGGAGCCGGCGATCAAGCAGTGCGGCATGCGGGCGAGGTCGGTAATGATAGGTTTGCCAGTGACATCTTTGCCCAGAACAACGGGAATCTCGCATTTGTTTTCCTGCCATGCCTTGGATTCGACAATTTCCCGCAATGATACCGGCTTCGGCTTGCGGTTGGGAACCTCAATGCCAACGGTGCCTTTGCCGGGAACGGGGGCGAGTACCCGGACGGATTCGGCCTTGAGGCTCATGGCGAGGTTATTGGCAAGACCGGCGATCTTTTCGACGCGGACACCTGGCGCCGGGGTTACCTCATAGCGGGTGATAACCGGGCCGGTCTGAATTTCTCCCAATTCGACTTTGATTTTAAATTCACCGAGCGTGGTGATGAGGCGTTCGGCACGTTCTTCGTAGTTTTCTGCAGGAGTGTTTTCTGGAGGCGGAGGTTCTTTGAGCAACGTAACTGGGGGAAACTGATAATCGCCCTTTTTCTTGGGGGTCAGGGTTCCAGTTGCACGTTCTATCGTCTCTTCTTGAAGAATGGTTAATTTCGCCGGTGTTGTGACCTTGGGTTTATTTTTTGACAAGGTCGAAGTAGGTCCATCATTTTCTTGGGAAAAATCCGCGGCTCCGGTGTCGTCATCAAGGTCAACGATTTCTCGTTCTGTATCGTCGTCGGAAGCGTCATCTTGGCTAAATTCAAGTTCAGTATCCTCGGGGGTAGGTTGCCCTGCAGAGAAGTCGCTATCGGTAGGAGGACTTTCTTCCGGAACTTCTTCCTTTGCCGGAGTCGGGACAAATCCCTTGGTCTTGGCTTCCTGAAGTTTCTTTTTGGCCAGGGCAATAGCCTCAGCGTGTTGGCGCTTGGCCTCACGCAATGTTTCGGCGCGGAGGCGGCGTTGTTCCTGCCGTTGCTCCCAGCGTTCACGCAGGGAGTGAATTTTGTCTGCGATAGTTCGCTTGGGATCATCCACGAATATGCCCAGAATACAAAAAGCATAAACAAGCACGAGGAGGACGCCGCTGCCCACTTCCCCCAAGAGCGGAAGGGTGATGTCCCGGTAGAGAAAGGTTCCAAGCGAGCCACCGGCTCCCTGGGGAATATAATTTTGGATACCAAAAACCGCAAACAGGCTGGAGCTGGAGGCCGGATCATGGCTGTCGCTCATGTCCAGCAAGGTGGCAAATGATACCAGCCCGACGACCATGAGGGAGATTTTCCATGGGAACAGCGTGTGTGCCTTGTGAAAGAGCAGATTGTAAGCGGCGAGGAAGATGCAAATCGGAATGAAAAATGCCGCTAGGCCGAGAATATTGAAAAGAAGAATGGCCGCAGTGGAACCGATTCGTCCAATGCCGTTATTGGCGGCCAACTCTGTGGTTTTGGCCAGGGATTTGAGAAGGCCGTTCTGGAAAAAGAAGCTCTGGGTCTGGTTATAATCCCAAAGCGCAAAAGCCAGGAGGGCCCCAAGGATGGCCAAGGTGAGTGCGATGAGCGGGCGTGATTCACTACGCCTGGGCGCGAAGACCGTTTTTTCCTGCTTGGCGGCCTTGGCCTTGGTTGTCCGTCGTGTTTTCTTTGCTGCCATTTACTGATCCGAAATGTAATTGTTTATTGGATATCCAAAAAGTTAAAAGACTGCAGACTATTCCGGGAAGAGCGCCCCTTGGGAAGGACCGGTGTATTTGCGGGCGGAGTCCTCGTCATCCCGGTGAAGGTGACGCGGGGGTTTGGAGACGCGGGAGGTGAGCAGGTATTCCTGCTCGCGGGCGATCCGGTCCACCATGTCATCGACACGCTTGCGCAACCAGCGGGGAGTGAAGTTGTTTTTTCGGAAATCGTTGGGACCATAGCCATGCACCCGCCCGGCCTGGTGTAATTGGTCGTTCTGCCGGAACTCCGCCTCGCTTTCCTCGTTATAGACTGCGTAGGCGATGCCACCTCCTTTTTTGACTACGGAGAAGACAGGAACATCACTGGGACCGTCGGCAATATAGATCATATTCTCAAAGGGCACGCGCCGATCCGTGGAGGCCACAACCGCATTGACGTCGATGGCGGCGTTTTTGTTGGAGCCTTTGTTGATTTCGAAAATGAAGCGGGTCTTGATAGTGTTGTCGACCATGACCCCGATCTGGCTGATTTCACCGGAGTCAGACAGGGCGAGCTCATCCTGATGGACATAATGAGGCGGAAGTGGCTGCTCAATGAATTCGCAGCCAAAGATGCCTTCGACGTGAGGAGCAATTTTGCTGCCCCGGATCATTTCCGCAAGACCGGTGCTGATGATGTAATGCTCCAGGTCGATTTCGAGGTTGAGCCGTTCGCCAGCCTCCTGGGCATAGCCTTTCAGGTTATCAAAAAATTCCGGAAGCCCGAGGCAGAACTGGATACTACCGCCAAGTTCGAGAAGGCGTTTGTTGGAGAGACCCTTGAGCGGTCCGTTTTTCACGTAACTCAGGAGATGGTTGAGGTAGACAGTATCCTTGGAGACATGAATGCCTTTTTTGGCGTAAAGTTCGGGAAGCTTGTTTACCTCTTTCCAGAAGGACTCCTCGTCGATATTATAGGCCGTAAAGAGCGGGCCCTGCATATAACCAGGGATTAGGGTTTTATCAAAATCCCAGATGCAGGCGAGAATATGGCGAGAACGAAGTTGGGCGTCCTTGGAATGCATGAAAGAAAAGTCCGTGAAAAGTTTGAGATCAGGTAATATGCCTATTTCCTGTTGCGGGACAAGCCTGCTTCACAATCCTCGTGGCATTATTGCCAAGGAGTGCGTGTGTTTGTCCAAGGAAATTGAATACAACCCGACATAGATTGTAATTTCCCAAGAGTATTTGCCTTGCTTCAGTTTTTACAAAGCAGAAAAAGAGTCCTTTTACCAAATACATCCCTATGCCCATGCAAGGATTGCCCGACATCACACCTTTTCGCCACCGGCTTGCCGAGATTGAACGGCTGATGGGGGAGCCTGCTTTTTTTGCCGACCAGAGAAAGGCGGCTGCCCAGTCTGCCGAGCATCAGCGACTCTTGCATTTGACAGGGCTATACGCGAAGATTGAGGAGACGCTGCGGGCGTTGGCGGAGAACCGGGAGCTTTACGAAGCTGATGATACCGATGGGGATTTGCGGGCGTTGGCAGGGGAGGAGATTGCCATTCTGGAGCCGCAAGTGGAGGAGTTGAGGCTGGAGTTGTTGCGGTCAATGGTCCCGCCCGATCCTGCCGATTCGCGGAATACGATTTTGGAAGTCCGGGCCGGGACTGGTGGTGATGAGGCGGGGCTGTTTGCTGGTGATCTGTTTCGCATGTATTGCCGTTACGCCGAGGATCGGGGCTGGAAGTGGGAACTTTTGG
>JAITVQ010000295.1 GCA_031285745.1 Puniceicoccales bacterium | reverse complement strand
CGTCTGCCGAAGATAAGGGAGAGTATGCCAAGGCTGAGAAATTATTTGCAGAGGCCAGGGCGCTTGAAGACCGTATTGCCGGGGAATTTTCCTTAGGTAATAAAAAGGATATCGGGCGTGTTGCCCATCTTGACCAAAAAGTGCGTCTTATGCAGGCAAAACCTCTTGCAGAGTCGGCCCGTGCCTTGGAAAAAGAAGCCGGGGCGCTTTATGCTCAAAAGAACTGGAATCAGGCTGCCGATAAATATCAGGAAGCTTACGAAAAGGAGATGGTTTTGCGTGACAAGTACATGGGGTTGCTTCCCACGGAATATGGCAGAGCCACCCGTTTGTTGAGCCTTGGTGAAACCGCCCGGGCCATGCCGGAGTACGAAAAAATTGAGGCTTCGGCCAAGGAAGCTGAAATGCTTAGCAAGGCAGGAAAACTGGAAGAGAGTGAAAAAAAATGGGATGAAGTTCTGCTTGCCCAGGAAAATTTGACCAAACTGCATCCCCAAAGCGAATATGCCGGGAAAGAAAATTTGGATCGTTTGAAGAATTGGAGGGACAAGGATTTGTCTGCATCGGGAGTGGCTCATTTTACAGAGGGACTGGCCAAGCTGAATGGATTGATTCGGGCTGGAAAATCCGATGAAGCCGGGAATCTGGCACTCAGTCTTCACCAGGAGGGTAACCGATTGGTGGAGAAATTTCCCTCGGCTGTGCCAGTGGACAAGGTGACACTGACCAAATTACAGTATATTGGATTTAAGGCGCGGGACATGGCATTGGTGCAGGATAAGTTTCTGTCCTTGCTCAAGCCTGTCCCCGGCAAGGATGGTATCCGCATGATGTATCACGAGGTGTCGCAAATCCTTTACTCGGCTATCATGGAAGGCGAAAATCCCAGTGCATCACGGGGTGATACATTGCCCGTGGATTCTGTGACATACGACGAGGCGGAGGAGTTTTGCCGGAGAATCTCTTGGTTGACCGGGCGGTTGGTCCGGTTGCCCATGGAAGCCGAATTCAAACAGGCCGTGGGTACGGTGGCAGGAGATGTCCTTCCCGGGCAGGTTTGGTCGATAGAAAACAGTGATGGACGTACTCATCCTGTGGCAACTTCCAAGCCGAACGCCAATGGTTTTTATGATTTGCTGGGCAATGTCAGCGAATGGTTGTTGGCCGATTTGGCGAACCCCGGTGCATTGGTGGGAGGCGGGGATTGCCAGACCGGTTTGGACGAGATTTCACAGGTGACCACGGTCAATGTCCTGAAGAAAGACAAAAGCCGCTTGCGTGGCTTCCGGGTTGTCGTTGATGAGAACGGTAAGAAATAGCAACCATGGATTCCAAGGAGCCAGAGCGTAAATTGACGCCCGAAGAGGAGGCCAAGGTTGCCCGTGCCCAGTACATTCTCTGGGGCGTAATGGTGATATTTATTGTCCTCCCGTTTATCATTGCCTGGTTGACCGGTGCTTTCTCCAAACGGTAAGCGTTGGTCGAGATTATTACTTTGGAGTGCCCCCGGAATTGAAAAGTTGGAAAATTTGATTAAGTGTCATCCCATGGAATATCCAAGGAGCGCATATGAAACTGTCGGGGGTATCGTCTATTTTGGACGCATGCTGGACAAGATTCGCTTGAATGATGCCGGGCATCTGCCGCCCGACTATCATGCCAATCTTGGCGCAGGATTCGACAAGATGTGCGTGGACTTCCTGCATATCCAATATGCCGATGTGGTAATGAGAGTTCGCGAGAAAATGGGCGACGAGGCAATTTTACAGTGGTGCTTTCTTCATGGCCGCAGGCCGACTCCGGAGGAAATCGAAGTTTGGAACGGCTATATGAGCAAGCGGGGGTGGCGGGATAGTGCCGCTGATCGTCTGGCGCTGCGCAAAAAGGAAAGCGGTTTTGAAAACCGGGCGGAGATTCGGACGATGTTCGACTATCTCGATGCCGACGAGGGACGCCCGGTGAGACCCTGAGGGCAATTACGAATTATAAATTAAGAATTACGAATGGATGCGAGGGTAGGTATTCTCGTATTCCGTAGGCTGACGGGCGATTTGGTTAAAACAGCTCGCCTTGTTCGACAGGCGGCACCCATGGCTTGATTAGATCGGGAGAATCTGGGGCATCGACACGATTGATTACCGGGGAGACACGGTGGCATTGCAGCCAGTCGCCTGGAGATGGGGTGGTCAACGAGTGCAAAACATCGTCGGTCAGCGCTCCTTCCTGCAGCCAGCTCTCTATGCCGCCACGATCCAGCAATACCGGCATGCGGAAATGAATCGGAGACATGACTGCATTGGCGGTGGTGGTCAGCAGGCAGATTTCCGGAAGGGCGGATGTTTCTTCGTTGGCGATGTTGGAAGGCTCCCGGGAGATTGCCGCCAGCCAGAGCATGTTGTCATTATTGCCGATAGGGGAGAAATACCACGGCCAGCGACCAGTGTCGTCGCGCCGCCATTCGTAAAATCCATCGATTGGCACCACGCATCTGCCGGAGGCCAATGCGTCCTTGAAGATTTTCTTTTCAGCGACGGTTTCGGAGCGGGCGTTCGCAAGCAATTCCGTTGTCGCCGGGCGCGAGAATCCCCACGACATCCAATGAGCGCTCACGCCTGTCTTACCCTTGGTGAAGCTCAACAAGGGCATGCTGGGCGCCACATTGCGGCGAGGGCCGCCTTTCTTGGGAGAACGGCTTGCTGATTTGGGGAAACGACTCAGCGCCTTGAACTGGCAAACCCGGCCACACATACGAGTTGTCCGAATTAGTAATGGGGCGGCTTTTCGTTGGCCGGGAAGCCTTCGCTCCCTTGATCTGAGGATAATTCCCTGAGTCGTTTTACCTCGGCCTTTAGCAAGTCGAACTGGCGGGATTGCTCCAGCATTTCCCGGTCCTGGGCCTCGACATGATTTTCGAGAAAGGAAATCTTGATTTCCAATTCGCGAACTCGTGCCACAAGATTTCCGGCGTCATCCATGAGTCTTTGTCTGAATCAGGATTTTTGCGTGTTGAGCCATTCGATGATCGCTTCGACCACGGTTTCCTTTTGAGCCTGGCTCAACTCAGGGTACACAGGAATGCTCAACACCTCATGGCCAAGTTGGTGCGAGACCTTGATGGTTTCGCCGCCCTGGCCGATTTCCTGGAAACAGACCTGCTGGTCAAGGGAGAGCGGGTAGTAAATGTCACAGCCGATATTCTTGGCAACAAGATGGGCCCGCAGTGCGTTGCGTTTCCCCTCACCGCGTATTCGGAGCGTGAATTGATTCCAGATGGCTTCACCTCCCGATAAATCGCAAGGCAGGAGGATTACAGATGAATCGGGAGCGGTGGCGATGTTGTCTGAGACGAGTGGATGGGTCTTCAGTAGTTCGCGGTAATAGGCGGCGTTTTCGACACGCTTGCGATTATAGCCGGACAGATGCGGTAGCTTTACCGAGAGTAATGCAGCCTGCAGGGCATCCATGCGGAAATTTGCACCGATATACGAATGGTAATACTTGGGATCCATCCCATGCACGCGCAGGATACGGGCACGCTGGAAAAGATCAGGGTCGCTGGTGGTAACCAGCCCGCCATCACCGAAGCCGCCCAGGTTCTTGCTGGGGAAAAAGCTGAATGCGCCAAAATCGCCGAATGTGCCGACATTCCGGCCCTTCCACTTGGCCCCGATGGACTGCGCACAATCCTCGACAACCCGCAGATTGTATTTCTTGGCAAAACTCATCACCGCGTCCATATCCGCAGCCTGACCAAAGAGATGGACGGGCATGACGGCCTTGGTGCGTGAAGACACTTTTTGGGCAGCATCAGCCAGGTCGATATTGAAGGTGTGCGGATCGACATCCACCCATATCGGGGTGGCCCCGAGCCGGGCCACGCAACCGCCGCTGGCAAAAAAGGTAAACGCAGGAACCAGCACCTCATCGCCTGCCTTGATGTCCAATGCCATCAGTGCGAGCAGAATGGCGTCAGTGCCGCTGGAAACACCCAGCCCGTGCTTGGCCTCACAAAAGGCGGCGGAGTTTTTTTCAAAATTCTCCAACTCCGGCCCCATGATGAAGCAGCAGGAATTCAACACGCGCTGAAATGCTGCCGTGAGCTCTTCGGCCAGCGCGCCATTTTGCATGGATAAGTCGAGGAGAGGGACCTTGATCATTGCGCTGCCAGTAGGTAACACCCCCGGTGAACATGACGATGGAAAAAGACTCCGATAGCGAAATTTTCAAAACCTATTGAATCGTAGGCTCAATAAGGGTATTTTAATGAGAAAATATGGTATTTGGGAATACGAAATCGAATTGGGAACAGGTTTTTTCCGGAAAGGTGGTTTGAGTAAGATGGCAGTTATAAAATTCCGATGACCTTGGATATGTCATAAATAGCCTAATATTAGTCATATCTTGAGTTCAGTTTTACAATGCATCGATTGTTTGAACTCTCGTATTCCTTGAGTTGGAATAAATTGCTCATGATTATGTGTGTGGCGATCTCGCCGAAAATTTGGCATTGAGCAGTCATCAGCTCTGCAAGGTTTTTGACCTCGATTCCGGGCTGGCTGGAACCATTGGCACTCCCTGTATCTGACATGTGGAAGTTACTTGTGCCACTGGCAAAGCCCTGTCCGATTTTCTTTATCGAAAGAATGCTATTGGCAGTAATACCTTCCACTTTATCGGGAGCATGAATGCAGTTAACCATCATGCTTTCCATTTTGGGGGGAGACATGGATGCCAGCGGATTTGATGCTTTCTGATTTTTGAAAAACACCATGGTCACTGGCACTGACGTTTCTAATTTTTTCGGAAGCAATAATGCCATTGGCATTGGTCTTTTCCACTTTGTAGGCAGTATGACTGCTTTTGGCATTGGTGGTTTCTATTTTGTGGAAAGCACCAATGCTAAATCTAAAGAAGGGCCGGTTTGTTTTGGAAGTATTTGGGGTAATGGAGTAATCGAAATTCCATTTTGATAAGGCAACTGCTTTCAATGGTGTTGATGAAAATCAATAATTTAGCATAATCCTCCATGAAAACCTGTAATCCTCTCCTGCGGAGTTACAGTTCCTCCAAGGCTCGTCTATGAACCGATACCAGGGGTGAGAGGCATTTTTTTCGCCGCCTGTCGGGCCCACCAGATTACGCCGATTCCGATCAGGGCCAGAAACACTGAATAAAACTGCCCCCGGCTCAGGCCCAAGATCAGGCTTATCCCCTCATCGGGTTCCCGGAAAATTTCGCCGATGATACGCACGATCGCATAGCCTACCATCGCTTCGCCGACGAGTTGTCCCTCGGGAAGCTTGCATTTCCAGAAACGCCATTGTGTCCAGACCAACAGGAGCAAGCCTTCCATCGCGGCGGCATAGATCTGCGAGGGATGCCGGGGCAGCAGGTAGAGTGTCTGTCCGAAACTATCATGAGTCTTGAAAATCACCGCCCAAGGAACCGAGGTTTCCTTTCCCCACAGCTCGCCGTTGATGAAGTTGGCGATGCGGCCGAATAAAACACCTGCGGGAGCCAGTGACACGGTTATATCCATCAATTTCCAGAACCGGATCTTATATTTCCAGGCATACCAGCCGAGGGCGATCCATACGCCGATCATCCCGCCGTGGCTGGCCATGCCGCCCTTGTTTACCTGGAAAATTATCAATGGGTTTTCGATCAGGATATTCGGGTTCTTGCTGAGCATGTAGCCCAGGATGTAGCCGATCCGTCCTCCCACGAGCACACCCAGCACCGAGACGATCATCAGGGCGGATTGCTGGTCGGGGTTCAGGGGGGATTTGCCGCGTTTATAATAAACATGCAGCAAGACCCCGGCGACGATAAAGCCCATGACATACGCCATCCCGTACCAGTGGATTCCCTCGATGGGCCATCCCTCGGGAAACCGGATCATCATTGGGTTCAGGTCATGAACCCAGTAGTCGGGAGTCGGTTTGGTGGTGTAGGCCGGGAAATCGGACATGCGGAAATTAAGGAGAAGGAAAGCCTTGGCGCAAAGAAGGATTTTTCAAGATCAACTCTTTTTGACGTTTGCCGGTTTGCTTCGGGAAAAGCGATCCTTGGCCAATTCGCGCATGTCCACGGCGATATCGTCTTTCTCGGAAATCTCGCGCCCGATCAGGCATTCAAAAATGTCCTCCAGGCTCACGACGCCGCTGGTATTGCCAAACTCATCCACCACCACGGCGATTTGTTGTTGGTTTTCCACCATGTCATAAAGCGCGGCGCCCACCATCGCATTTCCCGGGACGAAATGATTTTTGCTGGCCAATTCCCTTACCAGCAGGGTGTTTTTTCCGTCTGCCTTGGCCTGGAGCAAGTCGCGCCGACGAACCAGCCCGGTTACATTATCCAGCGATCCCTCATAGACGGGATAGCGCCCATGGGGCGTCTTCGGTATCTGCTTGAATACATCGGTTATCGTCATCTTTCCTTCCAACGCGGTCACGACCACCCTGGGGGTCATGATATCCTTTACCGGGATATCGTCGAGGCGCACAGCATTGGCGACCAGTGTACTTTCCTCCTTTGTCAAATTTCCCTCGCGGACATTTTTCTGGGCCAATTCCCGGATCTCCTCGTCGATTGCGTCGTGGGCGGGATCAACGGGAGGCGCCAGTTTGTCTAATTGCGAGGCGATTCTTCTTAGCGGGGTGGTTATCCCGTAAAACATCAGTGTGACATTGGCCAGGCGTGACTGCCAGAACCGGCGTGTATGCCCGCCCAGTTTCCGGGGCAGTAAGCCAGTCGAGCAGGTGATCACCAATGCCGCCAGTATTGCTCCCAGGATAAGCAGGGCCCAGACCCACCATGGCAGCTTGGTGAGATTATCCTCCTGGTACTTCATCAGCTTCCATCCGATCAAGACCCCGGCCAGCGCCGCGCTTAATCCGGCGGCGGATGAGTACAGGACACCCAACACAGGGACAAGATTGTGGCGGCCCGGAGGTTTTTTTTGCGCAAATGGGCGATATCAGCCGAAGAAGTATAAGTGACGACTCCTCGCACCAGGGAAACCAGGATTGCGAAACAGATGATTAGGGCGAAGACGAACCAGAAAAATGCATTCATGAGTCTGGCGTACGGCTGTCGGCAGCCGCCGCGGTTTCCCGGCATGGTGCCGAAAAACATGAATTTGTAAACCAATGGGGAAAAGAAGATACAACTTTATTTCTGCGACACTGGCGGAATGACCTCATTCATAACAAAACCGAAACTTGTTTTCTTCGCTTTTATTTTCCTGGAAAAGGGTTTTCCTTGGCTTCGTCTATGAAAATCCAAACCGACCGGCTTGTTGGTGCCTTTGCCCTTTTCTTTGCTGCTGCGCTGCCGCTTCTGGCAGGTTTTGTTACCTTCATCTGTTTTCCGACGCTGGTCGAGATAGTTGGTTTCTCCAAGGGGGTGACCCTTCCTCCCATTAGCCAATTTGTTTTCAATAACTTTAAGATTCTTCTTTGGACCTTGTTCGGTCTGACATTGCTGTTGGTTCTGGCTGGAGGATGGCAGATGCGGGAGAAGGACGTTACACATCGGCTGGGGTACGTTCTTCTTGTGGCGGTTGCGAGCGCTGCACTGTCGGTCATTTATCTGTCGGTCTTTATTCTGGCGACTACCCAGCCGTTTGTGTTGAAATAACTAGGCACTCTCCCGAACAGGAGAAGCCTCTTTACGTTGCCGCCATTATTCCTTTGTCGCTTCGCCGGAGGACTCTGGTTGGTCTTCCTTTTCCAGATATTCCTTTATTCTGGCCAGAATCTTCTCGCTCTGGGGGATATTGCCTTCCCCGTATTGGATGGCCAGCAGACCTCCCTCCGATTGTTTTCCCTGGCGGAAAGAAACCTTTATCCGGATGCCTCCGGTTTCGCGGGCAAAGATTTCAAAGGAATTCTGCTTTCCATCCATGACGCTTTCTCCGGTCCGGGCGTAGAGCAGTGAATCGAGTGCCCGCTTGGTTGCCTTATACACTTCGTCGGGAGAATGGGAAAGTTTTTCAACAAGGGGGCCTGAAGCTGCTTTTTCCTTTAACGCCTTCAGCTCTTCAGGAGAAAGCCGTTTTAGTTTCATGATATAGGTTTTTTTGTCATCCGCTGCTGTGACAAATGCCTTGGGTCGGCTTCCTTTATCTTCCATGCAAAGGACAAGCTCATTTCCCTCTAGCGTATAGATGGCTTCGATGGTGTCTATTTTCCCATCGTCTTCTTCCTTGGAGAGGTTGATTTCCTTGGGTGTTTTATTCGGATCCAAAGTGAAAGTCGCCTCGTCTTGGAAGATGTTTCGTCCTCTGGGCATGACCCGGTTTCCTGAGAACTCAATCATGGTATTGGCCGGCGGTTTCATTGTTCTTCCTCCGAATTCACCGGAAATCGCCTTCCACGTCCCTTGGATTTTTACCTGATCACTCTCCTTGGCAGTCTTTACCTCCATTGCATCCGATTTCGGGGAAACCGTGGTCGGAGATTTGGCACTGTTTACCGTTTGGGCGGAAGCTTGGAATGCCAACAACAACACCGATATTGAGGCAAAAAGAAGTTGTTTCATGGGGAGTCGGGGAACAGTTGATATCTACGCTTAAGATACTTCCATGTTTGGCGAGGTTAAATTATATGGTTAAGATTCAGAATAATCCTTTTAAATCTGGAAAAGAGGAAAAGTTTACTTCTAGGATTGTGTAATAAAAACAGGTGCTCATTATATCACTTCTTATGGCGCGCAAAGCTGGCAAAAAGAACATTCCTGACACCAATTCCATCCGTATTCGCGGAGCGCGACAGAATAACCTTCAGGGATTCGACCTGGATATTCCCGTTGGCAAACTGGTAGTCGTGACTGGGCTGAGTGGGGCGGGGAAATCCTCGCTCGTATTCGACACGCTCCATGCCGAGGGGCAGCGCCGCTATGTCGAAACCTTCAGCCCTTACACCCGGCAATTCTTGGAATTGTTGCCTGCTCCCCAGGTGGATGCGGTGGAAAACATCCGTCCATCCATCGCCATTCAGCAGGGCAATACCATCAAGACCTCGCGTTCCACGGTTGGGACGATGACGGAACTCTGCGACTGGTTCAAGGTGTGGTTTGCCCATCGCGCCGAATTGATTGATCCCAATACCGGCACGCCCATCCGTTCCCATCACCCGGCCAGCGTATGGGATACTCTCTCCCAGCAGCATTCCGGCGAGACTGTGTTGCTGGCCTTCTCTGTTTCCTGCCCCGGCAAACTCAAGTGGAGCGAAGCGCTGGCGCCTTTTATTGCCCAGGGATACACGCGGGGTATTTTTAACGGGACGGTTGCCTCGCTGGAAACAGTCGGCGATGCCAAAGCCGATGGTTTTATCATTCAGGACCGAATTACGCTCACTGCGGAAAATAAGGATCGCTTCATCGAGGCAGCGACCAGAGCATTTTCATTGGGACAGGGGCGTATCCATATTTTTGATGCGAAAGAAAAAAGCTTTCCGAATGCCAGGTCATCTGCTGGTGGCAAGGGAAAGCAACTGCAGTATATATTTTCCGAGGCGCTCATATCCAAGGCGGGAAGGCGATTTCGTCCGGCAATCCCTGCCTTATTCTCCTTCAACTCCCCCGTGGGAGCCTGTCCTTCCTGCCGGGGATTCGGCCGTGTCATCGGGTTGGACTGGGCCAAGGTTATTCCCGACGAAAACAAAAGTATTCTTGAGGGAGCCATTGCCGCGTTTCAGGGCCAGATTTACAGCGAGAGCCAGCGTGACTTGTTGAAACGTGCGGAAAAATGCGGTGTGCCGGTCGATATTCCCTTCAAGAAACTTTCCAAAAAAGACCGTGATTTTGTCATAGAGGGAGAACCGGGTTACGGCGTCGATGGCAAGAAATGGCCAAAGGCCTGGTATGGGGTGAAGGAGTTTTTCACCTGGCTGGAAAGCAATGCGTACAAGATGCATGTCCGGGTTTTCCTCTCCCGCTATCGCAGCTACTCAACCTGTTCTTCCTGCGGCGGGCAGCGCCTGCAACCGGAAGCGCTGTGCTGGCAGTGGCAGGGGAACACACTTTCGCAACTCTACGAAATGCCGGTCAGTGCATTGCTGGCGCGGCTCCTCCCGCATCGGACCATTAACAGTCGGCATCCCGCGGACCAAGCACTGGAAGCCATTATTGCCCGGCTAACCTATCTGGAGGATGTGGGGCTGGGCTATCTCACGCTTAACCGTCAATCCCGCACCTTGAGCGGTGGAGAGGTGCAGCGCGTGAATCTCACGGCCTGCCTTGGCGCGGCCCTCGCTGACGCACTCTTTGTTTTGGACGAACCGAGCATCGGGCTTCATCCGCGTGATTTGGGCCGCATGGTCGGAATCCTCCGCCGCTTGGTGGGTCAGGGGAACACCGTGGTCGTGGTTGAGCACGACGAATCCGTGATGCGCGCGGCAAATCATCTCATTGAGATCGGTCCCAAGCCCGGTCGTCATGGTGGGCAGTTGGTCTTCTCCGGCGATGCGTCGGGCATTGTCTCTGCCAAAGACTCGGCGACCGGTCCATGGCTCTCCGGGAAGAAAAAACCATCGGCGTCATTGGCCCGCAAAATCGACGCAAAAACCAAGCGACTCCGCCTCTCCAATATTCATGCCAACAATCTGCGTGGACTGTCCCTGGAAATTCCCCTGAAGCGCTTTGTTGGCCTCTGCGGGGTTTCCGGTTCGGGTAAATCCACCTTGTTGAACCAGGTGCTGGCCTATTGCGGTGAGTCGGTTTCCAAAAAGGATTCCGACGACGGCACTGATACCAGATTTTCGGCCAAGAGTGATCTCTCGCTTGGAGAGGTTGCGCTTGTGGACCAATCGCCTGTCAGCCGGACGCCGCGTTCCAACGCTGCGCTTTATACCGGGGCTTGGGATACCATCCGCAAACGCTTTGCCGATACGCCCGAGGCCGGTGAATCGGCGCTCACTCCATCGCACTTCTCCTTCAACAGCGGGGACGGTCGCTGCCCGAATTGCAACGGCTCAGGCTGGGAAACCGTGGAAATGCAGTTTCTTGCCGATGTGCATGTCCCGTGCCCTGTCTGTGAAGGGAAACGATTCCGTCCGGAAATTCTCGAATTTAAATACCACGGAAAAAGTGTCGCCGACATTCTGTCGATGACAGTGGACGAAACCTTGGAATTCTTTGCCGAGGATGCCGTCATTGTCCGCGCACTCTCGTTATTGAAAGATGTCGGACTCGGATACCTCACCTTGGGACAGCCGCTCAATACCTTGAGCGGTGGCGAGGCTCAACGGCTCAAACTGGTGCGTTTCATGGGATCTGTTGACCAAGGAAAGCACACGTTGATTCTTTTGGACGAGCCAACGACCGGATTACACCGCGAGGATGTTTCCCGCTTGCTGGCTGTCTTGCAGCGGCTGGTGGAAGCAGGGCATTCGCTGGTGGTCGTCGAGCATCATACTGATGTATTAAATGCTGCCGACTGGCTTATCGAACTGGGTCCCGATGCTGGGGATGCTGGTGGGCAGGTCGTAGCTTCGGCGCCGCCGGCAGAGGTAGCCAAGGGAAAAACCGCAACTGCGCCATTTCTTGGGCAATCGGGTAGTGGTAAGATTCCAAAAGCAGAAACAAAAGCTCTGGTATCCAAGCCTTCTTCCGAGGGGCTGATTTCCCTGCGGGGTGCCCGCGAGCATAACTTGCGTAATCTCGATGTAGACATTCCTCACAACACCTTCTCGGTGGTGACGGGAGTTTCCGGTTCAGGAAAATCCTCCCTGGCTTTCGACATTCTTTTTGCCGAGGGACAACGCCGCTTCCTTGAGTGCATGTCGGCCTATGCGCGCCAGTTCGTTGAGCAATTGCCCAGGCCGGAATTGGACTCCCTGAGCGGATTGCCTCCAACGGTGGCAATCGAGCAACGAGTCACGCGTGGCGGAGCCAAGAGCACGGTATCCACTGTGACCGAGGTGGCCCAATATCTACGATTGCTCTATGCCAAGATCGGCGTTCCCCACAATCCGGCCACGGGCAATGCGCTTGCCACGGCGACTCCGGCCATGCTGCGTGATCGTATTCAAAAAACCATTACCAGCCGGAAGAAAACCCTGTTGCTATGCTCTCCGGTGGTGCGCGACAGAAAAGGGCACCATCAGCCGCTGGCCAACTGGGCGAAGGATCATGGCTTTTCGGCCATGCGCATTGACGGAAAAATGGTGCCGCTGGCCAAATTCAAACCACTGGATCGTTACAAGACACACGATATCGAGCTGGTGGTCGCGGAACTATCGCCCAAGACACCCTTGGACATGAAGGTCTTGTCCGAGGCCATCCGGCTGGGCAAAGGAACCTGCCTGCTTTGTGACCCGAATGGGAAAACCGTGGAGTGGCTTTCCACTGAGCGTACCGACCCCGAGACAGGGGAGTCTTTCCCAGTGCTGGAACCCAAAAACTTTTCCTGGAATTCTCCACAGGGATGGTGTTCGGCGTGTCATGGACATGGCCGGGTGGTGGAGCGTTTTGCCGAGGAAATGGGCGTTCCCCATGCCATGCCTTCGCTGGATAAAATCAGTGATACTGTTTGCCCGGTATGCAACGGCTCCCGATTGAACCCGGTCAGCCGGGCCGTGTTGCTGAAAAGCACAGGTTTTCCGAATGAAGGGAAAAAGGAAAAGCAGTCCGGCAAGTGGCACAGCTTCTCGCTGCCTCAATTGCTGGCCTTGCCCCCGCAGGCGGTCATGGAGACGCTGACGAAACTGGAACTCGACAAGCGGGGGGCGGCGATTGCTGCAAGCATTCTGCCTGAGATTCACGCCCGGTTACAGTTTCTGGATCATGTCGGCCTGGGTTACCTTGCGCTTGACCGCTCGGCGGATACCTTGAGCGGTGGTGAGGCCCAACGAATCCGGTTGGCGGCCCAGCTCGGGTCCAATCTGGCCGGAGCGTTGTACGTTTTGGATGAACCGAGCATCGGCTTGCATCCGCAGGATAACGAACGCTTGATTGGCTCTCTCCACGATTTGCGTGACCGGGGAAATACCGTGCTCGTGGTCGAGCATGACGAGGAGACGATGCGGGCTGCCGATCTGGTAATCGACTTGGGACCGGGGGCCGGGATTCACGGCGGGAATTTGATTGGCAGCGGTTCGGTTGCCGAGATTGCCAAACATAAGGATTCGTTGACGGCGCGTTATCTACGTCAGGCCATCCCGCATCCGTTACGCGGTGCCTGGCGCGAATTGCCCAAGCCTGCCAGGAAAAGCGGCAAGGCAGCAGGGTGGCTGGAATTGAAGAATGTTTCCCTGCGTAATCTCAAGGGAGCCGATGTACAGATCCCGTTGGAACGCTTGAGTGTCGTTTGCGGTGTGTCAGGGGCGGGGAAGTCCACCCTCGTTCGTGACCTGCTTGTGCCGTCGGTTTCGTATGCGATCAAAAAGAAGGCGGATAAAATATCGGGCAAGCAATTGATCGCAGGAGATGTTTTCCCGGTGGGGACTTTTCCTTTGGCGGAATTGCGGGGGGCGACTGAGCTTAAGCAAGTCATCCTGGTTGATCAGGACCCGATTGGCAAAACGCCGCGCTCGACACCGGCGACCTATATCGGAGCCTACGACCGTATCCGGAAGCATTTTGCCAATCTTCCCGAGGCGAAGATGCGCGGATACAGCGCCAGTTTCTTCTCGTTCAACACTGCCGGGGGCCGCTGCGAAACCTGTTCAGGGGCTGGTCGGGTTAAATTGGAAATGAATTTTCTACCCGATACCTATGTACCTTGTGACGATTGCGGAGGCAGCCGTTATGGCCCGGCAGTGGAGGAGATTCGCTGGAACGAAAGGAATATCGGCGATGTGCTGGCGATGAGCTTCGAGGAAGCCGCCGAATTTTTCACCTTCGACAAGCATCTGAAGGCATTGCTCGAACTAATGGTGCAGACAGGATTGGGCTATCTGACTCTGGGGCAAAGCAGCCCGACCTTGAGCGGGGGCGAAGCACAGCGGTT
>JAITVQ010000292.1 GCA_031285745.1 Puniceicoccales bacterium | reverse complement strand
TGAATGGGATAGACACCATTAGGCAAAGCTCCGGTCTTATCATCAAGAACGATGGAACCCTGGATATCAGCGGATCCTCGGGAGCCCAAACCCTGCGCGGACTTAGCGGGGATGAATTTGCCGCCATTGTGTTGGGAAATAATTCGCTCGTCCTCGACTCCGACCTTTCCTCGACCTACGCTGGTCGCATTGTTGGAGTCGGCACCTTCATCAAGAATGGTACAGGCACACTCACGCTCACTTCCACATCGACCAACTTTTCGGGTGGAATGATCGTGAATGGAGGAACAGTTCAAATTGGCGATGGAAACTTTAACATGGGCTCCACTGGAACCGGCCCCATTACGCTGAACAATAATGCCGTGCTAGAATTCAACCACCGTGTCGGCCTTCCTAATATCGGTTCTGCCATCACGGGAACCGGCACTGTCCGTAACACCGGGCAAGGCAACACCACCCTCTCTGGAAACAACACTTAGTCCGGAGGCACCGATATCCAGCAGGGAATCATTTTCGTCGGGGATGGCGGAACCTCTGGGACCGTCGGCAGCGGTAATGTCAATATCGCCGCTGGCGCAGGGCTCTCTATCAACCGCAGTGATACCATCACCCTTGGTAATAACATTACCAATAATGGTACTTTCGCCCAAAGCAATGCGGGGACCACAATTCTGATTGGAACCATCTCTGGTAGCGGCGCGATCTCCGTAGGCAGTGGCACGCTTCAAATAGGCAATGGCAGCACGGCGGGAAACATTCTCTCCTCTGGCAATATCTCTACATCGTCCAGTGGTTCGCTCATCTTTAACCGTTCTGACAGTGTCACCATCAACGCCACTGTCTATAACTTTGGAAAAATCATCCAAAACGGCACCGGGTCCCTGACCCTGGCCTCCTCTGCAAATTATCTCCCCGGCTCCATAATCGTTAACAACGGTACCCTGCAGATCAACGGTGCCAGCAGCCCGCTAGGTGCCATGACCACCAACGCTGTCCTCGTCATTGCCAACAACGGTACTCTTACTCTCGGAGGTGTCATCGACGGTACAGGCTCATTGGTCAAAACCGGAGCCGGCACCCTGACTCTCGCCAACGCCAACAGCTATACCGGAGGAACTACTCTCGCGGGAGGCACCGTGATAATCGGCAGCAATGAAGCCTTTGGCAACACACCGGAGGGCCGGGCCGGGCAAGTCTCCGTCTCCGCCAACTCCACAGTGCAAACTTCTGCCGATCGCACCATCTCGGCACGGATTCAGGTCGATAGCGGACGAGCACTTACTCTCAATGTCGCAAACAATACGACGCTGGTCATTAATCGCTCCTCAAGCGGCGGCACCGGTGGGGCATTGTTTCTGGATAGCGATGCCCAACTCCTCCGCACCAATTCCGGACAACTCACGTTTTCCAACAACAGTGCCACTACCGGTGGAGCTATTTACGCTTCCAATAATCTTACGGTATCCGGGAAAACCCTTTTCCAGAACAACACCGCCACGGCAACCGGCGGAGCCATTCACGTGAATGGTGATTCGCCCGACAATCTTCTGACTTTGGATACCACTTCCGGGGATATTGTCTTTGCAGGAAATCGGCAAAACGCCGCGACAACTCCTGCGGCCAACTCCATTTACCTCCAGCAAAACACCCATCTGCTTATCACTGGATCCAACAACCTCTATCTCGACGATCCCATCGCCGCAGGAAGTACCGTTGGCAATAATGCGTTCACGCTTTCAGGCACTGGAATAGTACAACTCGCCGGAGCTAGCACCATCAACCAAGCCGGAACCCCCGGCGGTGCCATTTTAATCTCGAATGGAATATTGCGCATAGCCGATGGGGCCTCCCTCAGTACCAATGGCACAGGCGCAAACTTCACCCTGGCCTCATCTGCTACGCTGGCAGGCAATGGCTCCATTTCGGCAGAACAAGGCATCCTCCTCAACGGAACCATTGCTCCCGACAGCGACCGTTTTACCAGTCCACTCGACTTGCGAACGACACCCGCCCGTCCTGTTGTTTCCTCAGATAAAAAGATCGGAACACTGACCTTTAGTGGAAACACACAATTTGATGGGAGCAAGTTGACTCTTGATCTGGCAGGAGATGGCACTTCCGACAAAATTGCCATCAATGGAGCTGCTACCTTTGGCACCACTAGGAATACCATCGATATATCGACATGGGCTAATGGCACCTTTGAAATACTCTCAGCCTCCAGTGTAGCTCCCATTGATACCGCCTTTGAAAATGTCACCGTTGGGGGATTGGCGCTCGGTCCTCGCCAACGGGCCATTCTATCCCTGACCAATGGCACCACTCTTACGCTGGCGACCACCTCATCCCAAAGCCTGCATCTTCTCTGGAATGGGGCCTCGTCTTCAGAGCTGAACCTGATCGACACCAACTGGACCAATCTCACTGAATCAGGCATCATCGAGTTCGCCAGCGGAGACTCCATTGTGTTCGACTATACTGCTTCGCAGAAAAACATTACTGTCGGCGGCACATCCATCACCGTTTCCGGCATGGAAATAAGCGGCGGGCAATACACCTTCTCCGGAGGGAAAATCATTGGTGAGGCATCATCTGCCACCGGGATTGATGCCAACTCCACTGGAAAACTATTCATCACCGGAGCCAACACAGCGGTTACTCTCAACAACGAAACAGATTTTGAGCAAGGCATCGAAATTGACGGAGGCACGGTTACTGTAACCAATGACAAGGCTCTGGGTCTTTATGTGGATTCATCATCCCAGCGAGGCATTGTCACTATTTCCGGAGCTACCACCTTGGTCACGCCAGTTTCGCTTAACTTCGGCATTCGTTTGGCCGTTCAGGATGATGCTCTGCTTAATCTGAACATTTCTCCGAACACAACGCTTACACTTGCCGGAACCCGGGATATTTCCGGAGGATCGGACGCCCCGCTGCTCTCGCTGGGAAACAATGCTTCGCTTCAACTTCAGGCCAATTCCGGCGCACTTGTTCTCACCAGGGGAACAACGTCTTTCATTGGTGGAGCCATCTCGTCCCTTTCTACAACAACGCTGGATCTCTCGCCATTGGCCAGCTTGACCATTCAAAACAATCTGGCCCTTGCCGGTGGCGGCATTTTCTCGTTGGGAGACATTATTCTTGGGACCAAGACCTCCATTACGGACAATATGGGAGCCATATTCAGTGGCGGCATCGTTGCCGGGCAGAACCTGACCATTGCAGGGCAAAGCCAATTCATCAACAACCTCTCCGGCCCCAACTTTGGAGGAGCCGTCTTCATGGCCAATGCCACCGATGCTGCGCAGGCCAAGGCTCTCCTCGATACCACTGCCGGGGATATTGTTTTTTCCGGCAACAAACAGGGAGTTGATTTTAGCGACCCGCTCAACCCCAGCGGTGGAACAGCCAATTCATTCTTCCTGCGCAAAAATGTAGAACTGCACATCACAGGATCAGGTACTGTTTATCTTGATGATCCCATTGATGCAACAGGAGGTGATGGCGGGAACTCTTTTATCAAGGAGGGTTCCGGAATCATCCAACTTAACGGAACCAGTAATCTCAATCCACAGAATACACCAGGAGGAGCCATCAGCATCAATGACGGTGCTCTCCGTATCGTCAAAAATGCCGTATTGGCCACCGACGGCGACAATGCGACATTCACCCTCGCCTCGCCAGCCACGCTCGCAGGTGGAGGAACTCTTGCCGCGACCAAGGGAATTGTCGTTCAGGGCACATTGTCTCCCGATAACGATATTCTGGCGATTCCCGCTGTCCTCGATGGCACTGTTCACCCGACTGTCAGCAATGCGCAACGTATCGGCACATTGACGCTGGACGGCAATGTCACCCTGTCCGGAGCGACACTCCTGCTCGACCTTGCCGCAGGAAATAGTTCCGACCGTATCGTGATCAATGGAACGCGAACCGGATCTGCCGAAATCGCGCTTAATGCCGCAACTGAACTCAATGCAAAATCCACTGGAAATACTTGGACAATCCTCACTGCATCCGGAGTGGCTGGGGAAAGCTGGTTGACCGTCGGCGGAAACACTTGGCTCGACGGCACGGTCAAAAATATCGCCCTATTGTCCGGAGGTGCGTTGGGCTTGAAGATAACTTACACCGATTCGTCGGTTCAACTGATCTCCCAGGAAAAAACAAATGCCATCGTGCGTAGTGCCCGAAACGCACCTCTTACAAACGGTTCAGCCTGGGACTCCAATCTCCCACCTGCACCACCTGTCGTCGACTCCATTGCCACTTGGTCAACGCATAGCAACGCCACCAGCAATGCACTCGGAGGAAACGCGGATTGGGGCGGAATTGAAATCGCCCAAGGTGCCCCGTCACCTGTCAGTATCGGGACATCCGGCGAAGCAATTTCCCTGGGGAGTTACGGTATTGTCCTCAACGACAACGGCAATGACCTAACGATCAACGCCGGCCTTACCCTTGCCGCAGATCAAGGTTGGAATGTCGGGCAGGGACGCACGCTCACGCTCAATGCCCCCGTCAACGGTATCGGCACCAGACTGAACGCCAGTGGCACCATTCATTTCAATGATACAGTTTCGTTGGGAACCGTGACAGTAGCGTCTCCGACAGGAAATAACGCATCACCGGAATCCAGTCGGATTGATTTCTCCAAGCCTGCCCAGATCGACCACCTCACTTTCACCGGCAACGGGGTTGTTTCATTCTCCGATGCGGCAGTCATTGGCACACTCGACAGTACCGGAAGTGACTCCCATCGCATCATCGCGACCCAATTGGAAATCACCTCCCGGCTTGCCGGAAAAATGACCATCGACGGCAATGTTCATCTCGCCAGCGGAGCAGTGCTTGCCCCCGGTAACTCCCCTGGAACCATTGCGATAAACGGAAATCTCACGTTGAGTCCGGGCACTGTTTACGAAGCTGAACTGGCCTCGGCAACCGACTACGACAAACTGGTCGTCAGCGGTACCGCAACCGTGAATGGAGCCGGGCTGAAACTCATTTCCCTCGGTGGTTATGCGCCGAGCCCCGGCACCACCATTGCAATTCTCAATGCCGAGGGTGGAATTACCGGTGACTTCATGGAGGTTTCGGGAAGTTGGGCCGCTCTGGGCCTTACCCTGGAAAAATCCGCTGACGGAAAAGGCTTTGCTATAAAAATCTCCCAAGGTAGTTTCATTCAACCTGTGCAAACCAAGGGCCAGTCGGCCATCGGTGGTGCATTGAATGGCATTGTAGCAGTGGCTCCCGGCTCTCCGTTGATTGCTAAACTCAATCAATTCACCTCCACCGAGCAGTTGAGTTCAGCCATCGCTTCACTTTCGCCGCAGGTTTACCAGCGCTGGTTTGAAAACACCGTTTATGGTGACCAAGCCCTGATGCGCACGGTTGAGGATCACCTTGCCTCCGTCGCCCATGCGCCCGCCGCATTTTGGAAACAGCAGGCAACCCGTGAGACCAATGGAGACAGCAACACCCTCCTGCCCTCGCCCCAGGCTAATCTCTGGGCACAATTCATCCATCGAGAAACAAACTACGATGCCCAGGATGGAGATATCCCTGGGGCGGACGGCTCTTCCAATGGTGTCGTGCTGGGCGCGGACCTTGTTCCGTTTGACGGATTCAATGTAGGTCTCCTCTTTGCCTACACCTCGGAACGCATTAATCTCTCGCCCGGGTCCAAATCCAAAATCGATCATTTCGTTCCCGCTGTCTATGCCCGCTATGGATATGGCGGTTTGTTTGTCGATGGCATGTTTGGCTGGGGCTTCTCCGATGGAACCTCGGATCGTGCTACTTTCGACGGCACCGCCTCCAGCGACAACGACCAGCAGGATCGTTTTGTCAGCGGCAGGATCGGTTATGAGGCCAGGCTGCGAGCCTTGCAGGTCACTCCTTATCTCGGCGTCCAGCACATTCGATGGACCTCGGACAGTTTCACCGAGCATGGCACAAGCGATGCCAATCTGCACGTCAATGATCAGGCGGGCGAATCCCTCTCCACCCGGCTGGGAGCATCATTCGCCATCGATCTCCCCGTGGCCCAATTCACACTGACACCCAAGCTGGATGCGGCCTGGCGGCATGAATTCCAGGACAGTCGCCGCGAAATCGGTGCCAGTTTTGCCAGCTACCCGGGCAGCGACTTTGTCGTGACCAGTTCGCTGCCCGGCAGGGACGCCTTGGAGGTCTCCGCCGGATTCGATCTGCGCCTGACTGATGCCTGGACCATCAATGCCAATGTCGGCCTTTACTGGGATGGCGAAGGTAATGCCCAAGACTACCGGATCGGATTGAACTGGCAGTTCTAATCACTCCCGGAAATCTGCGTTATCCCCGTAAAAAAAGGCTTGAGGTGGCATTTATCCGTAACTGGGTAAATCTTATGTCCTGCGCAAGTCGCTCCGGTAATTGATTAATACCATAAAATTACCTAATTCCGGTCCTCATGCCTTGCATTCCGGTCTATTCATAATTTCCTGCAAACTCATGAAACGCATTCCGATTGAGGACAACTTTAACGACGTAATCTCCAAGGCCCAATTCGGCCGCAAAATCAGCGACTCGGAACTCGCCACCCGAGCCAAGATCACGATCCAACAACTGGCGGAAGCAAAGAAAGGAAGCATCGACGACGCCGTCATTCGTGCCTTGGCTTCTGCGCTTAAGCTCAATGCCGATGCACTCATCGCCTTGGCTCATCACGCATGGTACCCTGCGGTGCCTTCATTTGGCGACGGATTCGCCATGTTTAACACACCTTTTCGGGATGACATTACCGTAAACAGTTACCTGGTTTGGGATCCAGTGGTCAAGGATGCCGCCATCTTCGACACCGGCAGTGACGCTACCGAAATGTTGAAAACCATCCGTGAGAAAAAACTCAACGTTCGGGCCATTTTCATTACCCATACACATGTCGACCATGTGGCGGCGCTGGACGATCTGGCAGATCAGATTCGGGTGCCGATTTTCAGCTGTGACCGAGAGCCGATCGCCCACCCTGCCGCCAAGACATTTCCCGAACATACCACCTTCCCGCTCGGTTACCTTACCATCAATACACTCTGCACTTGGGGTCATTCGCCGGGTCAGACTACCTATCTTATCAGCGGTCTCCCCCAGCCCCTTGCCATCGTGGGCGATTCTCTCTTTTCCGGATCCATGGGCGGCAGCGCCGATTTTTACGATGAGCAACGCGCCAATGACACCGAAAAAATCATGACCCTGTCCGAGGACACTGTAATTGCCCCTGGACATGGACCGCTGACCACCGTCGGTTTTGAAAAGAAACATAATCCGCTTTTCGCAGTTTAACCCCTCTCCTGCTTTTACTCATGACTCAACAAATCGGATTTGTCGGCGTTGGCCGCATGGGTGCCAATATGGCGCGTCGTTTGAAAGATTGCGGATTTTCCGTTGTGGCTGTTTACGACAACCGTGCTGAAAGCACTGCCGAACTTGCCGGAGAACTCGGGGCCATTCATACCCGGACTTTGGCCGAGGTCACCGCAGCGGCGGATATTATTTTCACGGTGGTAACCGATGATGCGGCCCAGCTTTCCATCTTTGGGGAATCAGGCGACTCGCTGCTTAAAAACGCCAAGGGAAAAGTCTTTGTCAACTGCGCCACCCTCACGCCATCCATTCATCTGGAACTGGAACGACGGGCTCACGACGCTGAAGCTTACTCGCTGGAAGCCTGCATGGCCTCCTCAATCACCCAAGCTCGCGAAGGCACCCTCTACCTGATGTGTGCCGGCGACAAGAAAGTATTCGAGAAGATCAAACCGGTGCTGGACAAGCTCGCTACTGCACCGCGCTTTGTTGGTGCCGCCGGACAGGCAGCCCAGGTCAAGGCGCTCGTGAACATGCTCATGAACATCAATACTGCGGGCCTTGCCGAAGCGCTCGGACTCGGGCACTCGCTGGGGCTTGACCTTACCATGCTGCGCGAAATCTTCTCCCAAACTGGCGCTGCCTCCCGTGTTCTCCAGACCGACGGCGAGGATATGCAAAATCGCGAACACGATTGTTTCTTTTCTGCCGCCCACGCCGCCAAGGATTCCACCATTGCCTGGAAGCTTGGTGTCGAGGCAGGGCTGAGCCTTCCGCTCAGCGCCGCCGCCCGCCTCCAGTACGAACGCATGGTTGCGCTCGGACTGGGTGACCTGGATAAATCCGGCGTCTCCGAGTTGACCTTCAAAGATCGCATTTGGTAAACTAATCTCATGACCAAGCATCAGTCTCTTTCCGGTAATTTGCTTCGCCTTGCCCTTTT
>JAITVQ010000048.1 GCA_031285745.1 Puniceicoccales bacterium | reverse complement strand
CACCTGGTTGATGCCCAGCAGGTTGAACTCGACGGGGTCCTCGGCCGTCATGATGTTCGTCTCGGGCGTGTTCAGCGACTGCAGCGCCGAGTAGAGCGTGTTCGTCTTGCCAGAGCCGGTCGGGCCCGTGACGAGGAAGATCCCGTCGGGGAGGGTGACCAGTTTTTGGAAGGCGGCTTGGTCGTCGGAGAAGAAACCCAACTCAGGCAGACCGAGTCGCAGGCCTTCCTTGTCGAGAATACGCATGACGATACTCTCTCCGTAGACTGTCGGGAGCACCGATACACGAAGGTCGATTTCCTTGGTGCCGGCCTTGACCTGGATACGTCCGTCTTGCGGAATCCGTTTTTCAGCCAGACTGACTTCCGCCATCAGCTTGAGGCGGGAGATAATGGAGGCTTGCAAGCGCTTTGGCGGGTTTTCGACTTCCTGCAATACACCGTCAATACGGTAGCGGACGCGGAAACGCTTTTCCAGCGGCTCCAAGTGAATGTCCGATGCGCGTCGCTTGATGGCCTCGGTAATGAGCAAGTTGACGTAGCGGATGATGGGCGCATCCTCCGCCTTGACTCCCGCTTCACTGCCAGTTGGCAGATCGAGTTGCATGCCGTCCGCCTTGTCGCCGAAAATGGCGTCAAAGACGGCGCCGCCTTCCTCGGTTTTTAAATAGTATTGCTCGAACGCTTCCTTGATCGACTGGGGTGTGGCCAGCCGGACGGTAATGGTCGTCTTGAGCAACCGGGAAAGCTCGTCGATGGACTCGGTGTCGAGCGGGTCAGCAGTCGCAATCTCAATCTCGTTGAGATTGAGCTGCAAGGGGAACGTCTTGGTGCGTTCCGCCAGCTCCTTGCCCAGGAAATCCAGCGCCTCTTGCGAGGGCCGCACTTCCGCGAGGTCGACCACTTCCATGTCGAACTCCCGGGCAAGCGCCGCAGTGATTTGATCCCAGGTGATCGCCTTTTGGTCAACCAGCCGGTCGAGCACGGCGGTATCAATGCCATCGACGACACCCTCGCCTTCGACGTATTGACGGGCGGCGTTGACGGCTTCGGGGGCGACGAGGCCCTGGTCTTGTATCAGTTGTAAAACGTAGTCATCAGCCGAAATCACGACGATGCTTCTCCAAATGCATTTAGGGGGGTTAAAGAGAGAGGGGACGAGAAAGAGTTTACTGCCAGAAGGTTGCTAACGGGCCAAAGTGACAAGAAATTCCGCGTTGGTTTTGGTTTTCTTGAGACGCTGGATGAGTTGTTCCATAGCTTCTACGGACGGTACACCTTTCATTGCTCTGCGCAATGAATAAATTTTCTGCATTTCATCCGGGTGGTAGAGCAGCTCTTCCTTGCGGGTTCCGCTGCGTTCGAAGCTGATGGCCGGGAAGATGCGCTTGTTGGAGAGGTCCCGGTCGAGGTCCAGTTCCATGTTTCCGGTTCCTTTGAACTCCTCAAAAATCACCTCGTCCATCTTGCTGCCCGTGTCAACGAGGGCGGTGCCAAGGATGGTCAGGCTACCGGCCCCCTCGATATTGCGAGCCGAGCCGAAGAACCGTTTGGGCTTGGAAAGGGCGTTGGATTCCACGCCACCCGAGAGAATCTTTCCGGTGCTGGGCATCATGGTATTATAAGCCCGGGCGAGTCGCGTGATGGAGTCGAGCAGAATGACGACATGTCGTCCGGCCTCGACCATGCGGCGGGCGCGTTCGATCACCATCTCCGCGGCGTGCACATGGCTCTCCGCGTTCTCGTCAAAGGTCGAGCTGACGATTTCCGCCTGCTTTACTTGGCGGCGGAAGTCGGTGACTTCTTCCGGGCGCTCGTCCACCAGTAGGATGATCAGGTGAGCTTCCGGTGTATTGCGGACGATGGAATTGGCTATGCCCTGCAAAAGCACGGTTTTGCCGGTGCGCGGAGGCGCGACAATCAATCCGCGCTGCCCGAGCCCCACGGGGCAGAGCAGGTCGATGGACCGCATGGAAAGATTATCCCACGAGACGGTGTTGTCGGTTTCCAGCAACATCCGCTTGGTCGGATAATAAGGGGTGAGCTCTGTGAACGGCGTCCAGCCCATCACGGTTTCCGGTTCTTCGCCCATCACCTTGTTGATCCGGACCGCTATCGGGACGGTTTCTCCCTCGCGGGCGGGCAGTCCCAGTGCCTCGACTTCGTGGCCGCGCATCAAGCCATGTTGCTTGATCAGTACCTTCGGCACAAATGTGCTCAATTCCCGGACACGGTAATTGTCGAAAAGATAAACGAGCAGCCCGTTGCCGTCTTCCAGCAATTCCAGAATACCCTTGACGATAATCGGCCGTTGCTGGGCATGGGCGGCGGCGAGAATGTCGCCCACCATGCCGCGCCGGGGCGGCATCCGGTGCCATACGCAACCCAACGACCTGCCCAATCCCTGCAACTCCTGCATGGGCATGGCATAGGTCTCGTTGAAATCGATCGGCTCGCCGGGGAGGTCGGCCTGCTTGATCAATTCATCCAAGGCGCCCGGCTCACTCAGGGTCGAGTAGTTAAAGCTCCTTCCGAGCGCCAGCACCTTCTCGTCCACGGACTCGCCTGTGGCCAGTCCCGGCCATTGCCTGCCTTGGGGTTGCGGGGGCCCCTTGCGATCTCGGTCGCGAAACTTATCCTTTTTCCCGCCACCATTATTATTGTTGTTAAATCCTTTTTTACCCTGTTGGTGCTGCTGGTTGGGCTGATGCTTTTGCTGCCCTCCCTGCTGCTGTTGTTGCTGGGGGCGATCAGATTTGGGCGGCTGTGGCTTGGAAACTATTTTTCCGCTTTCCTCGATCACGATGGGTTGGGACGAGGCCACTTCTGCAGCCACTTCGCTGGCGGTCTGCGGAGGCGGGGTGGGCGGGGAGAATTGGGCGATGATCTTCGTCGGGTCAATGACAAATGCCTCGTGTCGCGAATCCGACTTTGTTTCTGCCGGTTTGTCTTCCCCTACCACGGTAAAGGAGGGAATGGCTGTTGGCGCAGGTGCAGGTTTTTCCTGTCGAGGGGCCGATTCTTCCGCAGCGGGGGCAGCCGTTTCTTTCCTGGCCTTGGGGGCTGGCTTGGCTTCGGGCGCGGTGTCGCCCAGTGGCAACTCTTCCCCGGATGCGGAACCTTCTGTCGCGGCCTTGGCGGTTGCCTTCTTGGTAACACGCTTCTTGGCCGGGGCCTTGACGGCCTTGGCAGTTTCGCCAGCCGTATCCTTGCCGGATACTTCGGGGGCGGTTGCCTTCTTGGTGGCGCGTTTTTTTGCCGGGGCCTTGGGCTTGGCAACTTCTTCGGACTCGGGAGCCGGGGTGTCGGCGTCAGTCATGGGTGAAAAAAAGAAAAATGGATTATCGGGTCACTGAACCGGGGAAACGGGAGAGAAGAAGTAAAATTTGCCGCTCAAGAAACAACAGGTCGCCTTCGTTGAAAAGACAGCAGTTGGAGCGACGAACTTTTTCCTCCAAGGGCCATTGGGCGCGAAGCCTGCTTTGTGCCTGCTTCAAGTCCAGCCCGCGTTTTACCATCCGGGTCAATTGCGTTTGCTGCGTACAGGCGACACACACAGTCAAATTAAACTCGGTTTCAAGACTATTTTCAAAAAGCAACGGAATCTCCACCACCCAGAGCGCCCCGGGCGAGGCATTCACTTGCCCGGTCCATCCCTCCCTGACCAAGGGATGCAGCAGGGCTTCCAGCCATTTCTTTGCCCCGGCGTCCGCAAATACGATCTTTCCCAAGGCGGGCCGGTTAACTGTTCCGTCTGCATGGAAAACTGTTTCACCGAAACGGATCCGGACTTGCGGGGCCACCGCAGGGGATTCCAATATCTCGTGGGCCAGTTGGTCGGTGGACACGACTTTTGCGCCATGTTTGGCAAACAACTGGGCTACGGTGGATTTTCCACAGGCGATTCCGCCGGTAAGTCCGATTCGCATGAATTGGGTAAAACGCGGTTTTCTGGCCAAATGTCCAGACGTCGTTGGGTGTTTCAGGGGAAATAAGGTATTCCTGCTAGAAATGTATCATGAGGCAGTAAGCATTTTGATGGAATGTTGTCCCGGAAATCCACATCCGTATTTACTATAGAATTGTCATTATGTTATTATATTTAATTGACTGTCTAGGCATGACTGGCAAATACCTACACTAGTAGTTGAGCCGTTGCCCTACACTATGAAAATAGGAAGAGGCGATTAATTCTTCTATACCTCCAAGTTTCCTCACAACTTCTTAACCCAAATCCCCATGAAACTCCTCCCTGTTGTTCAGACTATCCTAATCGCGTTGGCATTAGCACCTGTTGCTACCTCCGCTCAAACAGTTTCCGAAGTTATATCCGGCGATCTGACAATTGAGCGGGATTTATATGTATCCCGAGATATCTTGGTCGGTAGTGCTATTCTTGATAACAGTACCGAAACTTGGCCCGCGTATTCACTGAAAGCAGATTCGGTAATGGGTAACACTTATATTGATGAGTTTGCTTACGGGAGAATCACCACATGGACTTGGAATATCCAGCATAATGGATATTTGCCTCGCCGGGTAATGGCTTTGGATAGTAC
>JAITVQ010000045.1 GCA_031285745.1 Puniceicoccales bacterium | reverse complement strand
GGCTGGGAATATTCACTGCGTTTCGCCAACTACGCGCAAAATCTCTCGATTCGTGTTAACGATATTAATCAGAAATTTTCCTACGTAGAGTCCCTTGTTTATCGATATTGGGATCCGGAACTCCAAGTTGATTGGAGATATTTTACGCGTTATCGCAAATCATCCATGGGGGCTGTCGAAAGGTCCGCAATGTCATATGATGCGATGGATGGCGCGGTTTTAACATCTCCGTCCTCAGCCCCTGCATTATATTCTGTATCCAAAGCAGAGAGCCCAAACCAAGAAATCGCTAATGGCCTACCCTCTCAGGACACACCTCTAGCGCCCGAAGCACCTTCACTTGATTCCGTCACGGCCCGAAAGAATCTCCAGGAAACCGCCTTCTTCTTCCCCAACCTGATCGCAGAGAAAGACGGTTCGGTCCGCATCGACTTTACCGCTCCCGAGGCGCTCACCCGGTGGAGATTCCTTGCCTTTGCCCATGACAAGGAACTTCGCTCCGGGGTTCTCACCGACGACACCGCGGTCACCTCCAAGGATCTCATGGTCCAGCCCAACCCGCCGCGTTTTGTTCGCGAAGGCGATATTGTGGAATTTACCGTCAAAGTCACCAACAAGACCGACAAGCCGCAGAGCGGAAAAATTCGCCTGAATTTATCCGATGCACTGTCCCTCAATGCCGTTGATCAACGCCTCGGCAATGGAACTCCCGAACGAGAATTCACGTTGGGCGCCAATGCCTCCAAATCCCTCGCATGGCGGATTCAGGTTCCCGATGGGCAGGGCTTTCTCATCTACAAGGCCGTGGGGGTTGCCGGATTAAATTCCGACGGCGAGGAAGGCTATCTGCCAGTTCTCAGTCGTCGCCAGCTTGTGACCGAGTCACTGCCTTTGCCAGTCCGCGGCGCCATTACCAAGATATTCCGCTTCGAGAAACTCCTGGCCAGCGGGAATGACACTTCCCTGCGCAATGAATCCATTACCGTCCAGATGGTATCCAATCCCGCCTGGTACGCCGTGATGGCGCTTCCCTACCTCATGGAATATCCACATGAGTGCAGCGAGCAGCTTTTCAGCCGTCTCTATGCCAACTCACTGGCCTCTCACATTGCCAACAGTGATCCCAAGATCGCCCGGATGCTTGAGCAATGGCGCAATACCTCCGCCCTCGACTCTCCACTCTTTAAAAACGAAGACTTGAAATCCGTGCTCATCTCCGAGACGCCATGGGTACGCGCGGCAGAGAGCGAATCGGCATCCCGTCGCAATCTCGCCATCCTGTTTGATAAAAATCGCATCGGCTCTGAAATCGCGACCACGCTCAAGAAACTTCAGGAACGGCAACTCAACGACGGGCGATGGAGTTGGTTCCCCGATGGTCCCGCCAGCGATTACATCACCCGCTATATTGTTTCTGGATTCGGCAAGCTCAACCACCTTGGCGTTGCCATAGACCCTGCGCCTGCCGTCCGGGCCTTGCCCTCGCTCGATGCGTGGCTCACCAAGGAATATATCGACATCAAGGAGTCGGCGGAAAAACGAAAGATTAACCCTCGTGAGGAAAACCATCTCTCAACCCTCATCGCCTTCCACCTATACACCCGGGCGTTCTTCCTGAATAAAAATCCCATCGCCGATGCCAACCGGGAAGCCTACGATTACTTCCGCGACCAAGCCCGAAAGTATTGGTCCGAACTAGGTCGGCAATCGCAGGGACACATCGCGCTGGCGCTGCATCGCTTCGATGCCTCTGATTCCGTGCCAGCGACCATTGCCCGTTCGCTCAAGGAGCACGCCAAGTTCGACAACGAACTCGGCATGTACTGGGAAAAAGAACCGCGCGGCTGGTTCTGGTGGCAGGCTCCCGTGGAAACCCACGCCCTCATGATCGAACTCTTCGATGAAGTAGCCAAGGACACAGCCGCAGTGGACGACCTCCAAACATGGCTTCTCAAGCAAAAACAAACCCAGGCTTGGAGCAGTACCAAATCCACCTCGGATGCCGTCTATGCCCTGCTTTTGCGCGGCACGGATAAACTCGCCTCGGACAAGATCGTGACTGTCTCGCTGGCTGATCAAGTCATCCAGCCCAAGAACATCGAATCCGGGACAGGCTTCTATTCTGAGCGTATCGCCGGTTCCGCCATCAAGCCGGAAATGGGCAAAATCACCATCCAAAAAACCGACGACGGCGTAGCCTGGGGCAGCGTTACATGGCAATACTTCCAAGACATTGAAAAAATTACTCCTTACGAAGGAACGCCTCTCCAGTTGAAAAAGACCCTCTGGAAAAAAACGCTTACTAAAAACGGCGAAGAACTTGTGCCTGTTCTGCAAAACAAACTCCATGTGAGTGACACGGTCATTGTGCGCATTGAACTCCGCGTTGATCGCGACATGGAATTTGTTCATCTCAAAGACCAGCGCGGCAGCGGCACCGAGCCGGTTAACGTCCTCAGCGGCTACCGCTGGAAAGACGGTCTCGGCCATTACGAAAGCACCGGAGACACGGCGACTCACTTCTTCATCGATTGGCTTCGCAAGGGTACATATGTTTTCGAATATCCGGTTCGCATTCAACTCCGGGGAACCTATCAAAGCGGTATCGCGGAAATCCAGTGCATGTATGCACCGGAATTCAACAGCCATTCGGAAAGCATTACCATGACGGTGGAATAACCGGACTAGGGGTGTTTCATATTTCCCTTTTCACGGTATTCATAAAACAAACAGGGCGTCCTATATTGGGACGCCCTGTTGTTTTGAAAAAGTAGAATTGTTTAGATCTTTACCCCGCAACCGTAGGATTTGGTCACAGGCGTACTGACTGGTTTTCCTGCCTTGGACTCGGCAAGGGTTTTGTCCACATAGTTTTCCGCCTTGGCAATATCCTCTGCCTTGGAGGACCTGATGCTATCAATGGCTCCGCGGTAAATCAATGTTCCCTGTGGATCGATGATGAAAACATGCGGGGTGGTCTTGGCGAAATAAGCCCGGGCCACGGCACCATTTCCGTCATACAAAGTAGCGGCTGGCACGGTTTTCCAATCCTTGCTGACTTTCTGTAAATCGGAAGCGCTTTTCTTTTCCTTTATCTCATCGTTGGTCGAGTAGATGGAAACCCAGACCACCCCTTCGGCAGCCAGCTTCTTCTGCTGTTCCTGCATCTTGGAGACATTGTAGAATTTCTTAACAAAAGGGCATTCAGGATTATACCATTCCAGCACGACGTACTTGCCCTTTTGATCGGCCAGTTTCCATTCCTTTCCGTTAATATCCTTGGAAACAATTGCCGGGGCCGGTTTCCCAACCTCCAGATCGGCACGGGCGGCAACAGGAGTTAAAATGACGGCAGCAAGGGCGGCGAGTGAAGTGATTAGCGTTTTCATGGGTTTTGGCTTGATTGTTGCAAAGGTACTCTCTGCTCACCATTAACCAAAAACCATCAACAGTCAAATTGCCCATGTCCAACACCACCGCCGGGACTTCCAACGCCATTTCCACCAACAGCGATCCTCTCTGGGAAACACTGCGGGCCCGGGCGCGTATCGTATCGTCGGAAGAGCCCTCGCTGGCGCCGTTGCTGGATGAGTTCGTGCTCATACATCCCACCTTTGAGAAGGCACTGGCCCTGCGGCTCTCAGCCAAGCTTGTTTACCACTCCGAACGCGGCGGACATCTCCACGACATGTTCAGCGAGGCCTACGAAAGCGACAAATCCATTTGCCAGAATGTTCGCCGGGACTTGGAGGCCATCATGGAGCGCGATCCGGCCTGCGACTCCGTACTCACGCCCTTCCTATGGTTTAAGGGTTTTCAAGCCCTTACCTGCCACCGGGTCGCCCATTGGCTCTGGAATAATAACCGGCAACACTTCGCCCGTTATCTGCAAAGCATGGTTTCCGAGGTTTTCGCCGTGGATATACATCCCGCAGCCCGGCTCGGGGGCGGCATCCTGCTGGACCATGCCACGGGATTTGTCGCGGGGGAAACCGCCGTCATCGAGGACAATGTCTCCATTTTGCATGACGTGACCCTGGGCGGAACCGGCAAGGAAAAAGGCGACCGTCATCCCAAGGTGCGGCGCGGCGTCCTGATCGGGGCCGGGGCAAAGATCCTCGGCAATATCGAGATCGGCGAATGTTCCAAAATCGGCGCCGGAAGCGTCGTACTGCAATCGGTACCTCCCCACTCCACCGCAGCGGGAGTCCCGGCAGTCATCATTGGTGAAGCACGCGAGGAATCCCCCTCGCTCACCATGGATCACTGTATTTGAGCAATGGAAATACAGAGGTCCAGCCCGGCGGCAACCCCGCTCGATTGTCTCTACCGCATCGGCAGCCTGGTCAACAGCACCGAAGATCCCGGCGAGGCGCTGGACTTGATCCTCGACGAAATCGTCCGAATGCTGGATGCCAGCAGTGCCTCCATCGCACTGATCAATCCGGATACCGCCCGGCTGCACATTGAGGTCAGCCGAGGCTTGGGTGCATCCGCTCCCGAAGTCGAGCTCTCCCTCGGGCAGGGAATCACCGGCTGGGTGGCCCTGCACGGCAAGTCACTGCGCGTCCCCGACGTGACGCAAGACCCCCGCTATTTCCAGATCAAACCCGGCATTCGTTCTGAACTGGCTGTCCCTATGGAAATGATGGGACAGGTCATCGGGGTCGTCAATTGTGACAGCGACCGCGTCAATGCCTTCGGCGAATCCGACCAATCCTTCCTCGGCTTGCTAACTAACGAAGCCACCAAGGTCGTAGGTCGTCTCTGGCTGCTTCGCCAGCTCAAGGCCAAGGCCGCCCAACTCGAAACGATTATTACTGCCGCTCAATCATTGGCCCATGAAAGGGATTTGCCCAATGTAATCTCTGACCTCGCCCTCCACACGCGCCAACTGGCCGGATGCCGGGTCGTGGCGTTCTATTCGGTAGAAAACGACGTGCTAAAACTCACCCATCTCACCGGGGACTTGGGCGAATCCAAACTTGCTGATACGCTGCAGGCCACAGAAACCTCCCTCGGAGTCGTTGCCTCCAGATGTCGGCAAATCGAAATTGGCAGCGCAGGACGCAACGAGGAGTTTCTTTTTACCAAACTCGCCCCTGACCTTGCCGACACCTCCCTAGTAGCCACCCCGGTTGCCTTTGAAAACGAGGTTCTCGGCGTCCTGCTGGTTATCCAAGGTCGGCAGCACCGGTTCAACGATGAGGAGAAA
>JAITVQ010000017.1 GCA_031285745.1 Puniceicoccales bacterium | reverse complement strand
AAGCCGGGAGCCTTGACTGCGCAAACATTGATGGTGCCGCGGAGCTTGTTGACGACGAGGGTGGCGAGGGCTTCGCCTTCGATGTCTTCAGCGATGATGAGGAGCGGCTTGCTGCTCTTGGCCACTTCCTGAAGAACAGGGAGAAGATCCTTCATGCTGCTGACCTTCTTTTCGTAGAGCAGGATGTAGGTGTCTTCGAGAACGGCCTCGAGGGACTCGCTGTTGGTCGAGAAATAGGGAGAAAGGTATCCCTTGTCGAACTGCATACCTTCGACGACATCGAGGGTGGTTTCGATGGTCTTGGCTTCTTCGACGGTAATGGTGCCGTCCTTGCCAACGCGCTCCATGGCCTCGGCGATGATGTCACCGATGGTGGTATCCCAGTTGGCGGAAACCGTGGCAACCTGCTTGATCTCGGCAGGGGTCTTGATCTTCTTTGAAATGTTGGCCAGTTCGGCAACGGCAGCATCAGCAGCCTTGTCGATACCGCGCTTTACGAAGATAGGATTGGCTCCGGCGGCAACGCTCTTGAGTCCTTCGCGATAAACAGCCTCGGCGAGGACGGTCGCGGTGGTGGTACCGTCACCGGCCTTGTCGGCGGTCTTCGAGGCCACTTCGCGCACCATCTGGGCACCCATGTTCTCGTACGGATCCTTCAGCTCGATTTCCTTGGCAACGGTAACTCCGTCCTTGGTAACCTTGGGAGCGCCGAATTTTTTGTCGATCATCACATTGCGCCCCTTGGGACCGAGCGTGACCTTGACAGCCTTGGCGAGAGTAGCGACACCGTTCAGCACCTTGCGGCGACCAGCATCATCAAACAGGATTTGTTTCTTTGACATAGATATTTTGGTTTAGGTTTACAAGTTGTAGTTGAAATGAAGATACAAAAAAAATCCTTAGCCGACAACGGCCAGGATTTCTTCCTCCCGCAGGAGGATGTAGGTCTGATCATCCACCTTGACCTCGGTTCCGGCATATTTGCCAATCAAGACGACATCGCCGAGCTTGACATCAAATGCGACGGTTTTGCCGTCCTTGTCGGTTTTTCCGGTGCCCAAGGCGACCACCTTGGCCTCTTGCGGTTTTTCCTTGGCAGAATCGGGAATGATGATCCCGCCTTTTACTTCTTCGGCAGCCTCACAACGCTGCAGGAGAACACGATCACCCAGCGGCTGCACACGCACAGCGCCGGACTTACTGGAGGTTTTTTCTTTGGCCATGATTTCTAAGTAAGAAAAGAGAGCCTTCATAAAGCAACTGTAGTGCCAAAGAAATCCATTTAACAAAATCAATTACAGTAAAACTACTTACGACATACACACTCCGAGCATTAACGATAATCCAAACACCTCGCCTCAATCTTTTGCGCCAGTTTGACTCACACTCATGCACATGACGTCACATGAGTCACTGGCAAAATCAAACTTCAAGACAATGCCCTTTCCACTAACCCAAGCATACTCTCCTCAAGCATCTTATTCGATAAAATTGCCTGCATTCAGCTTCGACACTGCCGCCAAAATTCTTTTTGCTGCATCGCATCATGGATTCACGCTACATCAAACTCGCAGAAGTACTCACCGGCTTTTCCACAAGCCTCAAAAAAGGCGAAAACGTCCTCATTGACGCCATCGACATTCCTGACGAGATGGTTGTCGCCCTGCTTCGCGCGGCCCGGAAACTCGGGGCAACCCCGATGGTAAATATCCAGCATACCCGGATTAACCGCGAACTCATTCGCGAGGGCTGCGAAAAGCAATTCCAACTCAGCACGGATATGGAACTCCCTCGCATGAAGAAGATGCACGCCTATATTGCGATTCGCGGAGCCGGAAACATTTTTGAAAACAGCGATGTGCCCACCGACCAGATGAGGGCTTACGCCAAAATTTCCCGACCTGTTATTAATCATCGTGTGAAAAAAACCAAATGGTGCGTACTTCGGTGGCCGACATCGGCAATGGCCCAGCAAGCCAGGATGAGCACCGAGGCATTTGAAGATTTCTACTTCCGTGTCTGCACCCTTGATTATGCCCGCATGATTCCCGGCATGAAGGCCCTCAAGGCTGCGATGGAAAAAACCGACCAGGTTCACATCAAGGGGAATGGCACCGATCTTAGATTCTCCATCAAGGGCATTCAGGCCAATCCCTGCGGCGGGGAAAAGAACATTCCGGACGGAGAAGTCTACACGGCTCCTGTTCGGGACAGCGTCGAAGGCGTTATCCAATACAACTGCCCGACCATCTACCAGGGAACCAATTTCACCGATATCCGGCTTGTTTTCAAAAAAGGAAAAGTCGTCGAAGCTACCGCCAACAACACCAAGCGCCTGAACGAGATTCTCGATAGCGACCCCGGTGCCCGGTACATTGGCGAATTCGCCTTTGGCTTCAACCCATACATCCTTGAGCCAATGCAGGACATCCTGTTCGACGAAAAAATCGCCGGTTCATTCCACTTCACCCCCGGTCAGTGCTATGACGAAGCCTACAATGGCAATAAATCATCCGTGCACTGGGACATGGTTTGTATCCAACGTCCGGAATATGGTGGAGGCGAAATCTATTTCGACGGCAAACTCATCCGCAAAAACGGCATGTTTATTCCTGACGCCCTGCAAAAACTGAATCCCAAGTACCTGCTGGGGAAGAAATAAATCCTTCTGGATTCGACTTATCTTGCTGAGACGCTGAAGTAACTTCAGCGTCTCAGTTTTTCCGACCTCCTGCAAAAATGCGCTTCACCGTTCCCGAAGGCACTTCTCCCGATCGCGCCGACAAAATACTTGCTGCTCATTTTGCAGAACTAAGCCGGGCGCAGCTTCAGCGTATTATTGAAGATGGCCATGTCACACTCAATGGGACTGCCATCGACAAAAGGCTCAAAATAAAGGCTGGCGACATCCTGGAGATTGATCTTCCACCTCCGCCTCCTTCGGAACTACAACCAGCCGATATCCCGCTCGAGATTCTTTTTGAGGACAAACACCTTCTCGCCGTAAATAAAGCCAGCGGAGTCGTCACCCATCCTGGCGCGGGTACGGGAGATGACACATTGGCTCATGCAGCCCTGCATCATACTTCCGGCAAACTTGCCGCAGCAGGGGGCTCCCTTCGCCCTGGAATCGTTCATCGCCTGGACAAAGAAACCTCTGGAGTCATCCTCTTGGCAAAGACAGACACTGCCTATCATGCGCTAATCCAGCAATTCTCCGAACGGGAACCCGATAAGCAGTACATCGCGCTGGTAGACAAATGCCCGAATCTTCTCTCCGGTAGTATTCGTGCCTCCATTGACCGGCACAGAACCATGCGAGTCAAAATGGCCGTCCGGGAGGACGGTAAACCCGCCCGCACCGACTGGGCAGTCGAAGAACGTTTTGGCAAGCAGGCTGCGCGCGTTCGGTGCTGGTTGCACACCGGACGCACTCATCAAATCCGGGTACATCTCTCCCACATAGGGCACCCGCTGCTGGGCGATAAAACTTACGGAAAACTCAATGATAGCGTCCACGAAGCATGGCCAATGCCGAGAGTCATGCTGCATGCCGAGCGAATCACCCTTCCCCACCCGGTCACAGGAAAGATTATCACTATCATCGCCCCAATCCCGCAGGACTTTCTCGAACTAGAAGCGTGGTTGCGCAATCAATTTGGCAGTCAACCCGTAGTTCGTCTATAAACCAGTTTTCATTTGAAAAAATCGTGGCAACGTCGATGGTTCAGCATATGTCCACCATCGATTGTATTGCCGCAAGCTTCCAACAGGCCCGTCTTGAGAAACGTTCTGCCTTCGTTGCTTATATCTGCGGCGGCGACCCCTCCCTCGAGGACTCTGTCAAAGTGGCAACGACCCTGCTCGAATCTGGCGTGGATATATTGGAGATTGGAGTTCCTTTTTCCGATCCCCTTGCCGACGGACTCACCAATCAGCTCGCCTCCCAACGTGCTCTTGAAGCCGGCATGACTCATGAAAAACTCTTTTCATTGGTCCGCAGTATTCGAGAAAAGTCCAACAAGCCGATCATTCTCTATATTTACTACAACCTGATCTTCTCCCAAGGAATAGCCTCCTATCTGCGCCAATGCAAGGACGCCGGGATTGACGGCATTCTGGCACTGGATTGCCCACCCGAGGAGGCAAGCGAACTGCTTGCTGCAAGCCGGGCCATAGGCCTTGCCAATGTATTCATCGTTGCTCCGACCACCCCGCCGGAACGAATCAAACTCATCACCAAGGAGGCCTCTGGTTTCATCTACTATGTTTCTCGTGAAGGAGTCACCGGTGAGCGTTCCGACATGGTTTCCAATCTTGCCGAGTCGGTGTCAGCGATAAAACAGCATACTTCTCTGCCAGTTGTGGTCGGGTTTGGTATTTCTACTCCGCAACAAGTAACGGCCGTAGGAAAAGTTGCCGATGGGGTTGTAGTCGGAAGCGCACTGGTCAATGTTGTCGCGGCCAATGCCAAGACGCCAGAAAAGATTCCCGATGAATTGCACAAGAAAATGAATTTCCTGTTGGGCAAAAAATAAATCCGACAAAAAAGGCGGATACCCTTTTAACCGAGTATCCGCCTTCCTATTCCCGCTCTGCAAAACTACCTCTAACGACATTCGTCCCTGGCCGACAAACTTCCACAAGTAAGCGCCCCTCATGCCCAACAAACTATCGAAAAACAAGGTGCGGGTAAGTTATGCAGAAGATGCCGAGGTTCGACAGCAACTGGAGCGGCTGGCCAAGACTCGTGGACAAAAACTTACAGACCTGCTCAAGGAGGCGACGAACGAATACGTTCAGCGTCACAAATCGCGCCCTCAAAAATAGCTGGCTGTAAGAGTTGTCCACTTTGTCCAAGTTCACGGCCTCATCTGTCGATGAATTTCGTGAAGTTTCTCTGCATTGCACCAATGCGAAGAAATTTTGTCATTCTTCAAGGAAGGTAATTGCCCATGACCGCATTGGAGCCTGTTTGTCCCGGTTATCGGGATTCCCAGCCTTCTGGCCGCCAAAGTCACTTCCACATCCTCGAATGTTGCAGTAGGCGTTAACTCTTCCGCCAATGCCTTGACGTGCTTTCGAGAGATGATGTACCCGGCACCACCGCTGAGTGATTTTATCGAGTTATTCCAAATGTATCCCATTACATCCGGTTCATTTTCGACAAGCGACTGAAGGCGCTCTTCCACAAGATACGTGTCATCATCGCATTTCAGCAGGTAATCGAAATCATCGCAGGCAGCGGCGAAGTAAAACATGGCCTGCACCTTTCGGATCAGATTGCCGTAATCATCCGGAACATTGAAATACACGACATCAGGCTCCTCTCCGTCAATGGGCTGCTCACCCACGAAAAAGAAATATCGCGAACTGGGGCCTACGTTTTGCAGCCATGTTTGCCGGCAAGCTTCCCGGCGATTGTGATATTTCTGGGCGGAGCAAACGGCGATCAAGAATCGTTTATTTTTCATAATATTAATCAGGATAAGAATTGGTTGCCCGAGGGTTACTCGGGCAATTTGGATAGTTCGTGCAAGACTTCCTTCCAGCTCTCGACGGATACGTCCAGGCCGCCCAACGCCTTGCCCTGCTCGCGAGCAGCTTCAGCCATGTCGCGGCGCAGATTCGGCTCATAGGCCATTTTGCTTGCATAATAGATGAAGTCGCGAGGCGTGTCGCAAAGCCAGCCAGTCTTGCCGTGCTTGACCATTTGCCGCCAGCCGCCGCGGTTATCCACAACCAAAACGCTGCCGCTGGACATGGACTCAAAACCAATCCTCGGCCAGTTTTCCGTCGTGTCGGTCGGCTGGATCACAATCTCGCAATGCTTGTAGAAATCCTGTTGAGAGACTTCATTCTGATCGCGGGCAGTTCGAATCCACGGAAACGGTTTTCCAATCTTGGCTTCGCTTCTCTCACTGAATCCGAGAAAGAGCCCCTTCTTCAACTTGGGCGACACGAAGTACTCGTAAATGTGCAGCGTGTCTCGGGAAAACTTGTCCGCATCCTGTCGAGAGATCCGCCCGCAACCGAAGAACTCATTGTTGCGCTCCTCCACCCAAGGGAAATTCTCCGTATTAAAATACGGCTTGAATGTGATGAATTTCGACCCGGCATCAGGGTTGATTCCCAGCAAGGCGGGCATGTGCTTCTGCCTGACTTCTTCGTTTTGATAAAGGAACATGGCAATGTCTCCCGACTTCATCCGTTCCTTTTCCTTCTCGAAGAGCCAGGTCATGCAGTTGATGAAAACCGTGCGCCGGGTCCGTTGCCTGATTTCATGAAGCCGACTGAGAAATTCGGCATTGCAGAATCCCAACACCGGATCACCCGGCTGGATAACACTCCATTCGTTGTAGTCGTGAATAATCACGCCTCGCTGGAGCATTTCCTGATAGAGTCGCTCCCGTCGGTAATTGGGATGCGTGGGAATCAAGTGAACCTCCAGGTTCATATGCCGCCAGGCAATGATCTGGTGGTGCAATTCCGTTCCTGCGCCTCCATAAAGGCCGGGAAATCCATAAACAAAAATCCGCTTAATATCAGACATGGTAATTATTGATAATTGAATGTTATTGGTTGATTGGTTATGAGACAGCACACAAGGCCTATTCGGCCTGTGAGCTGCTTACGGACACCTTGCCCCTGATTTTTTCGTCCATCTTATTCAGGAAAGCCCGCCTCCTTGCACAGGCAGAACAATGTGCCAGGTCAGTTCCTGCCACAGCGTCAATTTTCTCAGCGATGGGATGGAGAATGGCATGAACATGATCCCCCAAGCGTTCTTCTTTCTTATTATCGTTATCGTTTTTCATATTTTGTATTTTTTTGGTGTTAATAACCGGGTTGAAAAAAATGATTTGATCGAGATTACCTGCGCCGCGAATCAGGCAGCGTTTAATTCGCCTTTCCTGTAAGCCGTGTATTTTTCCCAGGAAATCAGTCCGATTCCTCCGAGAATAGCGATGGCGTAAAGCCAGCCGTACTTTTCGACAGTCAAGGAAATGACCGATCCGCAAGCTCCACCGATTGCCAACCGCCAGCCAATCTGCGGCCATCCGGCACCGATCAGGATACTGCCTCCGGCAAGCATCAGCAAGGAGCAGCCCAAGGCGAGGTATGGTGTGTAATTCGGAACAGGAGGAACAATCGCTGCATTCAAACGCGACTCGCCAAAGGTTAATTTTGTCGCTCCATCGGATGCTCGTGAAAATGAACTTTCGCTTTTGGCGTTTTCATTTTGGGTAATGTGTTCCCGGATTTTTTGGACGAGTACTTCCTTCTTGGATGTCGCGGGATATGCAGTGATAGTTTCCTCCCGGATATATTCACCACCCTTCGTTGAAGGAATGACGTGCGATTCGGCACATCCGGAAATACCTACCGCAGCAATGAGCAAACAACCTGCCAATGTAGCGGATGAGACCGGACTTTTTCGGAAAACAATTTTCTTAATAGTTCTGACAATAATCATAGGATATGTTTCTAATTGGAGTTTATTCAGCAATATTTCGCTGCCTGAAAAATCAGCATCCGCCTACGGCTATCTAATTCAACCTATCGGCCGGACTCTCAATAATTCAAATAGCGATTTAATTCACTAGGTTTATTAAACCATGCGTCTTCACTGTCAATTATTTTTCCTTAATTAAATTCATTTTACATAATAATCTCATAATCAGAGCCAACCAAATCTCCTATCTCTGACCCAAAATCCCTCCATATTGATAACACCCGGTTTCTAAATTCCGGATTACCGTCAAGGTTTCCCTTATCTCACAACGCATGCCGCATCCTTTTCCCTTTTCACGACAGGGCTTCTATTCTATTTTGTTTGGTTTACATGAGACTGACCGACCTTAATTCCGCTCAAGACATTGGCGCAAACTGCCTGCTCGCTGAAATCGGACCCTTCAATTTTCTGATCGATTGCGGGATGCATCCGAAGAAATTGGGATCTGCTGCATTACCCCGCCTGAATAATCTGCCCCCACTGGATTACGTTATCCTGACACATTGCCATCTTGATCACGTAGGCGCATTGCCGGTGGTTCTTCGCAAACAACCGCATGTTGAAGTCATTTGTTCGCCCGGCTCTGCCTTGATCGCCAAGCGTATTTTGCGCAATTCGGTTTCGGTAATGCTTAAGCAGAGGGAAGAAACCAACATCAAGGATTTCCCTCTCTTTACCTACAGTGAGCTGGATCCTATAGAAAAAGCACTTCGTCCCATTCCATTACTGTCCACCCGGACACTCACAGGACCGGGCGGTGCAGAGATTGATATTACATTGTTTCCCGCCGGACATGTTGCCGGAGCCGTTGGCTGTCTTCTCGAATACAAGCACCGCAAGATATTCTTCACGGGTGACGTGCTTTTCCGAAACCAGGAAACCGTGCCGGCTGCCCAGTTTCCATCCGGCTCTGTCGATACCCTGGTCATGGAGACCACCCATGGTGCGACACCGCCCCTGGAAGATGTAACCAGGGAAAGCGAAACAGAGCGATTACTGGAAACCATTAACACCACGATCGCGCATGGTGGATCGGTGCTAATTCCCGCATTTGCGTTCGGGCGCATGCATGAAATCTTTACCCTGCTAGATAATGCGCGACGCAGCAAAAAACTGGTCAAGGCGCCCATCTATGGTTCCGGCCTCGGCATTGATCTGGTGGACTATTTCGACCAAATCAGCCGCAAGGCAGGATTCCTCAACTTCCGGCGGCAGGTGATGAATGACCTTGAAGTAAAACCTTTGCGCCAGAAGTTTGTCGAACCGGGCAATGATCTTCCCGAAAAAGGGATTTATGTGCTCTCCAGCGGCATGCTCGTCGAAAATACCCCGGCATGGCGAGTGGCGGCCAACTTGCTTGATCACCCGCGCAATGCCGTGTGCTTTGTTGGATACTGTGATCCGGACACGCCGGGAGGACATCTGCTCGCCTCCAAACGTGGCGACGCCTTTATATTCCGCGGGCTTGATCATGTTGCCCATATCAAGGCCCAAATTGAACGCTTTCATTTCAGCGGACACGCGCCTCGAAATGAGTTGATGGATTTTGCCCGCCAGTGTGAACCGCGTGCCATAGTGCTTACTCACGGCGACCCGCCTGCCCGGGAATGGTTCGAGGAAGAGTTGGCGATGGAGTTACCCAGTACAAAGGTCACCAATCCCCAACCCGGGCAGGGATACCAGGTGTAAAAGATTCCGGCATGGACTTATTCTCCATCTTTGGCGGAAATTCCCTAAGCTTCCGGGGGTTGGTCAGTTTTTCCATAATGATTTTAATTCTGGGAACATGTGCCGCCACGCTTAGCGCTTACAATCGGGGGCAGGAAAAAGCTCGAAAAGAAAGGTTGGAGTTGCAATCAACCACTTCAACCCAGACCAAGTCATTCATCCCCCCAAGTGACCAAGACTTGAGTACGCTTGCAGGAGTGTTCCCCAAAAACCTTCCCTCGGACATTCATGACGTGCAGATAGCGCCACCATCGGACGTTGTAGATGCCCTAAACATCTATTGCGAATGCGACCCTCAAAGCCTGAAGACCATTCTCCAATCCCATTTCTTTCGCATCGAGAAAGATTATACGAGATATTTCTCCTTTGAGAGCACTCCCTTTAAGAGTCTTTACCATAAGAAGGCCATCACATTCCCGACCATTTATAGCCGCACTGATACAACAGATTTTTATCTCTTTTACACAGACTCACAGTACAGTTTTCTCTACATTTGCCATATTCCTAATTTTCCTAAATGACCCTGAAAAGCATCAATGACTGGAAAATCCTGTTTGGCGAGCGCGGCCCTAGTGGCGCCGCCGAGACATTCCTTTTGAAGCTTGGCCAAGTAGATGCCGACACGCAGCGGGCTGCGCTCACAGCGCTTCCTTCAGTCACCACGTTGCAACGCCGATTTAGTGATGCATGGGAAAGGCGGGATTCTTTGCTGGGAGGAGTGCCTTTTCTAGCCAAGGATCTGTATGCGACCGCCGGGGATGCCACGGGGGCAGGTTCCATTTTCCTGGCAGAACAACTCGGTACCTCTGAATTTGATTCAAGCCTGGTTTCCCGGATTCGCGAAACTGGTGGCGTGTTGTGTGGTAAAACCCAGCTCAACGAGTTCGCGCTCGGCATGAGCGGGGAGAATCCGCATTTCGGCGACTGTCCCCACCCTGCCCATCCTCAACTCCTCAGCGGTGGTTCCAGCAGTGGCTCCGCATGGGCGGTGGGTGCAGGGCTGGTGCCCTTTGCGCTGGGAACCGACACCTCCGGGTCCATTAGAGTCCCAGCCTCTTTTTGCGGAATTTATGGATTGCGACTGGAGCCAGGTTTATTGTCCGAAGAGGAATTGTTCCCACTCTCACCCAGCTTCGATACTCCCGGATGGTTGACTGGAACAGCCCATGACATGCTGACCGTAACAGAGGCATTACTGGGAGACTGGATCAACTTCGCAGCACCTCCTACCCGCGGTCTCTGGATACCATGCGGGAATGTAGTATCCCCGGAAGTATTCGCAGCAACCAGCCGCCTAGCGAGCAGACTGGGTTTTATTTCCGATGACTCTGCCTCCCGCAGTCTCCTGGAATCAATCAATGGCGTGGAAAAAAGTTATCCAGTACTCGGCGCCAGCGAGGCAGCATTAATTCACAAA
>JAITVQ010000263.1 GCA_031285745.1 Puniceicoccales bacterium | reverse complement strand
ACCGAAGCCCAGAAGCAAGTTTCCAACGAAGAGGAAAAGAAGAAAATCGAAGAAGAGCTGAAGAAGTCCGAGGAAATGCTCCTCAAAAACAACGACGAAATGATCAAGCGCTACGGGTTCAGCCTCGCCCGCAATTATGTCATGGAGATCGAAGAATCCCGCCTCTACACAGCCTTGAGCGAAGAAGAAGCCAAGAAGGCCGCTGAAGCCAGCCCGGAAATCAAGCCCTGATCAACTCGGTCCACTGCTCTTCCTGTTTATTTCCTAACCAAAACAAAACCATAACTTATGTCTTCTGAAACCGACGCTCCCGAAATGATCGAGCAAAACGGCCAAAAACTCGCCCTCGTCTCGACCATCAAAACCGTTGAGGCCAACCGGGAGTTCCAGAACAACGTCAACGTCGTCCAAAATCAGCGCAATATCGCCGTTGATCTGAAGAAGCGGATCGACCAGGCAATGACTCCCGCCGAGCGCCAGGCTCTGCAGCAGAAGCTCGACGAGACTCTCAAGAGCCTCGACAGTAACAATGCCCTCATGGCAAAGACCTACGGGTTCTCGCTTCTCCGCAACTACGTCATCTCCTTCATCAAGACCCGCCTCTATACTCCTCTCTCTGACGAGGAATTTGCCAAGATGTCCCCCGAGGACAAGATCAAGCCCGATGCCATCAAGACCATCGACGGCAAGGTCTATGCCTACATCGCCACCATCACCACGGCGGCTGAAAACGACATCTTCCGCCAGAACGTCCAGCTCGTCCAGACCCAGCGCCAGCGCTTGGTCCAACTCAAGCAGGCGCTCGACAAGGCCACCGGCGACGAAGACAAGAAAAAGCTGGATGAAGAATTCAAGAAATCCGAGGAAGTCCTCGTCAACAACAACAATGAAATGGTGAAGCGCTACGGGTTCTCGCTCATGCGCAACTATCTCATGGAAGTTGAGGAAGCCAAGCTCTACACCGCCCTCACCGAGGAAGAAATCAAGAAGACCAGCGGCGAAACCGAAGCCAAGCCCAAGGAATAACCGTCCGACGATTTCCGTCTTATCAACAAGGCGTCCTTAACGGGCGCCTTGTTTTTTGCCAATATCACAGGTAGAGAAGAAGATATTGCATAAAAAGTATCATCTTGAATTGGCTTAATCTCATTTTGGATTACATAAGACTAAGAAAAGTATCTCTTTTCATATCAGAACATCACAACCCAGAAAATCATGGCTCTTAAACAAGGCACCAAGGCACCCGCCATCACCCTAAAATCCAAAAACGCTTCCGGCTTGGTAGACGTCTCCCTCACCCGCAATATCGGCAAGGGACAGACCGTCCTCCTCGTTGTCCCTCTTGCCTTCACAGGTGTTTGCAGTGACGAACTCTGCTCCATTACGAAGAATATCAATGCCTACCGGGTACTCGATGCGGATGTCATCGCCGTATCGGTGGACAACCCCTTCGCCCAGGAAGCATGGGCTGAAAAGGCAGGCATCGGCTTCACGCTGGCCTCCGACTTTAACAAGGAAGCCATCAAGGCTTACGATGTATGTGAGGAAAACTTCCTCCCTGGGGCATTAGACTACAAGGGCGTTGCCAAGCGCTCCGCCTTTGTCATTGGCACCGACGGAGTAATCAAATACTCCTGGTCAAGCGACGACCCAAAAAACCTGCCTCCCTTCGAGGAGGTTCAAGCCGCCCTTAAGGCTTAACCGGATCACAGGCACGAAGCAAAACTTCGTGCCTGTCTCTTTATGGCATAAACACTTTCTGCAGGCTCTGTTCCATATCCCTTCGGAACATCCCTGCCAACTGCAGAGTCGTTTTTGCAAAGACTATACATTGTGTCATATGGGTCGATTTACAGCAGTTCATCCGAACGCTGCCCGCCCACTCCTAAAGGTTATCTTGAATAAACCAGATGTATAATGACACATCCTTGCGTCTCGGTCTGGTCAATGCCTGAACTGCGATAGACTCGAAAGACTGCCTCTGAAATTGGCTGTATGAATTCCAGTGCTTTCTCGTTTTCCTGTCCATCATTCACCCTGTGGCAGTTCCATTGCTGCGATGGCAGAAGACAAAGCCCGGCGATAACGCCGATATAGGACCGTCTTCTTTGAGGAAAGGTTCGGAGAGATGGCTGACAATGTTGAGATAAACCGCATAACGTCGGATACACTTCCACATGGGTTGTCTCAAACGAAACCAAGAATAACAGAAAGCCCCGCATTTCAGCGGGGCTTTTTGTTAACGGGATTCCGTGACTATCACTTCTTTTTTCCCAAGCTGTAGAACCATGGGTCGGTTCCCAGTGATCCGGTCAGGAATTCCACATACGACGATGCGGTTGCCTTGGCCTTGGCTTCGCGAACCTGTTTGAGGCGGCCCTCAATTTCCAGTGACTTGGCGACGCGGGAGTATTCGGGTTTTTCCAGGAATGTCTCGATGTACTGGATGCCCTTGTCAAGGTGATCGGTTTCCACCTTCTGCCGCATCTTGATGCGTTCGGCATACCAGTCGCTGGCGAGCAGTGATTCCTTAGTGAAGAGCTTGCGGATGGCAGGGTCATTCAGCTTTTTGCCCTCGTAATTGCCCTTGGCCATGATGTGCAGGAGCGCCTTGAGGGGCGGGCATGCGCCACCGATGGTTTTGTCGTCGAAGTAGGATTGGGCCACGCGCTGGTCGGTAACCAGGATGGTGTCGAAACTTTCGGCATAGACTTCGGGGCTTTGCTCTTCCGGCTTGAGCATTTCCGGCCCGATCACGACATCCGGGTTAACGAAGACACGTCCGAAGAAGTGAATCGCGAACGGCTTGGTGATCCGATAGCCCAAGCGTGAGCCCGGATATGTTTTTCCTTGGAATTCGAAGTCGGGACATTGTTCCAGATATCCGTTGGTGATGAGCCAGCGGGGGTCGCGTTCCTCGGGGCGCATGCGGCTCCAGACTTCCGGAATGAGCAGCGATATGTCGTGATCCACGCGAACGTTGGGTCCGATAACCCCGGCGGAGGAGACGAACCCGTCGTATCCGGTCAGAATGTAGGAAACCAGTGCGTTGTTCAGGTCAACCACGGTCGGCACCGCGTTGAACGGTCCCTTGGTGAGCGCGCCTTCCGATCCGGCCCCTGTGGTGGAGGGCGACTTGCCAGTCATGGAGGTGATGAAGTCCATGAACAGTTCGGGCAGTTCGAAGTAATGGATGGCTCCATAGGCCGAGAGCGGCCTGACGCCTTTTTCGGGACCGTTGTTTCGGCGTCCGGCCAGCACAGAACTCACCGGGAACAAGACCTTGTCGTCCGGGCTTAGGCGGCGAGCCAATCGTGCGCCGATTTCGGTTAGGTAATGGATGCGCGGGTTTACGATGTCCTGGCGAACCTGCAGGTAGCGTGGGTTCTTGCTGGGTTTCCCGTCGACGAGGCGCGGATTTGCCGAGGAGACGATGTAATCCGGGGAGGCGCTATCGGCAAAATTCGTGATGAGGTTCTTCATAGGCGGCGTGAAGAGACTGAACCGAATGGTATCCTCCACCATCTTCTTGGCGCCTTCGTGGTCGATCGGCTCGTAGTTCGACAGGAAGCAGCCTGGCTGCGCCATGTCCAACTCGGTTTGCTTGTCGTAGCCACGGTTGATGGCTTCGTCCGGGCGTTGGAAGAGGAGGTATTCGCAGTTGTCGAGGAACTTGAGCGCGGTGGGGTTTCCGGCTACCTCGGGCAAGCCCTTGAGGGCGTGAACGGGGACCACGATGGAGGCCGTGATGTCGTCTTCCGTTTGCAGTTTTTCCGCCGGGAAGAAGTCCTTGCGCACCCCGAATGTCCGCCACGAACCATCGGCGAGATAGCCAATGCGAAGATACTGGGTGATGAGGCGCTGCTTGCGATATTTCAGCTCGTTGCCGGGCACGCCGTTGATGATGTCCACCGAGAACCGGGAACGCCAGTCGCCGCTCCAATCCGGCTTGTAGTAGCGCTTGATAACAAAGACGAGTTCCTTGAGATAGGGCGGGATGCTGGTGAGCCAGTTGTTGTATTCTTCCGTGTAATCCTTGGACGGAGTCAGGAGCTTGATGACCGAGCCCAAGGTTCGCTGTGGGCTGAGAATGGATCGTTGGTCGGTGCCGCGTTTGGCGCGTTCGGCGAACCGTTCCGAGAAGTCCTTGGCAAAGATTTCATCCAGGATGACAAAATCGTTTTTGTAATTGGCCACAAAAATGGGACCGCCGATGATGGCATCCGCAATCGACTTGGAGATTTCCGACTTCCCGCCGCCTGATACGGTGCAAGGTTTGTGGCAGAACGTACCCTCCGCGGCAGTGCCGACGAGGCGCCAGCGGCGGCCGACATAGGGTTGCAACATGCGCACCTGATAGCCGGACGGGAGCACATAGGTGATGTTCGGCTGGAGCAGGATGGAGTTGGCCCTGCCTTGGGAGACCCAGTTGATCCGCTGGTCGTCCAGTGAGAATCGGGCCCCTTCCGGGATGTAGTAAACGTTCGGGTAATTGTTATCGATGCCGTAACCCTCGGGACGAAGGCTCATCAGGCCGGGGTTGTTTTTCTGGGTTTCTGCCAAGGTGTAGTTGGACGGATTGACCTTGGTTTCGTCGAAATCTTCCCCGAGGTCGTAGCTGGGGCGGGCGATTGCCCCGCCGGCGTGCTCTTCTTCCGCCAAGCCATGCAGGTTCGCCGAGAAGCTGATCTGGGTCTTTACCTCTTTCTTGCAGTAACCGTAGTAGTTGTCTGCGATAATGGTCACCATTACGCCGCGCTCATCGCGGGCGGTAATCTTGAATGCCCCGCCGTTGTTGTAACATTCATCCTCTTTTTCCCAGCAGACTCCCTGGGCCTTCTGCTGTTCGGTGGCCTTGGAGATATGCGGCAGGCCAAGATCTTTTTTCCTTAGATGAATCAGGTGCGGTGCCAGGATAACGCAACCGGTGTGTCCGGTCCAGTGCAGGGGGTCGAGTGCGGCGTCGTTTATAGCGAGCAGGGGATTGCCACCGTTGCCGAAAATACCTT
>JAITVQ010000237.1 GCA_031285745.1 Puniceicoccales bacterium | reverse complement strand
CTTTTATATCCGGCCGTCTCCTACCCTCTACTGCATCTTAGTGCTTCAAGACGTTTTGGCTGACACTCAACACCGTCATTACGATGCTGATCATACAAATGAAAACCAGGGTGACCGTTGTTCCCAGCGCTGTTGCCGTGACAATGCGAAGCAACCGCTGAATAGCCTTATCAAGCGCCTTGACGTGACGATTGGCGATTGTCTGGAACGTATCGGAAAGGCTGCCGGTGTTTTCACCCACGGCCAGAATACCCAAGTCATTAATCGGAAGAATCGAGTGCCGTTTGAAAGCCGAGGCAAAGGCGGCCCCGTCGTTGATCATTTGCCGCCCAGCTGAAAGGCGGCCTCTCAGGATGCGATTTTCAACAGGGCGCTCCGAGAGGCGCAACGCATCCGTGGAATTAATCCCGCTTCCCATCAACGTAGCCAGCAAATCCGCCATGCGCACAGTCTCCGTATGACGCACCACGGCCCCGATCAGGGGCAGGTGCAAAAGCCAGTTGTCCGTGGTCATTCGCCCATTTTCAGACTTTCTCCATTGGACAATGGCCCACAAAATAATCAGGAGCGCGACGATTATAAAAGGCCCTCCCTTGATGAGGAAGTCAGAGAGCCACATCATCATTTTCACCGGAAGAGAAAATTCGCCCTTGAGGCTTTTCATCATCTGCTCCAGACGCGGAATTAAATAGAATACAAACAAAGCCAGCACCGCAGCCGCCATGCTGCAAACACCGATGGGGTAACCAATGCTGGACAAGACCTTGGTTCGCAACTCTTCCCGGAGGTTGTAGGAGTCGAGCACTTTCCTCAAAACAGGAATCAAATTTCCGGTGCTTTCCCCTGCCTCAATGAGATAGATGCTGGCCGGATCAAAGACGACAGGGAATCGGCTCATGGCCCCGGCCATGGTGGCCCCTTCGCTCATATCACGCCAAAGGCTTTGGCAAAGATAACGCAAGGATGGGTCACTGACCCGCTGCCCTAGCAATTTCACGGCATCGCCCATGGGCAGCCCACTGGAATGGAGCTGGTAAAAACTGTCGATGAAATCCCAACCCGTCCTATGCGGACCAAAAAGACGCCGCTGCTTGAGCTTTTTGGGAATTGCCCCCGGTGCTGCATCAGAAAAGACAGACGATGCTTCAGCGTTGTCGGTCTTCTTTGAGGATGTAGAAGGAGCGGAAGCACCGCCCGGCTCGTTGGTGCTAAGCGAAAGAACCCGTAGGCCTTGGGCAGCCAGTTGTCTGGCTGCACTCCGCCTATCCTCGGCATCCAGACTTCCAGTGCGGGAATTCCCTGAAGAATCAGCGGCTTTGTAGTTAAAACGAGGCATCGTGAAAAATGCTTACTCCTCGTATTTTTCGGCGTAGGTCATGACCTCCGCCAGTGTCGTAATCCCGCGTTTGACCTGCTCCCACCCACATCGCTGCAGGGTGCGCATCCCGTCCTTGAGTGCCTGCTCGTGGATTTCCCGGGCCGAGGAACGATTCACGATGTGGTCGTGAACTGCTTCACTGACCGGGAGGATTTCAAAGATGCCGACCCGTCCCTTGTAGCCGATGCCCCGGCAATAATCGCAGCCCACGGGCTCATAAACAGTTTCCGTCTCTCCGGCGACATCGTGAGGAATTCCCAATGCCGTGAGATATGGAAGTACCTGCTCACGTTTTTTCTCTATTGGCCGCGCACACCGTGTACAGAGACGCCGGACCAATCGTTGCGCAATGATCAACTCCACCGACGAAGCAATCAAGAATGGCTCAATTCCCATGTCGGTGAGGCGAGTTAATGCGCCAGCCGCATCATTGGTGTGCAAGGTACTTAAAACCAAGTGTCCCGTCAACGAAGCCCGGATGGCGATATCCGCGGTTTCACGGTCACGAATTTCCCCGACCATGATGACATCCGGGTCTTGACGCAAAATACTGCGAAGGACGTTGGCGAAGGTTAGTCCGATTTCCGCATGAACCTGGGTTTGGTTAACCGAGGGAACTTCATACTCGACCGGATCCTCGACAGTCATGATGCGCAATTCAGGCCGAAGAATTCGCCGCAGAAAGGCATTAAGAGTAGTACTCTTTCCCGACCCCGTCGGGCCTGTCACCAGGATAATACCATGGGGACGCTCAATCTGGTGAACAATGCGGGCTTCGTCATCTGCCAAAAAACCAAGATCCTTGATCGAGAGCGGAGCGGCCTTGGTTCCCAAGAGGCGCAACGAAACACTCTCCCCGTGCAAAGTCGGCAGGGTCGAAACACGAATATCAATATCATCACTACCGTGCCGGAAATGAATACGACCATCCTGCGGACGACGACGTTCCGAGATGTTGAGTTTCGCCATGATCTTCAGACGGGAGATCAACGCCGACTGGAAGCGTACCAGATTGTCCGGCAGGCGGACAGGGACGAGTTCACCATCAATACGGTACCGAATGGTCAGGGACTCCTTCTGCGGCTCAAAGTGAATATCGGTAGCACGGTCGCCAGCTGCCTTGGCAATAATTTCATTGATGAAGCGAATGATCGCGGCGTTTTCATCCTCTTCCTCCTCCGCTTCACCCTCAACACCCAAGGCATCCAAATCCGCGCTGTCGAGCGAGCCTGAACCTACCCCGAAGTTTTCCTGGATGGCCGCGTCTATGGCCTCGGGCGTAGAGATGCTCCAGACTGGTTTTTTACCTGTCAATGCCAGTACCCAGGCATCCATCCGGTCATCCGGAGGCCAGTTGGTAACGAGAGACAATATATCCGCATCAGTAATTTCCGACGTAATGGGCAAACATTGATACTCATGAACCAGCCGAAGTGGAATTTTCTTTTGCGCATCGGGAGCCAGCTCGAAACGCTCCACAAAGGGAAATCCCCAACGGGTTGCCAGCTTGCCGGCAACAGCAGCCGGGGACAACCCGGTCTGCTCGGAAATCATGGCACACCGGCGAGCCCGAGGCGCAACGAGAATCGCCCCTGCGTCTTCATTGGTAAGCTCGGGAAAATTCTGGCAGAGTTGGTCAAGGATAGATGCAGACATATGGGTTTAGATCGATGATGTTATTTTCTGTTCTACCTTTTGGTGTGTCAGATGAAAGAAATGCACAGCTTTAATTCTGTTAACGGCGTGGTTGATTCTGGTTTCGCTGGGCTTGATTTTGCTGGGCTGGTTGTGGTGCCCTTTGGATTGTTACTGCTGCTTGCGGAACAAACCGGGAGTTTGTTGTCATGGGAGTCTCTGACGCCTTCACCATCTCAAGGTTGATTGACATGCCATCCATTCTCACAACGGCAGTACGCGACTTGGCGTCAGCAGACTCAACGTACCACTTGGCATTTTCATCCCTGAGTTTCACCCAATGGCATTCCCGCGTGCTGGGATTGGTCAGGCTAATCTCCATCTTGTCCCCACTCCCGACAAAGCCGTGCAATTCCAAAGGCTGACGAGTAGCCGTGTCCCGGCCCCATCTGCGGGCAATGCGAAAAGGAGAGTTTGTAATAAGGTTCTCCCGGCGAATCTGCAATTTCTCAACAGGAACTGGAGCAGCGGCCGGCACATCCGGAGTACGTCCGGTCAACAGGGAAGATAATTCCGCATGGGACACGCCATTGCGTTCACCACCGGCCTCATCAGACTGGGCAAACGCCGTCGCCGTAAACATCAGTCCCGCTGATGCCAGGATGGTGAACATGATTTTGCTCATGGCTTCTTAATTCTCCTGAGGTTTGTTGTCGGCAGCAGGTGTTGTGGAAGTGGGAGAGTTCGGTGCCGAAGGATTTTGAGGGACCGCGACGGTTGAGCCTGATTGCTCAATCATTTTCACCTCACTGGTGTATTCCCGGTTTTGTTTGGCCCGCTCTTCCTGGATATGCCGGATTTTTTCCAAGGCATCATATTCTTCGGGAGTCAGGCTGACTGCACTGATGCGTCCAGTCTTTATATAGCTTTGGGCATCAACCCGAGTCAAGGCACCCGGCTGCATACCTGGTGTTTCATCCAAGGATTGTGGGTGCTTGTCGATAACGTGAGGTTTTAGGAAAATAATGATTTCAGTGCGTTCCTCGTCATTTGTCTTGGGCGAGAAAAGTTTCCCAAGGATCGGGATATAACCAAAAAACCAAACTTTTCCACTGGAGGTGGTTTCATTGTAGGATTGCAGACCTGCGAGTACGATGGTCTCACCATGTTTTGCCGTAAGGTAGGACACAGCCTCCCGATTAGCAGTGATCGGTTGGTCGTTCCCATCAATGGTCGTTGATCCAGTAATCGTATCAATTTTTTGCGCGATGTCCATTTCCACCGAACCATCTGAACCCACCCGGGGAAGAACTTTCAATTGAATGCCAAATTTCTGACGCTCAATCACGCTGCTGGTAGTATCAATACTCTGAGAACTAACGGATGTCCCTGTAATTATCGGCCTTTCTTGTCCAATGTTTACCGACGCCTCCTGATTATGGGAAGTTCCCAGCAAGGGAGCCGAAAGGATACGAACCCGGCTGTCATTTTCAGCCTTGTTGAAAAGCATTTGGAGCGATAAATCCGAGACTGAACCGGTAATGGAGAATGGAACATCGCCACCTGGCAAAGAGGGGGCATTCGTATTAAACCTATAAGTTCCATCGGCAACGACCGAGCCTGAGGCAGCAGTAGTTTTGTAGCCCAATCCCAATGTGGACAACCCGCTCGCATCCTGATTACCCAGGGTCACTTCAACAACAACAACCTCAATTCGAACCTGAGCCAACGGTACATCGACATTCTTAATGATGTCCTTGACTTGCTTAATATCGAAAGGGGTTCCGAATACCACCAGGCTATTGCTTCTTTCATCGGCCACCACCGTCAAGTAATCACTGAAACTGTTGGGAGTCTCTTTGGTCGTGGAAACCACCGGTTGGGCTGCTTGCCCCGTACGTGCTGCCGTCGTGGAGCCCCCTGCAACATTGGTTCGGGTGGAAAATGACTGGATTCTGCTTTGATTGGATCCTGATGTGCTGGATGCAGAAGTCGTCCCAAAGCCACTGATACGTCGATTGGTAGGCAGCTGGATACTGGAACTCCCCTTTACCAAGTTCTCCAATACTGAAACAACAGTAGCTGCGTCGGCATGTTTTAACCCGATCAACTCACTGGTGGTGTTGGGAGCACTCTCCACGTCGATCTTGGCAATGATATCCTTAAGTTTCTGCTCATTCTGGGATGGAGTAACGATCAACAACTGGTTGACCAAGTCATCCGCCTCTATCGCGATGTCTCCTGATAAAATATTCTTCAGCCCTCCCTGCTGCAGGGTCTTGAGCTGCTTCATGACATCCGAGGCCCGGACATTTTTCACCGGAAAAAACATAACGGTATTGGGCGCATCCAACTGCTCGACGATTTTTTCGGCCTTATGGACGGCAGCGATGGAATCGGTAAAGAGCACCGCATTGGCCGTGGGCATGACAATGACACTCCCACCCCGGGTCTTGTTCACCAGCGCCTGCAAAGCCGGCTCAATGACCTGTACTGTCGTATTCTTCAGGCTAAACAACCGGGCAATGATACGCTCCGTGGGTGCAACAGCGAGGGTTGAGTCAATATATAGCGGAGGGGACTCCAGCGTGGCAGTAGCCGTAGGGATTGCCTTAAGAAAATCGTCACCTTGCGGAATTATCGCCACACCGTTGATGGCCAGTAAGCTTTCCAAGGCAAGAATCGCCTTGGCCCGGGTCAACGTCTCCGTGCTGTTAAAGTTAATCTTGAGGAGTGGCAATGTCTGGGTGCGCAGCACCATCTTCTTGGAATACTTTTCCAACAGGGAAATTATCTGCGGAAGCGATTCATCGACCAGAATAATGGGCCCCACGATTTCCTCATCAGGATTGGTTGGCGTAGTCGACTGGGTCATGGCCGCCATGGCTGCCAGCGCAGCTTGCTGCATCCCTCCCTCACGCATGCCCCCGGGAGTCCTGCCCCGGAAAGACGGCCGCTGGCCGGGTGTTCCCAGAGGAGGTGTGCCTCCTGGAGCGGCTGGCTGCGTTGGCTGGCCATCGTTGCCATTGGCCACTTCGCCCGGCGGTGACGTTGGATTTACTGTCTGAGCGGGTGCCACCGGTGTTGTCGCGGGTTGTACGGTGGCCGTTTCCGGCGGAGCGACTGCGGGAGAATTATCCTGGGCAACAAGGACTGATGCCACGGGTGCCAGACAGGCGGCGGCCAATAAAGTCTTTAGGGAAACAGAGGTCATGATTTCAACGATTCTTTTCGCGGAGGTGATAAGTGGCGACGTCGTAGGCGACGTTCAGGGTGTCATTGCGCCCCGCATCCAGCCGGATACGGGTAATGGACAAAGGGACTCTTTGGCTTCGCACCTTGTCATCAAAAACAAGCAGGCGCTCCATGGTAGCATCCCGGAAAGTCAGCCGGACAGAGAGAATTTCAATGCCGCTTTTATTCTCAGTCTTGGGAGTAACTGCCTCGGGAATAAGATTTGATTGGCGGGCCAGGGAGTCGATCAGCCCCTGCAAGGTAGATCCCACCAGTGTCTCGGCAGATTCCATGCGGCTGATGTGCGCGGCAAGGCGTTCCTCGACGGACTCTTTTTCATTCAAGACAAGGTCCTGCTCCTGGGCTTTGGTAGCAAGTTCCTGTTCTTGCTGTTTTGCGGCGCGATATTGCTTAAAGATAAAACCTGCCGCGATAATGACAATCGCCCAGACAAAAGCGGCAAACAAGGCTCGCTCACGCAACGTAAAAGAACGGCGCGTCCGGGCAGGTTTATTTGAGTTTTTCTTCACGGAAATCAGGGATTAGAGGTTACTTGACCAGCGCTGATGGAAGTCGTCCCAGTTGACGTTCCAGTCGAAATAACGAGTTCCATTCCTTGAATAGCTGCATTACCATCTGCAGAATTGATAGTTATTTGAGGCGCTTGAATAGTCACTTGAGATACTCCCTTGGTTTCCGCCATGGCTCGCACAGTCTCAACAAATTTTGACATATTTTCAGCATTCATCGATTCGTTGGAGACCTGCAACTGCAACACACCATTTTCGAGTGTAATATCTTTCAAGGATACTCCATGGGAAGCAGCCAGGTTTCTTGCGTCAGCAAATATGGCTTCTTGCTGGGATTTGGCTAGTTCGCCGCCTGCTGTCGACACAGCCAGTGGAGTCATCGGTGGTTGTCCGGCATTCGCTCCCACCATGGTGTTTTCCTGCTCTTCTTCTACAGAGCCACGCGTTACCGCCAACGTACCCACCCCAGCCCTTATTTCAAATGAGGTTCTTCCACCCGTTGTATTCACTCGTGGCAAATCGACTTGCTTAAAAAAGCCGCTATTGCGAAGCGCCTCAACATAGCTGTTGATCTGGCTGATCGTCGCCGCAGTGCCGTTCACTTGCACCTGCCTGTTTCCGTCAATAGATGCCGAGGAAAATAGAATCTCCGAAGGCCGGAAATGATTCATGGTCGCCAGTGCATCGAAAAAAGACACCTGCCCGGCCTCAAGCTGGTCCAGACGAACGACCAATTCCACCTTGCTGTTGATCGCCTCAACTGCGGCCTCACGGCCAGCCAAGCGATCAGTTTCTTTTTTGAGATCCTCTTTGTGCAGGAATAATGCCGCACCGGCTCCAACAACAAGTAGCAATGCAAACAGCGAGAAAACCGTGATCCGGTTGAAAAGCTGTGTGTATGAACGTGCTTTTTTGGTTTGGGCCAACCAATGGCGTTCCCGGACATCGGAAGACCATACACTATCTTCAGGGAGAGAGACCGTTTGCGGTTTGCCCCCTTTCGCGCGCCAAGTGGCAATAATTCTCCTGCTACTCGCATACGAAGCATCTTCCCATAAGAGCGTGCCATGTGCATGACTTCCCTCCAGCCCTTGATTCCGGATCATTCGCTCGGACTCGGCCCGTTCCGCCCAATCAGTAGACCCTCCTTGCAGGATATTCCAGGAACGGACTTCCAATGGCAGGTTACCCGTATCACTGTAGCGTATCGCAGTCAGTGCCCACGGAGTCGCAATCCATTGCCACTCCCCGGCCTTCCCCTTGGGGGCAAGCATGAAGTCGGGAATGACATGCCCGGCGCCCTCATAGACGCCATTGGATATTTGCCGCAAGCGGTCACGTGCGCCTGCATAATAGATAACTGTTTTCTTGGCGGAATCCAACCGCCAGCCATAAGCCAGTTGCTCAACAGGCAACGGAGAATGAGACTCCAGCGATAGCAGCACAGTGTCTTCTATGGATCCTGCGGGTATATCACCCAAAGGGAGAATCTCGGAGAAAAACAACCATCCCGGAGCCGGAAATACGACCGGAGGTGAAGAGGTGTTTGAGGGGGAAATAGCCACGAGTTTTATGGAAGATTTACTGCTGCAGCAGGGCATTAACCCGCTGCTGGGTTATGGCAAAAGGAAATTGATTGTTACGTGCTGCACTGGTGTTGGAAGTGTCTAAAAGGGTATCGACAATCATGGAAACGTCTCCCTTGGTTGCCCGTGAAACGATTCTGATTCGCGTACAGTTAAAGGAAACGTAATTTCCCATTTCGACAGGAAGACTGGCCCGTCCCAAATCCCCTGCATTTCGGTAGACAGTACCAGAGCCACTTAGGTTCCCACCACCATCCCGCATGGAAAGTACGGTCTCCGGATCGATTCCATAACGTAAAGACAAAATTTCCAATACTTCCCTCGGGGCTGTGTTGATGTTTGGGCGAGCAGAAGTACCCAGCAGGGAAACACTCCCGACAAGTTTCTGCCACGCATCATTGCCTGTGCCGTCTCCATTGAAAAAAGCCTCCTCGAATCCCTTGATCAACTTAAGCTCTGACAGGCTTTTTAGCGGGCGGTTGGGCGGTGCGATACCGTAGGGATAACTGCCCTCTTCTGCCCCATTGATTCTTTCGTTGCTATCCGGATCCGTCCAGTCCAGCAGGCAATTGGTCAAGATTTGCGCATGATCCGCACCGAACCCCAAATCCTCAAAATAGCGTCGCAGCGTAAATACATCCATGGATGAGATGCCATAGTAACCGCTCTCATCGGTGATCGTCACCGAGACCTCCACCCCGTCGCTTCCGGAAAATCCCGCGAGTGCCAACGGATCACCCCAGCCCTGCGCCGGGCCGTATAAAGTCCCGTCGATTTGCCGGAATGCGCCCAACACGCTCAAGGTAACCTCCAATCCCGAAAACGCATTGCGACGCAAAACATCGTCTTCACTCCTCTGCGCCTCCCAGGTAATCTGCTGTTCTGCCGAGGCGATAATCTGGGTCACGATAAATGCCATCAAGGCCAGCATCACCAGCACCAGCAGCAAGGCGGCGGCAGGGCGGCGGTGATGAAGGGATGGCAACGGCATATCAGTAGTTCAAGTTATGGGGAGCCGCATCCGTCAACGGAAGCATGATCTTCCGTGTTTGACCCCGGTGATTCAGATTTAGTTGCATAAAAATTGAAGAACCTGTTCGAATTGAGGAAGGATTATCAGATTCATCCCAGGCATTATCATTACTATTATAGGAAAAGTAAGTCACGCTCTCCACCCAGGGGGACAACACTTGTCGATGCGTGGCATCTTGATTCTGACTCCGTTCATAATCTGTCTGCCAATATAAGATCAACCCATCGGCAGGATCAAATGCCAGCCAGGCATGGATGTTGCCAAGCGGCATCGTGTCGGAGACCAAAAAAGGAGGCGCGCCTGTGATGCGCAAATAGGCCGGACTGTCGGCATTCACCGTACTGGGAGCCTGTCGAAAAACCGTGTTCGTGGCCCGGATATTTCCCTGGCTGTTTGCAGAATCCGCAGTCTCGGCCACGCATTCCTCAAGCGCCCGGCGCAAGCCATCCACATGCCGGTCGAACAAGGGATCTTCCGCCTGACTGGCCCACACGCCCATCACCTGAAACGTCAGCATGGATAATGCCGTCAGCAATAACGCAGTCATCGCGATGGCAATCAATATCTCGACCAAAGTAAACGCTGAATTACGACGAGGACAAACAACACCTTGCCTCCGCAGTATCGACATTCGCCGAAACAGTCTCTGGCTCTTTCCATGTCGAATAATAACCATCCTAAAAAGTAGAAAGTCGACTTTGCGGGTATTCTGTCCGCATGTTTTGAATAAGGTTCGAGCGCACAGAGGCATCGGACCACTCCGGCCGATAGGCCCACAAATTCAGCGTCTCGGTATCCCCATTGCTCCAGTTCAGTGTCACAGTCGCTTGATGCAAGTCAGGGAGGTTTGTTACCTCCAAAGAAACCGCCCATGACACCGACTCGCCATCGGACAATTCCACGGTGCCTCCGGCCGCAGCAGCATCGGTATTTTGTGCCGACATCACCCGGCGCATGACAAAACGTTTCGCCTCCTCCCGTCCCGTGAGATCACGGGTGGTAATCATGGCTTCCTGGACACTGCCCACGGCTTGCAGCAAAACCACCGCCATAATGGCAAATATGGCCAGGGAAATGATAACCTCCATCAATGAAAATGCCGGAGTCCACTTGCGGAAAATAATACTTCGTTTCGAGTTCATTTCACGGCCTCCAATGCCCCCGAGAAAGTTTCCAACTGGTATCGATACCTCTCCTTGCCAATCTCCATCTCAATAATCGCAGTGGTTACGCCACCCCATGGCGAGAAAATCAAAAAAGGAAACGGCTCAGAGGAATTCATCTGCAAGGTGCCTCCGCTCATGTCTGGAGCGCGTAAAAACCGGATCGGCCCCACGTCTGCGTCTTCAAAAGTGAACACTTCCTTTGCCTCACCTATTGCATTACGCATAATCAATGCGCCGGACTCCTCGTCGTACTCCAAAGTCATCTGTCCGTGCCCTGTTGCTGAGCCATACCAAGTCGTATCAACCGCCTTGCGCAAGGTGTCCAGCGGCGAGGGCTTTTGTGCCGAATTCAGCAAATCATCAACAGACACCACCACAATCGAACTGACAATGCCGATCAATGCCAGCGCGATGAGCAACTCCATCATGGTAAAGGCACGCTTCCAAAACGCCAAACGACGACGCCACATAGGAAGCATTCCCTGCGAACCCTTCACTGAGAATTCATGGTACTTGCCCAGTTTCATTAAAAACCGCATCAATTCTCCGATAAATCGGGCCGACCTGCCGCAAGCCGGCCCTGGCGCTTACTTGCCGGTTTCCCAGTTGCCAATATCGTCAGCAGTACCGTCGGTTTTGTCCGGTCCCAACGACCACAAGTCATACCCCGAGGTATTATGCGAACCGGGACATCTGTACTGGTACGGAGAACCCCATGCATCGACCAACGATGCGGCTTTTTCCACGTAAGGACCGCGCCACCGATCAGCAGAGCCTTCCGGAGCCGTCAACAAAGCCTGTAATCCTTGCTCTGTAGTCGGAAAACTGCCCATCTTTAAACGGTAATTTGTCAGCGCCATTTTCAGACTGCTATTTACCTTCTGTCGCTCGACGTCGACTTGCGCATCACCAAATATCGAATCCAAGTTCACCACCACCGCACCGGCGACCACCGCCAGCAGGGCAATAACAATGAGCATTTCCACAAGGGTAAAGGCTCGGCGAACACGTTTGAACAAGAGAGGTTTTTTGGAACGCATGGGGAAAATGTTTTTAACAAAGAGACAGAAAAAAGGCTTTCTGACCATACTATAACACCAACATTTACTCATAGTTTCGATGGTATTAAGTACCCAATACCCCCCAGCACCCTTTTTATGGGCATATTCGGTAATCCGGATCGCATAAAACTGGGCATTTCAATGTTAAGCGTTAAACATTGAAAATTTCGGGTATTCCGTGGGGTATAC
>JAITVQ010000226.1 GCA_031285745.1 Puniceicoccales bacterium | reverse complement strand
ACCGAAGCGCTGCTGCTCGAGGGCAGGCTCATCAAGGAGTGGCGGCCCAAGTTCAATACGCTTTTTACTGACGACAAGCAATTTATCCAAGTACGCATCGACATGCAGGCGACGCTGCCGGCATTCCGGCTGGTCCGGGCGCGCACCCATGATTCCGCCCGTTATTTCGGCCCCTATCCGCATCCGTTCGAGGTACGACGCACCCTGCTCGAAATGCGCCGGAAATTTGGTATTTTATTAAATGACACCCACCCGATTGACTTGGGAGACGGACGCTGGAAGCTCTACAACGACGCGCGCGCGGATATCACCACTCACTCCAACGAGGTCACCCCGGAGGAATACCGGGAACGCATCGATGCCGCCTGCGATTTTCTCGAAGGCCGGGCCAAGGAATGGCTGGCCGATCTGAAAAAAAAGATGCAGGAAGCGGCCTCCCGCCAGGATTACGAACGGGCCGCCGGGCTTCGGGATATGATGGATGCAATCAACCGCACCACCGAGAACGCCCGCCGGTTTGAACGAGGCAACCCGCTCCCGACCCCGGACCAGAAAGAAGCCATCCGGGAGCTTCAACAGGCATTGGACATGCCGGACCCGCCCCGAACCATGGAATGCTTCGACATTTCCCATATTTCAGGGACTTTTGTGGTCGCAAGTCTGGTGCGCTTTTTGGACGGACGGCCCGACAAGGCCAACTATCGACGCTTTCGCATCCAAGGATACATCGGCAATGATGATTTTCGCTCCATGGAAGAAGTCGTCCTGCGACGCTACCGCCGACTGATCGAGGAAAAACGAGAATTGCCCCGCCTCATCGTCATCGACGGCGGACTCGGTCAGGTCCATGCGGCGCTCAAGGCATTTGCCCAACTGGGCACAACTCCCCCGATGCTGGTCGGCTTGGCCAAACGGGAAGAGCAAATCATCTTTTCCGACGATCGTCCTCCCCTGGCGCTGCCGCGACACAGCCCTGCGCTTCATCTGGTGCAACGCCTCCGGGACGAAGCCCATCGTTTCGCTAACGGCTACAATGCAGACCTGCGGAGCAAACGCTTGAAAGAATCTGTTCTCGACGATTGCCCCGGCCTTGGGGAGAAACGTAAACTTGCCCTATTGGAACACTTCAAATCATTGGCCCGGTTAAAAAAAGCCTCGGTGGAAGAAATCTCCCAAGTATCCGGCATTGGCACACAATTCGCAGAAAAGATAAGCGCGTTCCTCAAAGACTTATAAACAGAAACGCCGGAGTAGTTTGAGGGATCAAGGTGCAGGAAAATATCCTTGCACAAAAGACGCCTCCATTCCAGAATGGAGCTTCATTAGTTATCTAATCCTAAATCATTATTCATTATGAAACAATTAATTAAACGTACTGCATTATTATTCTCATCCGTGGGAGATGTCTCCCAGAGTTTCACCAGTTGGAATGGTCAGGAAAGAGCATACGATATAGCGCTAGCCTATTATGGAAATTCGTCCGCAAGAGCTGCGGAACTTAAGAATTCCTGTGACTTCTTCCTTCAACGAAAAGCAGTCAAGTTCTCCAATCTCGCATATTGGTGCGCACTCCATCCGGAAATGCTGGATAAATATGACTACATATTCGTCCCCGATGATGACATCACCATGACGCCGGAAGAAATTCAACGACTCTTGGCCATGGCAAAAGAGGGAGGTTATCCGGTATGCAGCCCCGCGCACTCAAGTGATGGACGCATTTCCTGGTCACACATGCGAGCCGAGCCGGAAGGAGGAATCGTTTTCACTAATTTTGTCGAGATGACGTGCCCCCTCTTTGAGATCACCGCGCTCAAACGCTTTCTTGCCGCATTCCAGAAATACGCGGACTTCGTATCGGGCACCGGCACAGACTTCATCATCTCCTCGGCATGCGGAGGACCGGATCGCCCTTTCGCAGTATTGCACGACATCGTGGTAACAAATCCTACCACCGTCAGCAAAGGGCTGCGTCGCCGCGAAATGGACGAGGTTCATTCCGACTCCAAACGCTGGAGCATCTGGGGCTCCATCAGCCGGGAATTTCCTTTTTATCCCGACAACAAGGTCAAATTCTGGCGACCTGAGTAGCAGTTCACCTACGCGAACGGCGCAAAGAAGACCCCGTGCTGACCACCATCAGCATTCCAGCTTTTTGATGCGCCGTTCGTGACGGCCTCCGTCAAACTCTGCCGCCAGAAATATCTTCAGATATTTTTTGGCCATATCGGGAGTAGTATATTTCTGCCCGAAACAAATCACATTGGCATCATTGTGGTGGCGGCAAAATTCAGCCATATCCTCGTTCATGCAGACTGCGGCACGGATGCCGGGCTTTTTATTGGCAGCAATCGAAATACCGATTCCACTGGCACATACCAGCACTCCAAAACGGGCATCACCTTTTTCCACATCTGTCGCGACCAGATGGGCAAAATCAGGATAGTCCACGGAAACCTCGCTGTCCGTTCCGCGATCCAGCACTTCATGCCGCTCGGCACGAAGAAAATCAACCAGCGCGCTCTTCAGGCGAAAACCGGCATGGTCACTGCCAATGGAAATTTTCATGGAAAACAATTTGTGGGCTTATCCCGTTGATTCAAGCCATCCCTGTCACTTTCCGCAAAAAAGCCACCAACGAAGGAATTGCCTCAACCATGCTATCACGGCATGCCTCGTATTCCGTCAACCCCATGCCATAGGGATCGGGAATCTCCCGGGAAACACCCTCCGGCATCAAGCCGCGCATAAGATACAGGTGCTCGGGAACAGGATTAAACCGGGCCCGAATGGAACGCAGGTGTTGCCCCGTCATCCCGAATACCGCAACGGAGTTATTCAACAACTCCTGGGTAAGCGCCCGGCTGCGGTGGGAGACCAGGTCAATCCCTACATTTTTCAGCGCTCGAACAGAGTTGGGCGAAGCCGGCTCTCCAATGCAAGCAGCCAGTCCGGTCGAGATAATGGGCATACTGCGCAATGGCTCTGCTTCCGCATCCAGCGCATGTCGCAACAGCGCCTCCGCCATCGGACTCCGGCAAATATTGCCTGTGCAAACAAATGTAATGTGTTTTGGAGAAGGCCCGTTTGCCATGGATCTATTACTTTGCTGACGCTGTCATGCTCTCCATGACTTGTAAAGCGGCAAGAATATCATACCCGCGCTGCAACACCAAGTCGGTGCCTGTCACACTATCGGACGAACTCTGCCCTGCGTCACCCTCCGATGCGGCGGCATTATTTTTCTTCTCAGCAGAGCCGTTGTTTCCATTGGACTGGGACAGCCGCAGGATGACAAGAGGCGAAACCCCGCGTTCGATCCAATGCCAGGCCAGCAAATCATTTTCCGCGGAAACCGCGACCTGCACCTTGGGCAGCACACCACTCCCCACCAGCGACCTCTTGGATTCGCCTGTACATAGCTCCCCGGAAATCGTCCACCATCCCGAAGTAGCATCCAATTGCCGGTAACGCGCAGTAGCTCCAGCCGTGGCAGTGCCAACCAGGATTACTTTCCCTTTCGCCTGCAGATCGGCCAGCATTGGTTCAATGGGACCCGCAGTCCCCTTGTTAACAAGAACAACCACTCTCGCCGGGGCAGCAGTATCGTCAACCTTGAGAGGTTCAGCCGCCGGAACCGGGTAATCGCCCAATCCTTTCACCACTGGACTTGTTCCGGATATCTTCCGGCAAAGCGCCACACAGGCGGAAACAGTTTCGGGAGACGTGCCAAAATAACGCAAATCGACAATCACGCCCTTAGCTCCCGCTGCAGGCGTATACAGGGAGGCATCACTCCCATAGCAACGGATGTAGGCGATTTGATTGTGCAGCATCGCGGACACAGGCTTGCGGGCGGAATCTGTTGCCGTGACCACAAGGGGAGTGCGCGTGACCCTGCCCGGATAAAGGACCGCCATGCCCGCCAGCATCACCTCGTCCTGGGTTTTGTCATTGATCCCCGGATACAATTCCACGGGAAAACGCTCGGTGTCCTTGAGGGATATCCCTGCGGACACCGGGGACAGCGATGCCACCATCGCCGCCAAGGCCAGCCAGGCTTTGCCATAAAAACGTAATTTCATTCTAGGCATTCCTTCTTGCTTCGCGATTCAACTGCCTGGCGCCAATATCACGGCGATAATGCATTCCGGCAAAACGAATCTTCTCGGTCAAGGAGTAGGCCCGATTTACCGCCTCGACCAGGTTCTGTCCGTAAGCCACTGCACCCAGCACACGTCCTCCATTGGTCACCAAGCGACCATTGGAATCAATCCGCGTTCCCGCGTGGATAATCTGGCTATCGGAGGGCAGTGCGGTCGGCAGTTCAATAAAGTCATTTTTGCGAACATCTCCGGGATAGCCCTCTGCCGCCAAAGTAATGATAACCGCCGACCCCGGTTTGAACTTCACATCCACCGGGGAAAGCTTCCCCCGGGCGCAATCATACATGAGGGATATCGGGTCTGTTTTCAGCAGAGGCAGCAATACCTGGCATTCGGGATCTCCAAAGCGCGCGTTAAATTCGACAACCTTGGGTCCGGCTGTGGTAACCATGATTCCAACATACAGTGTTCCCCGGTAATCAATTCCCTCATCCACCAATCCCTTGAGCGTAGGCTCGACAATCTCGGCAATCACCCTGCGTTCCACCTCGGGCGTCACCACGGCAGCCGGCGCATAGGCACCCATTCCGCCGGTATTGGGACCGGTGTCACCATCCCCCACCCGCTTGTGATCCTGGCTGGGGGGCAACATCACATAACTTCGCCCGCACACCATCAGCATAATGGAGGCCTCCTCGCCATCCATGAAATCCTCGATAAGAATCTCGTCGCCACTCTTTCCAAAAACATGGGACTCCAGCATGCTCCGCACGGCATCTTCAGCCTCGGGCAGCGTATGCGCGATAATCACGCCCTTCCCCGCTGCCAATCCGCTCGCCTTGATCACAACCGGTAAACTGTGCGAGCGTAAGTAATCCAAGGCCGGAGCCAGTTCGGTGAATTTTGCTCCTTGGGCCGTTGGAATATTATGACGAACCAGAAAATCCTTCGTGAATGTCTTGCTGGCTTCCAACATCGCCCCTGCCTTCTTAGGACCATATGCGGGAATACCCTCCGCCTCCAGCATGTCGACCACCCCCAGGGCCAAGGGAACTTCCGGTCCCACAATCACGAAATTTACCTTCAGGCGCTTCGCCAATGCCACTGTGGCCTGCACATCTTCCAGATTTAGCGGATAGCAGGTTGTCTCGGCAGACATTCCCCCATTGCCAGGCGCAACCAGAACGGAGCCCACCAACGGGCTGGATTGGCAGGCCCGTAAAATGGCATGCTCACGACCACCTGAGCCAAGAATCAAAACCTGGAGAAACTTTTCCGGGATCATCCCAGCACTTGAAAGCAGACCACTCGGAATGGGAAGCGTAATTTTCAATGAAAAGCGTGTTGCCTTTGTTCTAATATTATTTATCGTACCACACACTTGCCCCTATGAATGCTATTCATCCCAAAACACCCAACATCCCCACACTTCGATCACGATTTCTTGGTGCATGGTGGGGATTGTTTATCGGGGACGCGCTCGCCATCCCCACCCATGGTTACTACAGCGCTGACCAGATCGCCCATGACTATGGCGAAATCGACAGCTATACACCCATCAAGGAACCCCATCCCAACAGCGAGATGGTCCGTATTCAGTTTTCCCCTCGCAATGAGAAGGATAACTTACTGCACCATCGCACCGCATTATGGAAAAAACCGGGGACCCACTACCACCACGGGTTGAACCCCGGGGACAACTCCCTTCCGTTCCTTATTGCCCAGGAGCTTGCCGGCTCCATCTGCGACAAAGACGGCCAATACGACGAAGTCGATTTTATTGACCGTTATCTCCACCTGATGCTTTCGCCTGACGGACATCGTGATACTTACATCCCTTCAGCGCATCGTAAATTTTTCTCCAATTACGGCAGCGGCAGACCCATTGAGAAATGCGGAGAAAACAATAACCACGTCGCAGGATTGATTGAGGCTGCGCCAATCCTGCTCACTTATTGTGGATCGCCCAGCCTGGTCAACCGGCTCCTCAAACAGCACATCAGCATTGCCCGACCGAGTGGGACACTCATCCATTGCGCGGAATTTCTTGCCGAACTATTGATTCTCCTTTGTCAGGGAAACTCGTTGGAAGATTCTATTTATAAAAAACTCGGACACCTGCACCACCCCTATCTCGCCTACCCTTACCATCGGTGGATTGCGAATCAGGACGATATCACCGTTGCCACCAAAAATCTTAGCCAGGGTGCGCTGGCAGACGATGCCGTCCCTCTGGCCATCTATCTTTCGCTGAAGTATGCCAACAATACCGAGCATGCCTTGATGATGAATGCCAACATCGGCGGAGACTCCTGCAATCGCGCCGGAATCATCGGCATGCTGCTTGGAGCACAAAACGGCTGCGAAAGCATCTCCAGCGAACTCGCAACCGGGCTGACCAACTACGCCTCTCTCGATAAACTCGGGGATACACTCTGGGAATTCGCCAAGCACAGTTGGGGCACCAAAATCATCGCGCCACAATAGCAGCCATCTTTCCAAAACAAAGGCAGCCTCCCAACTTGGGCAGGCTGCCTTTTCAATATTAACTAATCCCCAAATTAGCCCCGCAGGTGGGCCTCAAGGAACCATAGCGACTTATCCAAGGCTTTGGAGACGCCGGTAAACAAATCTGCCGTATCCTTGTCGCCGCATTCATCCGAGGCATCAATGGAATTACGGGCAGCTTTTGCACAGACGGCAAAACGTTCGGCCAATGCCTTCACGTAGGCCAGATCATCCCAGTTATCCGTGGGAAACTCCTTCAATGAGGAACGAGCCGCCGCTTGACGCACAGTTCCTTGCGCCACGCCGCCCAGTTGGACCACGCGCTCGGCAATTTCGTCGAGAAACTCCTCAACCGAATCCGCGACTTGGTCAAACAGCAGATGTTGCGAATAAAACGTCTTCCCGCGAACATTCCAATGGGCCTGTTTGGCCTGGGAATAAAGATCACTTAAATCAGCCAGCGCTTGATTCAACAATTCTACTGACTTGGTCCGTGCCTGTGCAGGAACATCATTCAAGGTAGGGACAAGTTCGTTCATTTTTTTCGGGTTTAGTGCGAATGCAATATCGGACATTTTTCTTTTTTTTGGGTTAAACAAACAGTGCTATTAACTAGCACCCTGTTATAAACTTGAGCTACTTCCTGAAAATGGCAACCCACGGATGCATCTTTTCAGGTAATTTATCGGAATTCCTGTTGAAATTTACGACAATCACACACGATTCCCGCTATCTTTGACCCATGCCTGTTTCCACCCAGAAAACCTTTTTTGGATTTATCCAAAAAAATCCTTGGCAACACTCGTAAGTCCCACCATAGAGAGCGCTCCTTTTTTGAGGCATCTTGATGCTTCTGAAAAACGGTGGGGTAACCAAGTGGCTAAAGGGTGCAGACTGTAAATCTGTCGAGCTTCGCTCTTCGTCGGTTCGAATCCGACCCCCACCACCAGCTTAAAGTCCCTGTAATCTAAACGGTTACAGGGATTTTTAATGCCAAAATGCCAAAACCAAACAAGTGAACACGATTTCACATAAAACTGGCTAAAAATGACTATAAATGACACGATTTTGACTAAAACTGACTAAGAATTTGGACCCTGAGTTGTAACAGATGGAATATGTTTTGAGACAAATTATGAAAAAACCCACCGGTGAAGGTGGGTTTTCTGGTGAGAGCACTTTGCCGAGGTTCTACAGCTTCGCAATTTCGATACGCGACAGTATCCACCTCAAGAACAATTGTTGCGCCTTGTGCCCCTTCGACGAGAAGAGACGACGAGGCGGCTTCATGGTGCCGTTGTAGCGAATCGGTGCTGTTCTGGCAGCGTGGTTGCGGTTGTGTTGTGTCAGCATGGGTATGTTGAGTCTGGAATGAAGGTTAGTGGTCAGCAGGAGTACAGGCCCGGATCAATCGAATACCGCCCTTGGTACCCCTCGAACGGTAGAGGAAACGCCGCCTCAATAGCCTCCCACTGTTCAAGCAAACACTCATACTGCCCCCAGTTCAATCGAGTCCCAAGGTATATACCCAGCATGTGCATTCGGCATCCTTGTTGATACAAACATTGGGAACACATGGGCGACCTTGGCAAAGGGTTACCTCGCCGTTGCAAGAGGGCTTCGACCCTCTCCATTTCGGAAAGGGTGATGCTCGCAAAAGGTGTCGCTGGTGTGCCTTGTTTTCCACTCATCGGGCATCCTCGTTGTGTGTGTGGCAAAGCATCCAGAGTGTACGACGGGCAGCTTGTAATTCTGCATCCTCGGTAGAGATACTTTCACGAAACTGCAATGCCCGCTCCCCATCCCCGATATTCACATATTGCCCCATATCATCGGAAAAAAACACTGGCGAGGTATTCGGAACCATCCGTTCGAAGGTGAAGGACCACAGAGCATCAGACATTTTTTCACCGGGGTTCCCCAGGAGTTTTTTCTTTAAGAACGTTGAGAAGGCAAAGGCGGCGGCAAGTAGGTAGTCACCGGGTGTACATCTGAAATAGGCTGAGGCCTCTAACAGCCACGTATATTGATCTTCGGTCATGACTACTTCAACGGCTTGGGCTGTCGGATGGGACAGTGCCTCTACTTTCCCTTTCCCGGCGTTCTTGGTGCCATTACGGCGCGTTGCGGTAGGTGCTGCCTTGCTGGCAGAGCGGTTTGTCTTGGACATTTTGGTTAACTTTGAGAGATGATAGAAAGACCTCTATCGGGGCTCTCTCAGGCGTTAACGGCCTGCGACGGTATTTCCGCGTTTCCACGGTGTTCTATTCCCGCCTGCCACCCCGAAAGGTAGAAATGCAGAATATGGGCACAAAAAAAGCCGTGAACTGACGGGCACCGGCGAACCGGTTAACTTTGAGAGAGGGGGCGCAGTAGATGCCGAAGGAGTCAGTGTGTCAAGTATTGTCGGCAATGGGCATGTTAGATGCTTGCCTCAAGCATGAGAAATGAGAACTTTTTAAGAATGGAACCTCAAGAATCATACACCCTGAAAGAAAAGACAGAGAGATTTTTCGACCTCGTTAAAAGCAACAGATCATTTATTCTTTGTCAAAATTGCGGATCAACACTGGTTGATCAAAATGACTCCAAAACTCTAATATGTTGCACATGCGGAAATACATTGCCGTGGGATATGAGCAAATTCGCCATTATAAGAGACAACACTCCTTATGACATAAATAAGAATGTTTATGGCGATGACGTTATTACTGCATTTCGTCATGCAACATGCCCTCGCCGCCCTGAGACAGAATAGTACTTATGGAAAACGAAATAACAACTGGGTTATTTGCTCTAGCTGGTGTTTTGATTGGCGGTGGAGTTACATTTTTTACTCAATGGTTTCTTGAAAAACAGAAAATCAAGAATGAAGCAAGAGCTGCCACCGAAGCTATCATAGCTGAGATTGAAGCATCGCTATTTTTAATGGAAAAACGTAGTTATATTGATGAAGTTAAGCGCATTATTAAAGAACAAGAAATTTCACCTGGGGCGCTATACCCTTTTGTTATCATAGTTCCTGACGACTATTGTTTGATATACAAACGTCATATTGAGAAAATAGGTTTAGTCCCTGCTTCAATTCGACATGATATCATCCGTTTTTATCAATTACTTGAGGGGCTAATTTGTGACATAAAACCTGGTGGAATTTTCTCCGTGCCACGTGAAATTGAACTATTCCGACACGCCCTAGAAATAGCTGAAGAGATGACCACCATTGGAAAAAGGATCCTCTCCAATGAGAAAAAGTAATTCCCGACAACTCGACTCTCTCACTCAGACCGTCGCATCGACAGCATCCATTTTCCAACGAAACGCGGGCTTAGTCCAGAGTTCCCGAATTTTGCCAGTAGCTCCACATCAGTAACATTGAGAAAGTAGATATTTCCACGGCAAATTAGCTGCTAGATGTTTGTGTTGTATTCCCCACACAACCAACTTTACTTTTCACTGCTATGAAACGAGACTTCGCAACAATTCTTCTTATCCTTGAGGCTGTTGAGAATTTGCCCTTCCCTCAACTTGGAAAATCTTGGGCAGTGCCAGACAATGAGCTTATTCGATATAATGTAGGGTTGCTTATAGATGAAAAATGCATCACCGCGTCGCCCGGGCCAGCCTATAGTCCAGTAACTATCGAGAGAATTACATGGAAAGGGCATGACCTACTTGATGAACTGAGAAACAAAACTCCTGTTGTTGGAGCAGCAAAAAGTCTAAAAGAGAAGGGATGGCCAGCCCCCAGTAAATAAAGCCATCAAAGAAAAGTGCTCTTGTCCCGAGTTCACTTACATAACAAATGAAAGTCACAGTCGCTCCCGACACCCCTTGCGATAGAATCTGGCTTGTTGATTGGGAGGGGTTGGCTCCATTTTGGAAGAAGGATCCGTATCACTTCGATTTCGAAGACAAGGGGCTCAAAAAGGCCTACTGTGCCTACTGGTTTTACCGGAATAAACAGGGCATGCTTCGCCTGACAGTGGGATTTATCGAAATGAACCACGATCAAAGCTTCGGATTCTCCAACGGAAGGCACCGGACCAACGTAATGGCGCAGGGAATGCGATATGTGCCACTTTCTGCACCAGCACCAGTTTATCGAAACAAGCAACTCGCGCCTTTTTTCATAAAGAAGTTAACTCGTGATGAAATAATAGAGATTCCCGACTATCCGATTTGTGGAACCCATGAGGAGCTTCAAAAACTGAAATATTAAGACATGGGACGCGAGATTTCCGTTATTCTCACATAGGGTACCTAGCTTTCATCGCTTTCCCAAGATGTGAAATCCGGCACTCCCAAATCTTACGATTGCCTCAACGTCGTCAGGGTTGAGGAAATAGGCATTTCCCCGACGAACGGCCCGGATTCGGGCAACTCCTAATGAATTGGGCTTCGTCCACCTAAGAAGCGTCCTTGCTGAAAGCCCCGTTCGCTTCGCCGCGTCTGAAATCTTGATGCCAGGATGACTGCTCACCGTGATGCTCCGTTGTTCCAAACTATCCCTTTTCCCGTTTTTTCAACTGTCCCGAGTCTATTTGCAAACCAAGGTTCCCTCTTTTCCGATATCAGGCTCACCGCTTCGGAACCCGCCTGCCCTCTTGCGCCAGACACTCGTCTAGCAACTGTCGAGGATAGCGGCCCTTATATTTCGGCCGGCGCCCAAGCTTCTTCATCCAGGCGGAAAACGTCGTACTGGAATTGAAGTAGCAGTATTTTGTCGCCTCTGCCAAATTATAGACCTCATTGCTGCGATCTTGTGGCTGTTGCTTTGCTTCCAATAAAGTCCGAATTGCACGTAGCTCCACCAGTATTTCGGCAAGGGCGGCTCGCAAAGTTTTGGGTGTAGTCGGAGAATCCATGACAATCCGACTCTGACACCCGGTGGTAATTTGGGAATGGCATTCTTTCGCTCAAAAACGCCTCCTTTGAGCCTTCAAGCCTAGAACGACCCCAAAGGGGGCGGCATAGGTTCTTTCTGAGGGGTAATGCTGCGGGGGGAAAGGCCACCCCATCCCGTGAGTAGTCAGTGAAATTTTCGACGATCTCGGAAAATGACGATACGTTTCCCCCGTCAGAATTGGCATTAAAAGCATCCAACTCTCCATCCCCCAGCAAGAACAATAGAGGAGGCTTTATGCAACGTCAGCAGCGACCGCACAAGCGGCCACCCTTGCAATGCGCAATAGATCACTCGACTTCTCCTTAATTTTACCCGGTTGGTCCTGTTCTGGAATCCACTCAGCATCCCAGGCTGCGATATGCTCAGCAAATGTCGCGTACGTGCTGTCGTTGAGCCCAAGCCGACGCATAAGCTGAAAGGTCTCCTCGGCGGCAATGTCGAAATGCTCAGGAGCGTAGCCATTCGTCCTATTCAAACGGTTCATGCGTAGTTCGCATTGGAACTCAAACACCTGCCCTGCTACGTCGAAAGACTGATGCCGGCGGCGCACAGTTTCGATATCATCGCTGGGCACGATCTTCCAACTCGACCAATCGAGGGCAGATTCAACAGGATCAGCCATTCCCTCCTCTTTTGCCCGCTCCAAGGCCTCCTCATAGGAAAGAGCACGAGGGGCGGATTTGTAGGCAAGGTAATTGGCAACGCTCTCGGCAAGGTAGTATTTCCCTTGAGACTGCCGAAATACGATGCCCTTCGCCTGCAAACGGGACAACTGGGGAAGCGAAACGCTGAGAAGCTGGCACAGATCGGATGCTGCAATGATGTTTTCAGCAATGCGACAGGCAGAGATTTTGCCAGTTTCAAAGCATGGTGCATTACGGGTGGTGGTGTTTTTCATGATGTTATTGGAGTGAGTTTTTCCCTTGTCCTAATTTTTTTCAGTGACTACGGACGCCTTGGGCATCCCTTGCCTCCCGCAGCGTAGGGGGTGCCGGAAGAACCTACTACCCCCCCGGGGGGGCAATATGGATACCCGGAAGGAGAGTGTCGGAAATGTCGTTGGAGAATTCCTGTCGCATCGTCAGATCAGAGAAATTGATGGTCATTCGGGGCGAGCCTGACCCGACAATTTACGATGCCGGAAAGTACTTCTCGGCATTGCTTCGTAACTCGCTAAATACCAACAGTGCCGGAAACGGAAACCCCTTATATATAAATCTAATTGTCGGCATCCATAGAACAAAGGGAGAAAGAGAGGGAAAGATAAATACTTTCCCCTCTCTCTTTCCCCATTTCTTTGTTCGAGGCAAACCGTGCCGGAAATAGTTTTCGGCATTTCCGGCTTTTCATAAACATTCTTCATAACATTCATGTTCATAGTGTATTGCGAAAGCCGATAATTATTCCTGACTTTCCGGCATTGAGGTATGCTGAGGAAGTGAATAACTCTTGTCTTCCCCGCGTTCTAGTTGCCCTAAGGCAGTAAGTCCCTTTAGATAATCCTGCAGCGTGCTCCTTGGTATCTCCGGCAAAGCAACACGAAACTCTTCTTGAGTCATGGGCTTTCCGGCAGACTGGAGGTAATCAATAATCTGCTGAGGATCGTGTTTCTTAGGCCGTCCCGATACGCCAGGTGCCTTTGCTCCTTTCGCATCGGTGACGTCAAGATCAGGGGCCAATACATAAGTAACGGAATCAGGCCCTCTCAAGCGGACACAGAAAGGCGGAATTCGTTTAAACTCCCGCAACACCGTTTTGACAATGTAGGCATCCTCTTCTTTGCCGTGTGGCACCATTTCAATGATTGCATCAGGGTATCTAGTAAAGACACCTGAACCCGACGAACGCTCACCGTCGTTTTTGAAGGAAGAGTTACCCTTGGCGTAGTGATGGGCAAAAATGAGCGCAACGCCGGCCTCTGTGCAAATTGTCTCAAGTTCAGCTAGCATTTCGGCGACATCGCCAGTTTTGTTCTCATCACGGTTTCCCAATGCCTTGTAGATTGGATCAAATATAACGAGTTTGGGGCCTATCTGTTTTATTATCCTGACGATTTTCGCCCGATCCCTTTCCAAATCACATTTCTTTCCACGCAATGGCAGGTAAAAGAAATTGGCAGGAATACTCGATAGGCCTTTTTCTTGGGATGTCCTCTGGATTCTTCGTTCGAAAGCCCCATCCGGAATTTCGAAATTCATATACAGGGTAGATGTGGGCAATAACACAGTATCAAGGCACCCCATCCACTTAGTGCCAGTAGCAACACTAAGGGCCAGATCAAGCAAGGTGAATGTCTTTCGCGCCTTACTTGGACCAGCCAAGACACCAATGCATCCCTCGAGAAGAATGTTTTTAAGTATCGCCGGAGGCATCGGGATTTCTTTCCCATTCAGGTCGGAACCACATTTGATTTCCCAATCGTCATCCGCCTCGAAAGTATAGGCATGATTTTTGAGACGATCAATCCCTTGAAGGATTGCCAAAGGATCCCCACCATCGCCCAACAGCTTCAACAACCGATTTGCCTCTACCATTGATCGGCGCCGACATGCAGTATCCTTGACCGTCTTAACCCAACCCTCAAAATGCGCGGTCACTTCAACGGCATTGCATATTTCTCCGATATAGACCGCCCCGCCGACATATTCGAGGTTTCCTGTGCGCCGTAGTTCATCACAGATGGTTATCTCGTCAACTCCCTCTCCTCGTCCATGGAGCGACCGACATGCAGCAAAAACATCAGCGTGCTTTGGATCGTAGAAATCATCTGGTGTCAGATTATCCGGCACCGACACACCATGCCCGACAATGCAGCTCAAGACGCAACGTTCGGCGTCCAGGCTGTGAGGAGGCAAAGATGTATCAGGTGTGGGCAATGCTGGCGCACTCGCGGGCGTTTTTCGCTGCGGTGTTACCGGACATGACACCTGCCGGGATTCCGTCCTTTGAAGCGCTGCCAGTTCAGCGGATCCAATATCTGATTCGGCTGTTTCCTCGTTGGCAAAATGAACATTGGGTAACTCGTCGGAATTCATCGGTCATGACTCCCTCCCAGGTGAGGATTGAATTTGACAACAAGTGAACACGTGGACACCCTGCCAATAGTTTCAGCAATTACCTTGAGAGTCGCTCCCGTCACCATCGGGGCGGCTTTCTTATTGGGAATCATAGCTGAGTTGCCTTTCCTCCGGTGGAAAGTTTCAGTAGAGTGGCATCCGCCTCCGCAACTGGTATCAGGACGCAACGATGACCAAGCCTGATGCTTGGAATGAGCCCTGAAGAGACAAACCGCAGCAAGTGACGTTTGCTGATGCCAATATGCTCGGCGTATTGCTCAGGGCGAAGAAAGCGCGGGTGCTTGTCGTTGCCTGGACCGTCAGGGGCATCGTCTGCACAAGCCTCGTCAATGCGTGATTTGGTCGAAGCGGTCATTGTGCGCTCGCTCCTTTTGTTTTGTTTCCGACAGCAAGCTTCAACAAGGCTTCATCAGCCTCCGCCATTGGGATGAGCACCGTGCGATATCCCGTCTTAATGAAGGGAACAATGCCGCGTTTCATCAGACGTTCAACGTGTCGTTTGGAACATCCTAAGCGGCGGGCGTAACCTTCAGGACGAGCAAAGCGGGAGCCTGTTTGTGTATCGCCAGCAATGCTACTGGACGATGGTTTGATTTCGGTGTCGCGTGTATTCATAGGAATACCGCGATAATAACAGCCATTCGTATACTCGTCTTGTGCGCTGTCGGGAATTGTCGCCGTTGGGTTTCTTGTGGTGATATCATTTGCACTCATGGTGCAACGAGAATATCACAAAATCATTCACATGTCCTGTGCGGTCATTGGACTACCACAGAGTCACATTTCTCTATTAAATAACAAATTAAAAATTCAGTTTGTGAGCGGCTTGGAATTTTCCCAACAAAAATTAATGTATTATCCTTCTAAGGTTAGGTCCTCGTTGGCGGCAATGTGAGAAATTTTCATTTTTTATTTTCCAACGATTCATCACCAAGAGGCGGCCAACCAAAGACAGCGTTGGAAGTACAAGCAGGGATGTAGAGCAGGACGGCTAAGAGCAACACGACGACAATAAATGTCAGGCTCCACTTGATAAAACCGACAGTCTCGCTCACGATCGGCACATAGACCTCATGCCTTATCGTATGCTCTCCGCAAGGGGTATCAGGACGTTTGCTCCTTGGCATGGCTACTTTGCTTTCTTCGTCATTGAGGGCCTCGTCGCCTGAGATGCCTCCGGCGCCACGTTATCAAACGACACGGTTTCAGCAACAGCGCCCAAGCTCGCCGGAGTAATGGAGAACCATTTGTCGGCATTCCGCTTCGATGCCACGGCCCGGTAATGCGACTTCACTACCGCCGGAGAATTCCCCATCTGGTCAGCCGTAGCATGTGTGCTTCCTGAGCGTGCGCAGTAGTAGGTGCCGTAGGAATGCCGGAAACAGTTCTCCGGCATCGTTGCGGGCGGATTCTGTGCAAGCATGGCTTTACGTAGCTTGCCGAGGCATGGACCGTAGCAGCTCTGCGTCACCGGGCCCGATGGCTGTCGTAACATCATCAACCACTCGGCAAGGTTGTCCTCGATGTGTACCGGGCGGCGAACATTGTTCTTGGCGGCCGCGGCATTGACCTCAATCACCCGATCCTCAAGGCGAATGTCCTCCCAGCGTAATTGCTCCACCTCAGCACGACGAAGACCAGCCCAGCATTGAATAACGACTCCGGCCAGTATGTCGGAATGATGTTCCCGGGCGTATTGGAGCAAGGGCAACATATCGTCAGGGCGAAGGATGCCAGGAGCCTTTTGCCGGGCTTTCACAAAGTCTATGCGCGCGGCCGGATTCTCAGTCGAATATCCCTCATCAAGAGCAAATGAAAACAAGACCGTGATGTTGCGCTTGTAGTTATTCAGCGTCACCGGTTCGACTTTGAGGGAATTCAGCCAACGGCGTATCTCGTCCACGGTAATAGTCGAAATAGCCCGCTTGCCAAACTTGAGGATAAACCGCTCGCACTTCTGCCGCAGATCAACCCGGTATCGTTTAGAGAGGCCTGCGGTGTCCTTTATATCCAACAGCCGATCCACAGCCTCACGAACCGTCACAGAGGATACCTTACGCAATTGCTCGAGATGATCGGCATAAAATTCAACGGCATCTTTCAGAGATGCACCGTAGGGCTCCAGTATGGCTTTGAAGTCGGCAACCTCCCGACGCTCATCAGCAGTCATGTTGATGGCACGAAAACCAGCTCTTGTAATATCCGCACCTAATTCAGCCTTTCTCCGTTCAGCCGCAGCGCGGGAAGGAAAGTATTCTCGAATGCGGTTTCCTCCGGGCGGAGTACCTGAAAGCATAAAGCGACAACCACTATTTACAGGGACACATTTTCGCTCAGACACTTTCAGTTTCACTGCACGCATAGATGACAAAAGATACTTAAAGCTGTCTATATACAACTAGTTTTTGACTAAATTTGGCTATCAATCGGCAATATCCGCTTAAAATAGACGCCTAAAGCAGACTGTAAATCTGTCGAGATTCGCTCTTCGTCGGTTCGAATCCGACCACCACCACCAGCTTAAAAGTCCTGCAATCAACAAGGTTGCAGGATTTTTAGTATCCGGGTGTCCACTGTGTCAGTTTTGCACAAAAATGCACAAATCTGTAAGGAAATGATGAAATTTTGTCTGTAAAATGGCTGTATTGACGAAAAAACCCACCGGCGAAGGTGGGCTTTTTGTTCAGGGAATCTGTATTAATCTTCCTGCTTCGCCCCAAGGTCCGGCATCGCCTCTCCAATCTCGAATTGTCTAAAATCATCTGGGGCAGTCGCTGGTATGCGTTCTTTGTCAACATAGCTGCCAAGGGCACACAAGATGGCATTGGAAGCGTTCGCCATGTCGGTTTGATTGGTCGAGTCGTACCCGCTTGCATTCTCAAAGGCAAGAGCAAGCAACATTTCTCCAGGGCGACACCGGAAGAACAGGCACACCGGCGAACCGATTATAGTTTGAGAGAGGAGTGCAGTAGATGCCGGGGAGGTTGAGGTGTCAGTCTTGCCGGCAGATAAGTTTCCGCAAACCACTATGCAATTCTGCATACCGGAAAGGCATATTTCCACCCTGCAGGGCATTTCTAAGGGGTGGGACTAGATAACCAG
>JAITVQ010000198.1 GCA_031285745.1 Puniceicoccales bacterium | reverse complement strand
TCCTGCCTTGGAGGAATTGCTGAAACTGGCATAGGATTCGGCAGCGGGCTTTCGCCGAAACCAAGTTCGCCCCCAGGCAATAGCCAAGGGCAGGTTATGCCATGTACCGGATCATATCTCCGGCGAACGACACTTCCTTCTCGGTCAGTTTGTTTTTGGGAAACTCCTTGTCCCATTGGGCACGGAAACTCTTCAAGAATACTTCCCTCAGGGCAGGATCGTCAGCCGTTTTGGCCGTATCTGTTTTTTCGCTACGAATAAACTTCGTCAATGCTTGCATGATGGGCTTCACCCGTCCGGCGGAAACAGAGTATTTTCGCCGTAGCGAGAATACCGGATGATCCTTGCTGCACCCATCGGAAGTATCCAGGGAAAGCGATCCGCTGTTGAGCAGCATGTGGAAATTGCCGTCCGTTGGCCCTGCATACCCATCCCAAGGTTTTTTATTGGGGTGAAGGAATTGTCGCAAGTCAGCAGGCTTGGGAGATTCCATTCCCAGACCATGCACCATGGTCAGAAAATTCCTCCGTCCCAGATCGAGTGCATCCGGATACGCAGCACAGACAAACGCCTCTCCCAATTGGGCCATCTCGGGAGCAAGTCCCGGATACTGTTTCGACAAATCAGGCGCAGTTGTTTGTAACGAAATCTGTTCCTTCAACATCTCCCGCCATCCGGCAGCCTCAAGCGGGATCGAAAATAGCAATGCCATGATGACACCACTCCACAGCGAGCCCAGAGATTTCATGATGTGTATTTTGACAGTAACCCCTCGATCGGCAACGTCCAATTTTCATCAAACCCAGAGCCCAGGGCAGCATCTCCTCCCAGGTCATGCCGATGCTATTGGGAATTTGAGGTTTGTTTCTTCTTTCTCGATTTCCTGACCCAGACAAAACCGGCGTCATCAGTCTGGTTGAGCATTCGCTGGCGCAATTGCTCGGAGAATTCCTCGACAGGGAGCCTGGCAATCTCCGCATCAGGCCGAATCAACTCCATCGTCAAATCCACTCTCGAAAATGGCATGGGCAGATAGAAACCATCCCAACTGCCCAAGCGCCTGGCGTTGTAATAACGCACCCCCATCAGGAAAAGGGAGCAGCCAGTCTTCTGGACCAGCAAGGCAGGCCCCGTTTTCATATCATAACAGGGGCCACGCGGGCCGTCAGGAGTAATGGCGACATCCTCGCCTGCTGCCAAAGCGCGGGAGAGCTCCACTAATGCCTGCCCTCCCCGCCAACTGCTTGATCCTCGGATTGCACCAACCCCCATCATCCTGAAAAATGCCGACAACCATGCCCCGTCCTTACTCGCGCTGACCAGCCCGTTAATCCGGGTTTGTTTATTGTGCCGCCGTTGCAACTCGGCGGAAATCAAAAGCCGGTTGTGCCAAAATAACACCATGCGACCCGGCTTCTCCGCCCGGTAAGCCTGCAAAGTCTCGGGAGGAATATGTATTCGGAGTGACATCAACCACACCCGAATGATCATGACCACCGGAAATAACATTGGATACATCCACCATGGCACAGCTTTGATTGTGCGAGGCTTTTTCGGAGACTGGACTGGCGCTGAACTCATGCTTCCGCGTCGTTGGAGTTTTTCCGAAAAATCTGCCACAAGTAACTCAGGGAAGGAGAAAACATCTCCGGATCCCGGAGCATCCATGCATCCAGTTCCTCTGCGCCGCCCCACCAGTCTCCCGAAATCTCCACAGGATTCGGCGTAATGCCTCCAGTCCAATCCAGCCGGTACACTTGGACGAACTCCCAGCCGATTTCTTCGCGAGGTGATTCCTTGAAAAGCAATTGCGGCAGGGCGCCCAGGGGAAGGCGGATGCCAAGCTCCTCATCCAATTCCCGAACCACTGCGATATCGTAGGTTTCCCCCGCATCGACATGCCCTGCACAGGAAGTAGTATAAAGTCCCGGGCAGGTATCCTTGAGCATTGACCGCTTCTGCAAATAGACCCGGCCATTCGAATCAAAAACAAACACATGCACAGCCCGGTGCATCAACTTGAGACGATGAACCTCCGACCGGATATTTTGACCAATCACCCGATCGTCCGCATCTACCACGTCAAAAAGCTCGTCTGGGTTTTGCGCCTGCATGGGTGGTGAGGAAAAATCAATTTTCAAAAAGGAAAACCTAATTTTGTCTCCATGAGGGGAATTTTTAGGAGCAGCAAACCATCCTACTCACGTCCCAAATCCATCAAACCGCCCCATTGCTTGGTCAGAGTCCGGTCATCCTTCTTCCAGTCAGGGTCCCAGGCTGCCACTTGCGCCCAAAAACGCTCGGAATGATCCATGTGGCGCCGATGGGCCAATTCGTGCAATATGACATAATCCTGCAAAACCGGAGGCAATAAAACCAATCTCCAGTTCAAAGACACCGTTCCCTGTGTAGAGCATGATCCCCAACGCCCCTGCTGATCCCTCACACTCACACGACCAAATGGGATCGCAATTCGGTCTGCTAAAAATTGAACCCGTCCCGGCAAAGTCTCCACCGCCAGTTTTCGCAACAGATACAGTAAATCTCTCTCATGATGTTCACCTCCACGATAACGAAAAATTACCAGTTCCTCTCCTTCGCGAAAAACCAGGAAGGGACGTACCATCGTCTCAGCACACTCCAGAGAGCAGAGCTTTCCTGCCACGCTTACCCACGGGAAACGTTCCAAGTGGGACGACACCGTTTGTGTCGGGGCGGTTTGATTGATGGTCCGGACCAGCCATTCTGCCTGCTCCTGGATAAAAGCAACCGCATCGGCCCGGCGTACGCCGCGTGGCAGTGTCAGGCGAACTTTTCCTCCGCGTAAAACGCTCAGCTTCATTCTCCGCGCTTGATGCGAGGACCTAAACTCCACTGCCACCGGGACAACTCCGTCGACAGTGTTTAAATGAAAGCACTCCACAGATGTGGACATTGCGAATATGCTTAATGAACCGCGGCGCGCATGATCTCCGAGGTTTTTCGCCGCAATGCGCTATCCGGGTCAATACCTGCTTCACGGCAGGCCGCCACCAAGGCGAACAGGGCATCCCCGGCCTTTTCCTCCGTCAAGCCATCCGTCAGCCTGGCCACCTCGGCCCGGTTTATGGTAGTACCCGCATCGAGTTTTTTCTTTTGGACCGTCTTATAAACATCACGAGCCTTGAGAATTGACGAAAGCGTGGGAGGCAATGCCTTGAAAGGGCCCTCGGCAACAACTCCGTTTTTCTTTTCCGTTGCCTTGATCTCGTCCCATTGCTTCAGGACAGCAGCCGTATCGTTGGCCTGCGTTTCCCCAAAAACATGCGGATGTCTCCGAATCATTTTTTCATTAATCTCCCGGGCGACATCCTCGAAAGTAAAATGTCCCTCTTCCTGCGCCATTGCCGCATGCATAACCACGTGCAACAGCAAATCACCCAATTCTTCCCGCATATGGTCGAGATCATTCCGGTCAATGGTCTCCAGTAACTCGGCCACTTCCTCAACCAGACAATCACAAATCGATTGATGGTTTTGCTCCTGATCCCACGGACACCCACCGGGTGCGCGTAAACGGGCAACAGTGACTACCAAATCATCTATAGCTGACATGCGTTGCAAAATGAACCGAGAGGCGGGAAGTGTCAAGGGTCTCGCTAGGAAACATTTTCCAGCAAGAGAAGCCTCTGAATTAAGAATTAAAAATTATGAATTGGGATGTCTTGCTGCCTAAAATCATACGTTGAGGCACTGTTTTCCCAATTCGTAATTTGTAATTCTTAATTCGTAATTAACAACTCAGGGCAACCATGGGTATTTTCCGAAAGCTGGCTTTCTTTTTTCGTTATAGGCAGTTTTCCCCTCGTTGCCTTCCTCGGTCAGGTAGTAGAGCAACGTCGCGTTCCCTGATAGTTCCTGCAATCCCGCCTGTCCATCCACATCGGCATTGAATGCGGACTTCAGGCAGCGAATTGCAAGGGGACTTTTCTCCAAAATCTCCCGGGCCCATTTCACCCCTTCACTTTCAAGTTCGGCATATGGCACCACGGCATTGACCAATCCCATTTCCAAAGCCTGTTTGGCATCATACTGGCGACAAAGATACCATATTTCGCGGGCTTTCTTCTGGCCAACAATGCGAGCCAGATAACTGGAACCAAAACCTCCGTCAAAGCTGCCGACCCTGGGGCCAGTCTGGCCAAAAATTGCGTTATCGGCAGCAATGGTCAAATCACAGACCACATGAAGGACGTGCCCTCCCCCGATCGCATAACCCGCCACCAAGGCAATCACAACCTTGGGCATGGTGCGAATCATGCGTTGCAGTTCGAGCACATTGAGCCGGGGCACACCGCTTTTGCCGACGTAGCCGCCCTTCTTGTCGCCACGAATACTCTGGTCGCCACCTGAGCAAAAGGCAAACTTGCCGTCTTTCTGCGGATTAGCCCCCGTCAGCAAAACAACACCGACTGATGTATCCGCCCAAGCATCCCGAAAAGCATCAATCAACTCATCCACCGTATCGGGAGTAAACGCATTACGTTTGTGCGGGCGGTTGATGGAGACCTTGGCAATGCCGTCGGCCTTTTCATAAATGATGTCTTTGTATTCGCGAACGCGGGTCCAGTTTGGCATGGGAAGAACAATAGTTGTTTTTTAGAGAACGGATAGAAAAAAGCCTGAAGCGAATTTAAAACAATGCTCTTTCTGTTATCCGGTTTTCTTCGCCATAATCAACCGGAGTATCTCAGTAGCCTGTTCCCGATTGATGCGCGAGGCAGCAACGTCCAACGTCAGAGTCTCCCAATCCGAGCTGTCCGGAGGCAGAGGGATGCCGTTGATATGCAGGAAATGCAGACATGCACCTAGGGCCGCCCGCTTATTGCCATCAACAAACGGATGATTCCGGCAAATATAAAAGAGGTAGGCAGCAGCGATTTCGATAACGTCGCCATATACCGAACGACCACCAAAACTGGCTTGTGGAGCAGCAACAGCCGACTCCAGTAAAGCAATGTCCCGCACGCCATCCGAGCCACCAAAGAGCTCTATGGCGCAAACATGAATTTGACGAACGGCACCAATCGTCAGATAGAAACAATTATCCGGCGTAACCATAAGACATCATGCAAGACGACGCATTGTTTTGGAATAGTGCTTCATGACATGATTAATGCTGGCCGAAATTTCCTCCTCCGTCGGAGTAGATTTTATGGGTGTCAAAATAATGGCCCCCCCCTCATGAACAGAAACGTTGAGCTGGTCACCCAATTTTAGATGCGCAAGCTCCATGAAATTCGCGTCAAAGATGAGCCCTTGGGAATTTCCGATTTTGGAGATGGACTTGATCATGAGTAAAACAATGTTTAACTTTCGAAAGAAATCAAGCTCCTCCTGATTTAGACAGGCATAAAAAAAGCGGCTTTCGCCGCTTTTTTTCACAAGGCCTTATTTCTTGGCCGGAGTTTTCTTCTTCAAGACAGGCTTGATATGAGTCCCATCCTTGGTGACCTTCTTACGAAAGGCTTCGAGGATTTTTCCGGTAATTTTGCCAGGCTTGCCTGCACCGATCTGGCGTCCGTCAAGTTCGATAACGGGAACCACTTCGGCAGCACTGCCCGTCAAAAATGCCTCGTCAGCGTTGAAGACATCGTAACGGGTCAGATTGGTTTCGACCATGGGCAGTTTCAGCTGGGCGGCGATTTCCATGACCGACTGGCGGGTGATACCGACCAATGCGCCCGCATAAGACGCAGGAGTCAACAAACGTCCCTTGTGGATGAGGAAAAGATTATCCCCTGAGCACTCGGATACATAACCCTGGTCGTTCAACAGGAGACATTCATGGAAGCCATGCTGCAACGCCTCGATTTTCGCGAGGATGTTGTTCAGATAGTTCAGCGACTTGATCATCGGAGGCAGTGCCGCCACGTTCATGCGTCGGGTCGGCACCGTGATGAGCTTGATGCCGTTCTTGTAGAACTCCTCGGGATAAAGTTTGATGGTATCTGCGATGATGATGAGTGTCGGCTTGCTACAGTTGCGGGGCGACAGGCCCAGATCACCAACACCACGGGTTACAACCATACGGATGTAGCCATTGACAATGCCATTACGGCGGCAGGATTCGACCGTGGCATCGGCAATTTCCTTGCGGCTCCACGGTAGTTCCATGGCAATACCCTTGGCGGAGTATTCAAGGCGCTCGAGGTGTTCATCCAGTTTGAAGATGCAATTGTTATACACTCGAATTCCTTCAAAGATACCGTCACCGTATAGAAGGCCGTGGTCGAAGACTGATATCTTGGCGTCGGCCTTGGGATAGAACTTTCCGTCGATGTAAACGTCCATAGTATGATTTGATGAAGAGGGTTTCTTTTAACAGGCTCTTAACTGAAATCCAGACATTATTCACACGGAAATAGGCGTCACGCTTTCATTATATACCCGTACATTGACCGGTTGGAACAGTGCCGGAGCCAGGTTTCCATCAATCGGTGAGGCAAGAAAAGCCCTCGGCTCTATGTCAAAACAGGTACAGACCGAAAGCTTGTCCCGGTAGTGGCATATTCCGAAAGTAAGCTGGCTCACAGCCATGGTCTTTCCGGTAAAACGCCAATCCACATGCACATTGGTTCCCCGGACATCCTTCAGCCGGGCAAAGGTCTTGGGAAATGAGGGGTCTGTTTCCCGAGGAAAAGATCCCCTGATTTCCCCCACATCCGACAAGGGGAACAGCCAACGCGACGGCAATCGGTGCTGGCGTAAACAAATCATGGATACATCATCAGGTATGCTTTTCAGCAATCCCGGCATGGTGCGGCCCGGCTCAAGGTAAATGTATTCGTCGCAATCCAAAAAAGCAGCCCACTCCACGACATCACGATAGTGGCGGCAAAAATCAGCATAAGCCTCCGCCTGCCCATGGATAATTTTTCCATTTTTCCCAATCGGTTGCCATGTTTTGACATGGAATTTCCCTTCAAATTCAATTTCCATCGCAGCCAAGTCGTCCCGAATCTGGGCATCCGAAATATGCTTGGTCGCCTCCTGATAATTCTCGCCCCGTTTGGTTGTTCCCGCAGCTTGGAATTTTCCTGAAAGAAATACCGTGTTCGGTCGGTCGCTCCCAGTACTTCCAGTGTTATCGTATACAACCACCATTGCAACCCCGGCATCAATATGATGTTTAACCCAGTCCCGCAGCCAAAGATAGTTTTCCCGAATAATTGTCACGGCGCAGACGCCCCAATTTATTTTGTTATATGTTTTCATAATTAGTTAAAAAATTAGAGATAAAATGTACCCACATAAGGTGGAAAATTCAATTACAAATTTCCCTCAGCTCCCTTATATTTACCCAAAATCTAGCGAAAAGTGGTAATAAATCTTTTAATGATACCGCCAAAAGCTCCATTCGAGAAAAAGACCACCAACATGGGCATTGTTTCCGAATTTGCATTTGCTTCCTGAATCAAGGCATCCAGCAAAGCTTCGTTGTCCGTGGCCGGCAATACCACGCAGCCCTGTTTCATGAGGTTACCGGCGATAGCATGCGTATCCAAGCGGTCATTTTCTCCATATTTTTCGGCACGGTGAACAGGCGCCATGTAAACGCTGTCCGCATGGGAAAGGGCTTTTTGAAATTCGTCCTGCAGTACCTTGCGGACCGCCGTGTTGCTGCGCGGCTCAAATGCCGCGATGAGGCGATGTCGGGGGTAACGCTGGCGGAGAGATTGCAGGGTAAGCGCAATGGCCGTCGGATGATGACCGAAGTCTTCCAGAACAACCAATCCCGCAGTGTCGATGTGTTTTTCCTGGCGGCGCATCACCCCTTGGAATTTGGCCAGGCTGGCCAGGCAAAGATCTGTGGGTGATGCAGGGCAAATCGTCAAGGCCGCTGCAGTCGCCGCCATGGCGGCGTTACGGGCATTGAAAAGCCCGGGCAGGTTCCAACGAACAGTCCCCCAGTGTTTCCCCTGCCAAGTCAGAGTGAATTCAGATTCATCGGCATTTTCCGAAAAATTCTCAATACGCACATCATTGCCAGCATCAACCCCAACACGGATGATTGGGCACCATGAAACCGGGGCAATCACACTGGCTACGTTCGGATCGTCACCATTCGCCACAATGGCTCCGTTGCGCGGCACCACCCGGGTAACATGCGAGAAGGTGCGCAGCACATCAGGCAGGTCGCGGAAGATATCCGCGTGATCAAACTCAATGTTGTTGATGAGAAGAATCGAGGGAAGGTATTGGATGAATTTGCTGCGTTTATCGAAAAAAGCCGTGTCGTATTCATCCCCCTCAATCACGAAAGGCCCTCCATCGTGACCCGGAGCCGCCCCACCCGGCAAGTCACGCGGTACACCCCCGATAAGATAGCCGGGCTCAGCTCCGTTCGCCTGAAGTAAGCAAGTAGCCAAACAGGTGGTCGTGGTCTTGCCATGGGTTCCGCCGACCACAAGGTTTTGGCGGCGGTTGAGCACATGAGTACGCAGGAGTTCCGGAAGTGAAACATAGGGCAACGCCCGGGATTCCAACAACCATTCCACTTCAGGATGCCCGCGCGAGGCGACATTGCCGATCACCACAAGATCAGGAGAGAGCGAGGCCAGACGCTGGGCATCCCATCCCTCCAGAATGGTAATGCCTGCCGAGCGGAGCATGTCCGACATCGGAGGATAGACCCCGGTATCGGAGCCGCTGACAGTATGTCCCAATGAACGCATGAGCAGGGCCGCATTGCCCATCGCAGTTCCACAAACACCAAGAAAATAAATATGCATGGAGGAAATCCTGGGAAAGTTAGAATGAGAACCTAGCCCTGTATCTTTGTCGCGTGAGCCTGATGCCAATCCAAGATCGCCTGCATGAGCAGCCGGGCGATTTCCAACTTCGGAGCCGGACCAAATTCCTGCCGCAAACCATCCTTGCCGAGAAGGATCACCTTGTTGCTATCCGATTCAAAGGCATTGGGTCCCCCACCCCGTCCGACCTGGTTGGCCACGATAAGATCAAGGTTCTTCTCCTGAAGTTTCCGCCTGGCATAACCCTCGACATCGGTCGTTTCGGCAGCAAACCCAACCACGGTCTGAGTCGATTTTTTCTGTTGGGCCATGGTTTTGAGAATATCCACCACTGGTTCAAATTCGACAGTGAGGGACACGTCACTTTTTTTGACCTTTTTGTCGGAATAGTCCTTGGGACGAAAATCACAGACCGCCGCAGTTTTGATGAGAATGTCACAAGGCCCAAACAGTGCATCCACCTGGGCCAGCATTTCGTCACCGGTGACGACGGGGTATAGAATCGCCCCATCCGGCTCGGTCAAGGAGACAGGCCCGCTGACCAGATCCACAGTGCAGCCCTGCTCCAGTGCAGCCTGGGCAATGGCATAACCCATTTTGCCCGAAGACGGATTGGTAATAAACCGGACAGGATCAAAAAATTCACGAGTGGGCCCCGCAGTGACTAGACAACGAATGGACATAGGCGCCAGCAAACGCACTACAGGCATCGTGGCAAGGATGGAGGAACACTGCTGTCATGGAACGAGAGAAATAGCTCTCTTTTAAAAATATTTTTGCACTGGCGGATACTTTCCGCCAGTGCAATGCATTCCGGCTCAGATGTCCATTGACTCCATCTTTCGCCGTTCCGACTTAAGGCGCAGTATCGACAGGTACCATAGTCCACCCCAATCACAGAGTATCGAAACCACCCCTAATAATAGCAGCGGATAATACACTTCGTAAGGTTGGCGCATCGCATAAGCGACCAATCCGGCAATAAACGAAATTACCCCAATAACTATGACAGTAATTAAAGCGCCTTTGACAAAATCAAGGCACTTTCTCATCCAAATCAGGACGAGAATCAAGGTGCCGAAAATTCCATAAACGGTGCCGCCCAAGCCACCGATCACTCCCGCTGACCGGTCGGACCACCACGGATTTCTCGACATCGACAATGCGTCAGTCATTTCTTTGACACTACTGGAATTAACCACCGCAGACACCCAATTCTTCGTTAATCCCTCGAATTCCACGAGTTTCAAATTGCGAACCGAGGCCGTACCGTTCCCTGCCATGCAAACGTTAAAAGTTACGCCGGACAACAACCAATCTTTCGTCGCCTCCGGGTCAGGTTGCGCAGCGTCAAACGGAAGCACAAAATCCCGCCACTCCGTGCATGTTCCTTTCAACTTACCCATCAATCCACCTTCCTGCAATGCCTTGCTAAAAAAACTAATCCGCTTGCCGTTTGGTTGCACGAATTCAAACCAACCTTCCAAAAACCAAGCGTCAGTGTTTTGGTACTTTACTTCACCGATAAGCGCAAAACGTTTTGACTTCGCCCGGGAATTCCCACTCGCCGGATCAATCAAATCAGCCTTGCTCCCAAAGGGGACAGTGGCGTCTCCGGTTATTTGCGTTTGCCCAGACCAATTTAGCTGAAGGCATCGCCCTTGATCTTCCGCGGTCTTTTTTAAAACATCCGCCGATTTCGGCGAAATCGAAGACAAAAAAACATACCGGTTCCCGATGGGAGTTTGCGACCACTCACCAGCTTTATTCTCTTGGGATTCCCACACGAACGAGCAGACCGTGTTCATCGAAAAACCAGAATCCGCCGACGGCCGATTTATGTCCGTGGCATGAATACTGAGAGACGCAACGACCATGGTAACAATTGTGGCTATGATTTTATTTTTCATTTTCGTTTCAGTTAGCGTTTTTGTTTTGAGGTAAATTCTTTCGATACTCGGACAGGAGTTTCTTAAAAGTGGCGGAATCCAATCGGCCTTCTCCATACAAAGCGCGGAGTTGCCGCTCAAAATCGTCCATTTGCTCATTGGAATCGAACACCTGAATTTTCGCGATGAGCCGATCCAGCCGAAGCCGTAACGTCGGATAAGTTACCTCGTATGTCGCCGCCAAATCTTTCAACGAGCCGGAGCATAGCACCAGCCGCTTGATGAATGTGAGGTCTTCTTCATCGAGAAACTCAATCCATGTTTTGCGTTGTTTTTCAAACATAACGAAAATCGAATTTCAATTAATCTTTAATAAAGTCAATGTTGTTTTTCATTTTTATAAAAATATAATTCAAATCGTTTATTTTATCATTCCCAAACACCCATTGCGCAGAGTTCAACAATCGTGAAATCGCGTGACCGGAAAATAAATCAGTTCAACATAAACTTGCGCCAAGCTTACTTGCTCGAAACCGATTCGAAAAGAACGGCAATGACGTTTTTCTAATTTGTTACGTGCTCTTCCGCAGGAAGATGAATTTCGCACAATAATAAGCTATAAATGCAAAAAAGCCCATGATGGAAATGTAGGCGGCGAAGAAGCCTGCCGTTTCATTTTCAAAATCCCAGAAGTCGAAGGTGTAGTGTGAAATCAATTTATAATGAATACCCATGTCCCATGACGTTTTTAGCCCGTATGCAGCAACCATCACCGCCAGAAGACGCAGTACATAGGTTCTCATCCGGCTCACACCGCTTATGCCAAATATCCGCCTGAAAATTCCAGAGACGAAGTTCCAATGCATTCCCAGATGAAAGGACCCGATGACCAACAGCCAATATGCACAAGCGGTGTGAATCTGGCGAACCCCCAATCCTGCGTTTATTTGCAGGAAAGCAAACAGATCGGAGGAAATCATGATGCCGCTGACCGTAAGGATGATTAGGTCCACGATCAGCAGCACAGTGAGGGTCGCATTGAGAATGCGACGTCCATTATATCGCCCCTTGAAAACAACCTTATACCATTTTCGGTTTACGAGGTTATGCGCCAAAAGCAGCAGGAGCATTGATATCCCGGCAATTTCATGGATAAGGTTGCCCGTAAGCTGATAGGCAAACGCCACCAGCATCAGGGCAACCAGCCCCATGTCCATGAATGCTTTTAAACGCATGTCATTGCTTTACCAACCCGATCTGCCGCAACCATGCCGAGACATCATTTTGGGCGCTTTTCACCGAGCCACCCCGAACCGGGAGTCCGTTGAGGATCGTTGATTTCGCAGCCAGTTCCTTGATGTCGGAGACACTGCGCCCCATGCGCGATCCCTCGTGGGTAATGAAAGGAACTACCGTTTTCCCCGAGAGGTCATAGCTGGACAGGAATGTCGCAATCGGCGGAGCAATCGTAGCCCACCAGTTGGGAGAGCCGACAAATATCACATCGTAGGAGCCGATGTTTTCAATTTTGGTTTTCAACTCCGGTTTATATTTGGCGTCTATTTCTTTCCGGGCTTGCTTGACCACTGTCTGGTAATCGCTGGGGTACGGTGTCACTGTCTGGATTTCACAAATATCCGCCCCGGTGGTTGCTTTGATTTGTTCGGCAATGACGCGGGTGTTGCCTGAATGGGAAAAGTAAACTATGAGCATTTTTGAGGAATTTGAAGGTTTTGGGTTCGGTTGAGTTTGGGCGTAGCCTCGCAAAAGGACAAATGCCGAGGCAGAAACGGTTGAGAGCAGGAAGGTTTTTCTATTCATGAGATTTTCTCTTTTGTGATTCTGGTTGCTTGATTGTTGTCCCCGTTTTCAGGGGTACCTTTAGGTCCACTGCCGTATGACGAGCCACAGGGATCAAGGCAGGCAGGATACCAGTATCGCGCAGTTTTGGCGCGCCTGATCTTGCTGCGACTGTTGTGATTTTGCTCGAAAATAGATTTCAGACGGCATGGGAGAATAATCGTTGTTCCCGCGCTCCGTTCCAAATCCTGTACTCATTTTAGACACACGCCTCCTAGCTCACACTATCCGGCAAATCCTCTTCGGATACGTTAGTTGAACCGCGTCAGCCTAAATGGGAGGGGGCCGCGCAGCACTGCGAGGTGGTCTTGCGTTTGCGCGAAGGTACTGCGCAGCACTGCGACCTACTCTTGTCATTCCGCAAAAGGGCTGCGCAGCGCTGCCAAGTATGCTTGCGGTTCCGCAAGGGTATTGCGCAGTGCTACGCGGTAGTCTTGCGTTTTAGCAATAGTACTGCGTAGGGCTACACAACACTCTCGCGTTTACGCAAGATGACTGCGCAGGCCTGCGCAGTACCCTTGCGGATTGGTGAAGGTATCTCGCAGCGCTGCCAAGTGTTCTTGCGTTTCCACAAGACCACTGCGCAGCGTTACGCAGTACTATTGCTAAAACGCAAGAGAGATGTGACCGAATGCGTAAGATATTGCAGGACAAGAGAATAACCTCAAATAGGCATAAACTGGCGAACATGGCTCCCGTGCGACAGCTTAAAAGCAGAAAGTTACCCAGGAAAGGACCGAAGTAGGTTAACAAAAAAAACGGAGCCGTTTCCGGCTCCGTTTTGCAGGCGGGTTGAAACCCGCCGATTCTGTCCAAAGAACGTTACGCGACGGTAACGTCTTGGCAGAGGTAAACGTCCTGGATGGTCTGAAGGAGCTTGGCGCCTTCTTCCATTGGGCGTTGGAACGCTTTGCGACCGGAGATGAGACCTTGGCCACCGGCGCGCTTGTTAATGACAGCGGTCTTGACGGCTTCGCCGAAGTCATTGTCACCGGAAGCTCCGCCGGAGTTGATGAGACCCTGACGGCCCATGTAACAGTTGGCGATCTGGTAACGGGTAAGGTCGATCGGGTGATCGGTGGTAAGCTTGTCGTAAACGCGCTTGTCGATCTTGCCGTAGGAGGAGTCGCCCATCTGGAGAGCAAGGTAGCCACCGTTGTTTTCGGGAAGCTTTTGCTTGATGATGTCGGCACCGACGGTGACACCCAAGTGGTTGGCCTGACCGGTAAGGTCGGCGGAAACGTGGTAGTCTTTTTCCTTGGTCTTGAACGCAGGGTTGCGCAGGTAGCACCAGAGGACGGTAGCCATGCCAAGCTCGTGAGCCATGGCGAAGGCGGTGGAGACTTCCTCGATCTGGCGGTTGGCCTCGGGGGAGCCGAAATAGATGGTAGCTCCGATAGCGGCAGCGCCCATGTCATAGGCCTGCTCGATGGTGCCGTACATGATTTCGTCGTGGACGTTCGGGAAGGTCAGGAGCTGGTTATGGTTGATCTTCACCATGAACGGGATCTTGTGGGCGTACTTGCGAGCTACGCTGCCGAGGACTCCGAAGGTCGAGCAAACTGCGTTACAGCCGCCTTCGATGGCGAGCTTGACGATGTTTTCGGAATCGAAGTAGATCGGGTTCTTGGCAAAGGAAGCGCCACCGGAGTGCTCAATGCCTTGGTCCACCGGAAGGATGGAAAGGTAGCCGGTATTGGCCAGGCGTCCCGAACCATACATGCGCTGGAGATTGGCCAGCACGCGCGGATTCCGGTCGGAATTGCCAAAAGCGTGGGTAACCCAATCTGGACGGGGCAGATGCAGCAAATCCTTGGAGATTGTGTTGCACTTGTGGTTGAGCAGGCTGTCGGCATCTTTGCCGAGTAGCTTGGTGATTTCGCTGATGTTGCTCATGTGTGTTGTTGTGTCAGGTTTGTTTGAGTAAAAATAGATCTCGCGCCAAGATGGGCAGGGCTCGCGAGTAAAGGATGCCATTGGGGCAAATCAATCCGAAAGGCAGTCCTTTATAAAAAATCCTCTTTCTGATGGGGAGGATTAGATGAATTTAAGGGAAAGAGAAGGAAGGGGTTAGAGGGGTAAAGCGTCAGAGCGTCAAAG
>JAITVQ010000251.1 GCA_031285745.1 Puniceicoccales bacterium | reverse complement strand
ATGTGGGGTGTCGTTGTGGACAAAAGGATAGCTCAGGCTGATCACATTGGCATGTGTGGGGAGCATGGCCATCCGTTCCAGTTCCTGCAAAAGCTGCTCAATGCCTTCCCGTGTTCCAGTTCGGGGAAGAACCGTCTTGATGACACAGTTCAGCCCGTCCACGACGCTGTGGCACTGGTACACGCCGCCATTTGCGCCGCCCGCCAGCTGCGCATCCACCACATACTGGTCCAGCCGGTCGCCCAGGGCGTATTTGTGAAGCACCCTTTGCCCACCCCCGATGGGGATACGCTTTTCATCGTTGCTGTCCCGTTCCTCCGGCAGTTCCAGATCCAGTTGCGACGTATAAACATCACTCATATGCCATCCTCCCCCGCTATAGGGGTAGCGTCCAGCAGAAGCTTTTGCTTTATTTCCTCTAACCGTTGATATCCGAAGGTTGATAAAAGTTTCTTGGTTGTAGCGGATTTTGTATTGCTGAGAACGGCACAGGACAGGATGTTCTCCGAAATTCGTCCCTTCGCCTGTCGTGCAGCTATGTCCTTCGCCGCATCCATGCACAGGAGTTCCCGAAGGTCACAGTCTGCGTTATACCGGAACCCCTGCTCTCGATACCGAACACATTCCAGCTGGTAATGCCGGATAAGATAGTCAGAGTACCGACAGGATTTCGCATCGTATTCACAGAGGACCCGATACAGGACACTGCCGGGATATTTTAGCAGGCTCAGCAGTACCTGTGGCGTTTTCAACAAGATATCCTCTCTTCGATACCGCTCTACTTCCGCAAGAAGGTAGACGTGAAGCGCCGGAGTTAGCAGGGCCAATGATTCCCCGTCGCTATAGGAGGCGGTCCACACGGAGTTGCGCTTATAGAACCACTCCTCCATGGCCAGAAACCTGTAAAGCCATTCCCGGCTTGGATGGGCAACCGCTTCGTGAAAAAACAGAATGAAAATCCGCAGGGTGTCTTCACCGACTTCTCTTCCAACGGCAGCCGAGAGGATGTCGCTCATCGCGTCTTCCCTGTGATGCTCGCACGCCTTGGACGCTTCGTAGAGGTAGGTATCACAAATGGCCGTGTCATCGTATTCCCAATTTTCATGCTTGCATGTTTCGCGCAGAGCGGCATCCAAGGCAGTAAGGAATTGCCATTCCAGAGACTGTTTTTCTGACCGCTTTATTAACAGTGCCGCAAGGCCATCTAATCCTTTTGCAGCGGTATATTCTGAAATGAAACCCAATACAGTTGGCTGCGAGATAAACCCGAGAATTTCATTTACCATACGCTGTCTCCTCTGATAACATCAAATGAATATGCTCCAGTGAAAGCAAAAGATAACTCAGAGATAAATGACAATATGTATCCGACTTTTTCAAGTATACAGTATCAACAGATGAAGGACAAGCAAAAAAACACCTATCAGTTTATCTTTGAAATAACAATAGGTAAATAACATAACACGCAAACGCTTGACAAGTGTCGAATAATTTCATATAATTTTGTTCGTGGGTACATCATGAAGCTGTACTTTTCCGCTGAAGCGGAGACCAAATTATCGCAATGGAACTTTAGCCAGTGAATGACTATTAAACGCCAGAAGGCGCAACATTTTGTTGCGCCTTCTTTGTTATCTACTCGAATAAATTGGGATTTTATCCCCCAAGGGGGCTTGTGCGGCAGGATTTCGAGGATTATCATAATGTTGTGAGCTTACATTGATCTACTCTACTTAAGGCGGAAATGATAAAATTAGTGCGGAGGATATGACAATGAAAAGAAAGCTATTCTCTCTGGCGGTCGCGGCTATGCTTGCATCAGCCATGCTGGCCGGATGCTCTGGCGGGAGCCAGGGGGCCTCATCGGCCCCACAGCCATCCAATGCGACTGGACCAGAAGGCACGCAGAGTACGGCAGAACCCGTGCAAGCATCCAGTGCAAAGGATTCTCTTGTCGTTTCAGTAGGCAGCGGAATCGTTAATGGTAACTATGATCCATGCAAAGGATACGGCTCCTCTGGGTATGGTATTTTCCACACGGCGCTTCTCAAAATTACCACGGATGTTCAGATCGAGAGCGATCTGGCATCCGACTATACCATCAGCGAAGACGGCCTTGTATATACCTTTACCATCCGTGATGATGTCAAATTTTCCGATGGGGAATCTTTGACGCCGGAGGATGTGATATTCACCTTTGAAACGACAAAGAACAGCGGTTCCAGCGTGGATCTTACCATGATGGAAAAAGCGGAGATCGTAAGCGGCAAGGTTAAGCTTACGTTGAATAAAGCCTATTCCCCCTTTATCAGAACCATTGCGCTGCTGGGTATTGTGCCTGAACATGCCTATAGCGATACATATGCGAATAACCACATCGGCACCGGCCCTTTCAAAGTGAAGCAGATTGATGTGGGACAGCAGCTGATTGTAGAGCCCAATGAATATTTCTACGGTGTTCAGTCTCCATTCCAACAGATCACTTTTCTCAGTATTGGTGAGGAAGCCGCGCTTGCGGCTTCGAAATCCGGGGAACTTGATGTCGTTATGGTAAACCCTGAATATGCGAAGGAAACCGTTGATGGCATGCATATTGAAACAATCAAGACTTCCGACAATCGGGGCTTTAATCTGCCTACCATTCCGGAAACAACTAATGCATCAGGTGTCACGGTCGGCAACAACGTAACCTCCGATCCGGCCGTTCGCAGGGCGCTTAATATCGGCATCAACCGGCAGGAAATCATCGACAACGCTCTCAACGGTGTCGGTACTGCCAGCTGGACGCGTTTTGAGGGACTGACCTGGGCCAATGAAGAGCCCGGTTTAACGGACGGACAGGTAGAAGAAGCGCGGAAACTGCTGGAAGAGGCCGGCTGGGTTGATACAGACGGCGACGGCATTCGGGAAAAGGATGGAGTGAAATGCGAGTTTCGCATTACGGGCCGCACCGACGATTTGCAGCGGTATAACCTGGCGGTGGCTCTCAGTGAAAACGCCAGGCAGCTTGGTATTAACATTATAGCGGAGGCGCTGGATTGGACAACCTGCCAAGATATCGCGAGAAACGTTCCCACCTGCATCGGTACGGGCAACTATAGTTATATAGATGTTTATAACGCGTTGCATTCCTCCTTTGCGGATATCGATATCGTTAGCCTCAGCAATTCCGGAATGTATTCGAATCCAACTGTTGACGGTTATCTCGACGCCATGCTCGCCGCGACATCGGAAAACGAAGCGATTGTGCTTGCAAAAAAAGCTCAATACGATGGTCAAACCGGCGCCAACGTGGACTTCCCCTATCTTTGGCTTGTCAATATCGACCACTCCTATTTTGTGCGGGACGGCCTGAATCTCGGTACGCAGAGAATTCATCCACACGGCCATGGAGCTCCTGTCATTCAAAACCTCAACGAATGGACATTTGAGGGATAACGCAACTAAAGCAAAGCAACATGCTTGCAAATATGTCCAAGGAGTCAAGCCGATAGGCGGAGGATTCCTTGGACATTGCCATGAAAAGAGGAAGCTTATGAACCATCTGGCAAAATACTCCGCTAGCGCAATTGCGCGCATGCTTCTCCTGCTGGCTGGCGTCAGCATTTTTACATTCATTTTGATTGTCTCGTCACCGATCGATCCCGTTACCGCCTATGTAGGCGCTGAGTCAAACGTATCGCAGGAACAGCGCGATATTGTGGCGGAATACTGGGGACTAAACAAGTCTCCGGTTGAGCGCTATTTCACTTGGATTTCCAATCTCCTTCACGGGGATATGGGGGTTTCGATCACCTACCAAAGGCCTGTCGTGCAAATTTTGGGGGAAAGATTCGCGGCGTCATTGGCCTTGATGGCCGTCGCATGGTTGTTTTCCGGAATATTAGGGTTCCTCCTCGGCGTATTATGCGGCGCAAAACAAGGCGGCATTTTGGATAAGTGCGTGAAAACCTTTTGCTTTATCCTATCGTCCACCCCAGCTTTTTGGATCGGACTGCTACTTCTGATG
>JAITVQ010000080.1 GCA_031285745.1 Puniceicoccales bacterium | reverse complement strand
CGCACGTGATAGGGCAGCTGACGGGGAGTCAGGAGATAGGTGACTTTGCCGATATGGCAATCGGAGCAGGATTGACGATGGGGAGTGGTGCTATCGCCAGTTCTGCTCGGATGGCTACTATTGCAGGGAGGGGCGTAAGCCTTACCACGCGGCTTGAAACTAATGCTGCAAGTCGGCTTGCACGACTCGAAGCAACAAGCCCTAAAGCACATTTTTTCTCACGTCATGGGGCTGCGACAACAATTGAGCAGCAATATGTTCGTGCGACAACAGGTTTGACACCGGACGGAGTTATGCTTCGACCTGTTGATTCATCAAGGTTTCTTACACATCGTGCACAACTTGCGGCTGTTGAAAGGGCTCAAGCTAGATTTGCCTTGACTGGAGAAAGAAGTTTCAGTTTCGAAATGAGTGAAATCATAGGTGAAGGTTTTATCCGTGGCGGTGGAAGTTGGGTTCAAACGACTAACGTTCATGCCGTGTTTAAAAACGGGCGACTGCATACACTTTATCCGTTTCTTTCTCCATTACCATGAAAACGGTAAATCCATATTTTTTACATGTATTACTTGATCCTTTAACAGGCCTTGCTGACGATGAAGATGCTGTTGAAAAATTTGCCACTCTTAATCCGGATGATCAGCACGAAGTCCGTACTGTAATTCGAGAAATGCTGACACCGAATTTTGAAAATCTACCCTCTCAAACACAGAAACGTTGCAAACAGGCGCTTGCTTATTATCTCTCTAAGCCTGATGCAAATTTTGGCCGTGTGTATGAGGCATGTCTCCCTCCCTTCGATCCTCCGAAAGATCCGAGAGACTTTTTTGTTTGGATTTGGAGTGAATTGTTTCCAGGAGAGATATATGAGGAGCATGCTTCGGAATTATATTGTGAGGTTCCAGACATTGAAGAGCCAGGCAGAATTGCACTGGAAGCATTGAAACGACAGGGATGAACGGTATTAAGAACTACGGCCAACCAATCTGCTTCAAGTAAAACACTAATGTTTGGCGAGCGGGTTGAGTTTTTCCCATTACTGAGTTGTGGGTGAAACTGGCTAGGAGGCCCGCGAAAGGGAATTTCTTGGCGTGGCGACTTAAATTGCCCGCCGGTATTCCATTCTCATTTCTTTTTCTGATGCCAGTTAGGTTAATTCGCCTTCCCAACAAGCGCCCGGCAAATCCTCAAGCTTTTCACGAAAGAAATTTTCTGCATCCCGGACACCGTTTATTTTCCCCGCTTGCAACAAGCCTCTTTGCGTGATTTCTCATGCCCCATGCCATTAAAGTCCATGACAGGTTACGGGCGGGCCGGTTTTTCCATTGGCGCTGCCGAAATGACCTTGGAGGTCAGTTCCGTTAATCGACGGGGATTGGAGATTTATGTTTCGGGGCCACAGGAGTGGACAGGGCTGGAACGGCTCGTGACAGGATGGGTGAAGGAGCATGTGTCACGAGGGAAGGTATCCTTGATTTTCCAGATCCAGACAGGGGGCGAGGCCGCCGCGCTGGCTTGGGATGCCAATGCCGTCAACGAAACCCTGCAGAAGCTGGAACAGCAGGCGATTACGCTGGGCATGACTTTTACTCCCACGCCGTCGCTGTTATTGCGCCTGGCAGAAATTCACAAAGTACGCCGGGAGGGATTGGCCTCGCTGGAGGACGAGCAGGTGCAATCAGCCGTGCAGACGGCGGTGAAAACAGCGGTTGAGCAACTTGTTGCCATGCGGGATAAGGAAGGCGGCTTTCTGGCCGAGGATTTGGGGAAGCGTCTTGATACCTTGGAGTCACTGCTTGCCCAGATTGTGACCTTCAGTCAGGATACGGTTGCGCGTTACAGGGAGTTATTATTTGCCCGGTTGCAGCAGGCAGGATTGTCGCTCGATCTTGGTGACGAACGAGTCCTGAAGGAGATATCCCTGTTTGCCGACCGTTGTGATATTGCCGAGGAGACCACCCGCCTGCGTAGCCATTTTGAACAGTTTCGTGCCTGTTTTGCGGAAAAACAGGAAGTCGGACGCAAGCTGGATTTTATCTGTCAGGAAATGAATCGCGAGCTAAACACGATTGGCAGCAAAGCCAACAATCTGGAAATTACCCGGTGTGTTATCGACGGGAAGAATGAATTGGAACGTATCCGCGAACAGGTGCAGAACGTGGAGTGATATTAAGTTTCATTTGGGTGTAGTTATACCGGTGCAGCCACCACATCCGGCTCAACCCATTTCCCGTGTTCCCTGATCAGGTCGATGAGTCGATCCACGGCTTCGGTCTGCGGGATGTTGAATTTTACGCAATCCTTGCGGACATATAGATTGATCTTTCCAGGCGCGCCTCCGACGTAGCCGAAGTCCGCATCCGCCATTTCGCCGGGGCCGTTGACGATACAGCCCATGACGGCGATGGTCACGCCCTTGAGATGCCCGGTGCGTTCCTTGATCTTGAGCGTGGTGGATTGAATGTCGAAGAGCGTGCGACCGCAACTGGGGCAGGCGACATATTCGGTTTTCGATATGCGCATGCGCGAGCCTTGGAGGACATTATAGGCAAGGACCAGCGCTTTGCTGAAATTTGATTCGGTTTCGATACTGATAATGTCGCCCAACCCGTCACAGAAGAGTGCGCCGCTGAGCATAGATGCCTCGATCAGACGACCTTGAAATGAACCGTCGAGGTGAGTGGCATTTTCGACGGTATTGCGAATCCAAATGGGTGACTTGATGCCGTTCCTGTTGAGCGTGGAAGATAATGCGCGATAGCTGCCGAGCGCGTGATAGTCTCCAGAGGGTCGGGACAGTGTAAAGATGAGCCGGGAGGACGACACCGACTTGAGAATGGGGAGGAATGACTCGAGGCTGCTGGCGTCGGTATCTATGGCCAGTAGCGCATTGTGTTTTTCACAGAAGGCCAGCCATTCGGCGAGGGCAGGGGAATCTGCTGCGGCAAAGCGACGGACTACCACCAGGCGGCTTTCCGGGTTCCAGCGAAGTTCAGCCAAGTCTGCCGGGCGAAGAAAGTCGGCTGGTTCGACGAAAAATGATTTGATGGAAAGGCTCAGTATCTTCGAGAGCGAATGAAGGCCGGAGATGTCCTGCGGACTGTCGAGTTTGAGCAGGATACCCTCGGCGCGTACTTCCTTTTGCTTGGCATGGGTGTCGAGTATCTCCCGGGCCACGGCTTGGTACTCGGAGAGTTTGCGGGAAACGGGGATGACCACGCGCGGAGGATTGTCCGCGTTGATGGGGCAATTTTCCCCGAGGCTAACTTCCACCGTTTCGCGACGATGATAGTGGATTGGGTCAATGTCGTCCTTCTCAATGATGTCGGGGCGCAGAGTGCTTTCGAATCTATCCCAGAGACGTTGGGCGCGGTCGGCCAGTTCACGAGCGACCGGAACCTCATACCAAGGGTCTTCGGTAAGCGAGACGCGGATAGTGTCGCC
>JAITVQ010000053.1 GCA_031285745.1 Puniceicoccales bacterium | reverse complement strand
CTGGTCATGCGGATCTTGCGCTCATGTTGGGTAGTGAGCGCCTTCATAATGGGAGGCTGGATCAACGGGACGAGGGCCATATAGCTGTAGGCCGCGACTGCGATGGCGGCCATCAGGTCAGGCGCAAGTTTGTTCGCCAAGAATATGGAGGTGGGACCGTCGGCACCACCGATGATCCCAATTGCCGCAGATTCCTGGGGAGTAAATCCGAACAGCATGTTTGCGGCAAGGAAGGTGGTAAATACACCAAGCTGGGCTGCTGCACCAAGGAGGAGTGTCTTGGGGTTGGCGATGAGCGGGCCAAAGTCGGTCATGGCACCAATACCGAGGAAGATGAGCGGCGGGAATATTTCAAGAATAACGCCGAGGCTGAGCCAGTGATAGAGCCCTCCTGCATGGGAGTTGTAGAGTTTGCCCAAGTTTTCGCCCTTGGTGATTTTGTCCCCGATCCCGACGGCAAAGGAAACGTCGCCTGTGGCCGGAACGGCAAAAACTTTGTCTTGGTCGCAGACTTGGAGGGTACCTTGGACTATTTCGTATTCAGGTTTTCCAGCAGTGGAAGAGGACTTCCTTTTGAGAGTCAGCCACGGCACTTCGATGAGTTGGTCCGGCGTCGGCGAAACTCCCTCGGGACGAACTACGGCACCGAGCAGGCCGGTGGTAATAATGGATCCCGTGTTTTTGTTTGTTTCGAGGGTCCGGCGGGCGGCTTCCCGTTCAAAGAGTGCCTTGATGCCGGCTTCATTTTTCCGGGAAAGATGCTCGGGGATTTCCTCGATAACTTGGGGAACCTTGAAAACAGTGCCTTTTTCCAGTGTGGTCGCAATGACCGTGCCACTATAAGTGCTGATGAGATCCCCGGCGGGCTTTTCGACGAGATTTTCCGAGGGAATGTTGGCCAGTAGTGCTCCGAATGCGATGGGAACAAGGAGGAGCGGCTCGAATTGCTTGAAGACCGCAAAGTAGAACAATACGGCAACCACAACCCACATGATGAACATGCCGGGGTTAGCAAAAAGGGCTGGAAAGCCTGTCAGGCTTATGAGGTCTGTGATCTGTTCCATGGGTAAAAGTGATGACAGCTTATTAAGAGATTTGTTTTTGAGAATCCTAAAAATCAAAAAAACTAATGGTAGAATGACAAGGGGTAAAGGGACAAAGCGTCAGAGCGGCAAAGGGGCTCAAGGTCTTGGGTATAAGGTTTTGGGAAAAACAATTTCCTAACCCCCTTGTACCTATGGACCCAAGACCCACTTCCCTCATTCGTAATTGAGCCCCCTATACGCTTCCCCTACTTCGCCAATAGCCGGGTAAGTCGCACGGCATTATCCCAGCTGGAGAGCGAGGCTTTCTTCTTCCCGGCCAACGGATAGGCGGTACCGTGGTCGGGGCTGGTGCGGATGTAGGGGAGGCCCAGGGTGATATTCACGCTTTGCTCAAATTCCACTGTTTTCAAAGGTGCGAGGCCTTGGTCGTGGTAAAGGGCGACCACGACATCAAATTCCCCCTGAAGGTGCCGTCGGAAGATTGTGTCCGCAGGCTGACAGGTGGTGGAGAGGCTGACGTATTCGTTGCGGAGTTCCTCGAGCCAGGGATTGAACCGATCGCGCTCGTCGGTGCCGAGGAGGCCGTTTTCTCCGGCGTGCGGATTGAGTCCGCAGACTCCGATGCGCGGCATGCCCGAGATGCCTGTGCTGTTGGCCAGATGGGCGGCCGCGGCAATGGAGCGGGCGAAAACGTCCTTGGTGAGCGCCTGGCAGAGGCTGTGCATGGGGATGTGCCAGGTGGCGAGGACTACCTTCATTTGCCCTCCGGCAAAGGCCATGACGGGAGTTCCTCCCCAGCGGTCAGCAAAAAACTCGGTCTGGCCGGGATAGGGATACCCGTTGGCGGCCATGCGGGTTTTGTTGATCGGGCCGGTCACGACACCGCTAAAGCGGCCATCGAGACATCCGGCAGCACCGATTTCCATGGCGTCCAAGGCGACGCGTTGGCCGTCGTTGTCGGGGAGCCCCGGAGTAAGCTTGTATCCCTCGGGCCCGGCAGGAATGCCGGGGATGGGGAGCGTATCGAGCCAGCTTTGCGGGCCGATCGGGACGACCTTGTTTTGGTTTTCGGGGGCTTCTTCGAGCCAGCGGGCAATGATATCCGGACCGACTCCGGCGGGATCTCCGCAGAGCAGGGCCAGTGGTTTGGATGGTAAAGCAGGTTCGTTCATTTAATCGTCTTGATCTACACTGGTGCGCGGGCGGACAAATTGGTGTCGTTTGCTGGCATCGGTTTGGGTGAAAAATTCCAGGAATTTCTTTCCTTCGGTGGTTGTGGCGACGCCTTGGGCGATTGCCTCGGCGGCGTTGTTTTGCAAGTTCATTTTGCCGTCCTGATAAACGGCGCGATAACAATTTTTAAGTTCGTAGATTACACTACGGGAAAAACCCCGGCGACGCAACCCGACGAGATTTAATCCGGCGATATGATTGCGCTCCAAGGCAATGGAGTATGGCGGAACATCCATCCCGATGCGGGCATTGCCGCTGACCATGGCGTTTTCGCCAATCCGGACAAATTGATGAACAACGACCCCGCCGCTGATGAATGCCTTGTCTTCGACATAAATATGGCCAGCCAGTGTGGCGGTATTGGCTAGGATGATTCCATTGCCTAGTACACAATCGTGGGCAATATGGGCAAGTGCCATGAGAAAGCATTCTTCTCCGATTACGGTGTTCTTGCCTTCCTTGGTGGAACGATGGATCGTCACGCTCTCCCGGATTTTTGTTCCCCGCCCGACCACGACGCCAGACCTTATGGCTGGGTCAAAACTGGTGTCTTGGGGCAGTCCGCCGATGACGGCATGATGATCGACTGAAACATTATCGCGGAGCTGGGTTCCCTGCTTAATGACTGCATGGGCGGCGATCTGGCAATTGTCGCCAATAACGGTATCATTCTCAATGATGGCATAAGGGCCAACAGTGACACCGGTACCAAGGCGGGCGTTGCTTCCAATAATGGCGGTGGAATGGATCATGAGTGGTTCATCTTCTTATGTTGGGGAGATTAAAAAAATTCAAATGCTCTTTTTATAAGGAAATGGGCCGCTTTTGTTATTCCAGTGGATAAGTTATTGCCGAAAGACGAATCGGGCTGAAATATGGCTGGATGAGTGGTGCCACCCTTGCTGCCGACATTCCCACGATCATCGTGCCGTCTCCCTATGAGGCGACGGACTTGGTGGCCTCCCTGGAACAGCGGGTGAAAAAGACCATGGAAGATGTCATTATCTATTCGGGACAGCTCTCCGGCAAGAATGTCCAGTTGGCAATTTGCGGGATGGGGCAGCCCCACAGTGCGCGGAGGATCGAGATTGTCCTGAAGGCGATGGCTCCCTGCCCAAGTCCGGCTCCGATCTGGCTTGCTGGCTTTGGCGGCGGATTGGACCCGGCACTCAAACGTAACGACATGGTGTATCTGGCTGAAACGGAAGCCGCCCAGACTCCCATCTTGGCGGCGATGAAGACGATCCCGGCCCGGAGGATTGAAAAAATTTATACATCCGACGTAGTAGTGGAGACCCCTGCCCAAAAGGTGGCAGCCTGGGAAAAGACGGGAGCCCCCATTGTGGACATGGAAACAGGGCCTTTTCTGGAACTGGCCAAACAGCATGGACGAACCGCCGCTGTCATCCGGGTGATCAGTGATGATGCGGAGGAGGAGTTTCCCTCGGAATTACTGGGTTTCGGGTATGATTTTGCCGCAGGAAAGGGCACTCCGGTACGGATGGCTTGGCGTTTGGCGACTCATCCGTCGGATATCGGTAAACTGAAGCGATTTCTGGCTCCGATGCCTGCTGCGCGTGCCCGATTGACTGATTTTGTGAAAGAAACGCTCAAGGCACTCTGAAAACGTCGCTTGACAGGGCGGGGTAGGCTCCTTTTCTTCGCGCCCTCTTTAAAGTTCCATAGTCATGCAACCGACCTATCGCCCATCCAAAATTTGCCGTGCTCGCAAGTGCGGTTTTCGTGCTCGCTTGAAGACCCGCGGTGGTCGCAAAGTTCTTGCCAATCGTCGCCGGACTGGTCGCAAACGGCTTGCCGACTAATTCCGGCGCGTCCAACAGGATGCGTTTCCCGGCCACACAGAAACTTCGCTTACAAGCTGATTTCGTCCGTGTCCGCCAAGAAGGCTCGCGCTTGGAGTGCGGGCCTTTTGTATTGAATGCCCTCAAGGTGCCGGGAGCCACAACCCCGGCCCGTATCGGAGTTGTCACCGGAAAAAAAATGCTGGGTGACGCCGTGTATCGGAACCGGATGCGACGGGTATTCCGGGAGATTTTTCGTCTGAATCCCCAAGTATGGCCGGCAGGATGGGATGTTGTGATTGTTCCGAGGCGCTCTAGCTTGGAGAAGGATTATGCCTCGCTGGAACGGCGGTATCTCGAATCGTGCGCCAGATTGCTTAGGAACGCAGGAACGGAAAAAACATCATGACGGTGGTGGATTCTTCTCCAGCGGAATCTTCCGAACCAACGCCGCAGCCAGGCTGGGGCGCCCGGGTGATGATTCTTCTGGTCCGGGGGTATCAGCGATTTGTTTCCCCGCCCTTGCATTTCGTTCTCGGCCCGTGGTGTGGATGTAGATTCTCGCCAACCTGCTCGGAATATGCCCGGCAAGCGTTGGTAAAGCATGGTTTCTTTCGGGGCAGCTGGCTGGCGATTCGCCGGATTTTACGATGCCATCCGTGGAATCCGGGCGGAATTGATGAAGTGCCGTGAAGTGCGGGAAAGTTCGACAGCAACTGTAACTAAGGATACGAAAAAAGCTGAAGGTTGATAGGAAGAGCGCGGATGCGAAGAAACAGTTTACGCATGGGCGTAACGAACTTAATGACGAAGCGGAAAATCACGGATAAAAAAATGGGAAAGGTTTCTTTTCGGGATCTCCAATAATATTTTTGTCTAATGTATTCTTTCATTATCCTACTCCTATCCAGTCATCCGTGGTTCTTGCCCAGATCTCCATTTTTAAAAGTTCTATATTTTCAAAGGAATCCGGTAAGAAAAAGTTTCCCTTTCCGCCGTTTTGGCCAAAGTTCAGGGGCTGATTTCTATGGCACGTTCCAAAGCAACGGCTCCACTGGCCGATAAACGTATTGTTGTTACCCGTCCCGAAGGGCAGACGGAGAGCCTTCGCCTTGAGCTGGAGAAGCTGGGCGCGACGGTGCTGGAGATTCCCCTGATCGAGATCGAGTACACGGCGGATGATGCCGCACTGAAGAATACCTTTGATGATATCGGACAGTTTGACTGGATCGTCTTTACCAGCCGCAATGGTGTGCAGGGATTTTTTACCCAATTTTTCAATATATTTAATGACATCCGGGGCATTGGTCTGGCCCGGATCGCGTGTGTCGGGGCCGGAACTGCCAAGGCCGTCCGGGAATATCACCTGAACGTGGATCTGATGCCGGAGGAGGCGACGGGCGAAGCCTTGGGCAAGGAGATGGTGACGGGGCAGAGCCTGGAGCATTTGCGAGTGCTGGTGGTGACGGGTAACCGCAACCGGGAGACGCTCGTCAATATTCTTTCGGAAAAGGGGAAGGCGATCGTGGATACGCTTTCCGTCTATGCCACCTATGAGAATGACGTGGAGAAGATGGACGCGGTGGAGAGTTTTCGCCGGGACGGGGCGGATGCCATTATTTTTGCCAGCCCCTCGGCGGTGGAAGCGTTTGTGGCCCAAGCCAGGTTGTTGACTCCGGCGAAATCTGCCCGGCAGCCCAAGGCGATTGCGATAGGGGCTGTTACCGCAGGAGCGATGCGGGAGTTTGGCATTCCGGTGGCGGCCCAGGCGGTCAGCCCGACCCCCGACGCGCTCGCTGCCGCAGTGGCCCAGGCATTGAAGTAAGTCTCAAGGGTCTTATGGATTTCACGGTCAAGGTTTGCGGGATTACCCGGAGGGTCGATGTCACCGGGGCCCTGGCCCAGGGGGTTGATTTTCTGGGGGTGAACCGGTGGCCGGAGTCGAAGCGTTTTGTGCCGGATGATCTATTGCCTGCCTTGCTCGCGGAGATTCCCCGGGGGCGCAGGGTTTTTGTCGATGTTTCGCCAACGCGGGAAAAACTGGATGCGGCGGTGGCGGACGGGTTTGATTTTTTTCAGATCCATTTTGACGCCAGTGTCGGCATGGCGAGGACTGACGTGACCGGATGGCATGACACAGTTGGCCGGGAGAGGTTATGGCTGGCACCCAGGGTGGGGCCGGGGGCCGTCTGGCCGTTGTGGTGCTTGCCGTATGCGGATGTTTTTCTCTGTGACGGTTTCCATGCCGGGGAATTTGGCGGGACTGGCCGGGCGGCGGATTGGGGACAATTCCGGGAGCTTAAAAATAAGCACACCGCCAAGCGTTGGCTGCTGGCCGGAGGGCTGGGAGCCGAGACCATTGGTCAGGCTGTCCGGCAGAGTGACACTGATTTTGTCGATTTGAACAGTGGCGTGGAGAGCGCGCCCGGAATCAAGGACATGACAAAACTCGCCACGACCTTGGCTCTTTTGCGCGAAATTGGGCAGGGCGGATGAAAACTACATGAGAATACTGAAAAAGGGTCATATACTATAAAGGCTCACACGGAATCGCGGAGGAAGCGGAGAAAGGCAGAAGGCACAAAGGAGCAAAGGCACAGAGGGGGAATGTGAAATTTGAAATAAAAAGGTTAAGATTTAAAGTAGCCACCCATGGCATGAGTTGCCGCCGTTGCCAGATATCTCCACGCTATAATTGAATGCTAAACGCTCCCCTCTGCTCCTTTGTACCTTCTGCCTTTCTCTGCTGCTTAATCTTGGCATAGCCCTTGCTCTTCCTCTAAACTAACCTACATTCAACCCGAAACCTTGCACTACTCATGAAACTCATCATCGCCGTCATCAAGCCTTTCAAACTCGAGGAAGTGAAAGCCGCCCTTGCCGATATCGGAATCGAGGGGATGACTGTCACGGAAGTGAAGGGGTTTGGTCGGCAAAAGGGGCATACCGAGATTTACCGGGGGAGCGAGTATACCGTGGATTTTCTACCCAAGGTGAAAGTTGAAATCGCAGTGGACGACTCCCAAGTCGAGCGGGCCATTGAGGTGATTTCCACTGCAGCCCGTACCAGCAAAATCGGGGATGGGAAACTGTTTATTCTTCCGCTTGACGAGGTCGTGCGCATCCGGACGGGTGAGCGCGACGCCGAGGCACTCTGATAATCCGGTTTGCCCATGGCTTGTTCGCATCAAAGCGACGTGCGGTTATCCGGTGATATTCCAGCGACGGAGCGATTGGATAAATGGCTTTGGACAACCCGTTTTTTCCGCCACCGGGCGCAGGCGACTGCGGCTTGTGAAAAGGGGCTGGTTGTGGTTGGCAGCATTATCGCCAAGCCTGCGCAGACCATCCGGGTGGGCGCTGTTGTCCGGGTGGGGGAGTCGGGATTGCAAAAAGTGGTCCGGATTGAACGTATCCCCGGCCAGCGCCTGGGGGCGGCGGAAGCGGCGGCATGTTATGCTGTGCTGGAAGCGCCGTCACCCGTGCGTGGCGAAGCCCGGCGCGCCTGGCTGGATGAGTTGCTGGCGCCTGATTCGGGCAAGTAAGAAAATGTGGGCGTGCGCTTTGTTGTTCTGAAGCGCCCTCATGGACAAACACGCGTTGATCTAATTCAACGGGGCGCTGTCCAAATCCCACTCCGGCTTGATGGCGATGCCGAGGTGTTTCAAGACGCTGGGGGTCACGACATCCTGCAAGATAACCGTTTTGTCCTTTTTGCCCTTGGCAAAGCCCTCACCGGAAAAAATGGTCACGATATCCCGTTCTTCCGGTGACTGTCCGCCATGTCCCTTGCCCTTGCCGCCATGGTCGGTCGTCAGGACGATCAACCATGATTCCTTGGCGTAGTTGGGTCGCTTTTCCACGGCGGTGAGCATGTCTCCGATGTGTTTGTCGAGGGTCTTCAGGCATTCCATGTATTCCGGAATATGGGGGCCGTAGCCGTAGGCATGCCCGGTGGTATCGGGGTTGTTGAAATGTACGAAAACGGCATCCGGGTTTTGCTTGGTCAGCGCCTCGACGGTTTTGTCGCGTGTGTCGATATCGGGATCCTCGCCTTTCTGGGCGGGGCGTGAGCAATGGCAGATGTCGGCCAGATTGTCACCGGTGCCCAGAAGAATCTTGGTGTTCACCGGATGCCAGGTGCAGACGGATACCAGATAGGTCTTGGGGTTTGCCTCGCGGGCATACTTGAAGAAATGCGGATACTTGTCGTAGTGCGCGTTTTTGAAACTATTGTCAGTTACCCCATGCTTGTTGGCGAAAACACCGGTGACAATGGTGCTCCATCCGGGGCCGCTGACAGTCGGCTGCTTGGTCGGACCTTTGAGGTCGCCCCCGGCCTCCATGCCCCAGTATCTAGTGCCATTTGCGGCAATCTTCGCCATGTTGGGCACGTCTCCGTTTTTCAACGCCAGCTCAAGAGAATCGCGGCGCAAGCCGTCCAGCCCCAAGATCAACACACGTCGTCCGTTGAAAGCGCCTCCTTCGGATTGTGACTTGCTGCTTTTTTCATCGGCATTGGCCACTCCGGCAATCATGCCCAAGGTGAGAAAAAATGCGCCTCGGAGCGCGTTGGAGATGAGTTTTGGAATCATGGACATTTTTGAGGAATTTATCTTTTGCGGCGACGAGCGATAACTGCGGCGAGGGCGATGATGCCTCCGGCAAGGAGTCCGTAGGTTGACGGTTCGGGAATGGGAGACGCTCCGTCGGCATAAAGAGACGAGGCGGATCTTGCTGCGTCATTATCCTTCAGGGCGCGTACTTGTCCGTCAAGATCCCAGGATGGATCAATATCCAATCCCAGATGGACCATGGCCGTGGCGGCAATGTCTGCCGTGAGGATACCGTTTTCCATTTCGCCGACAACAACATCCATGCCATTCATGATGAGCCAGACGTATTTTTCCTGCGGCGTCGAACCTCCATGGCTTGACCCATTACCGCCATGGTCGGAAGAGAGCATGATGAGCCAGTTCTCCTCGGCATAGGTATCCCGGGAACGCACTGCGGCCAGGATTTCGCCGATATAGCCGTCGATAGTCTGGACAGCGGTGATGGCCGATTGCGAGAGATAGCCAGAACTGTGCCCGGCTCCGTCAACATCGTCGAAATGCAGGAATATTGCATCGGGATTGCTCACCGTGACGTTTTGCCCTGACAGTAATTCCACGGCTTGATTTTTCACACTGGCGCCATTGCCGGTGGCTTTATAATCGATGTTGGAGAAAATGGAATTGGTCGGCTCCCACTGGGAAATTGCAGCGGTCTGAATGGTGGGGTTGGCGGCCTCCAGACGATCCATGAAGCTGACATAGTTCGTGTTGTAATTGGTAAAGTGACCACCGGACATATTGTTGTTTTTCACGCCATGCTTGGCGCTGCCGACTCCGGTCAGCATGGTTGTCCAAGAGGGGCCGCTAATGGTGACATCGTCAGTCTTTGCATCGAAACGATAAGCGCCGGCGTTGCCGCGCCAGAGCGAGTCGATGTTGGGGGTGCTGGCGGAGAGCAGCGCATCGGTACGCACTCCGTCGATGCCGATAATCAATACCTTGTTGGTCAGCTCGACTTGGGCGGATGCCAACGTTGGAGTAATCAGAGCGAGGGCAAAAAAGAGTTGTTTGGCGATTTTCATTTAAGAGGGTTTTCGAGTGGATGAGGGAATGCGCGTAGGCTAGGGGCGATTTTGCATAAATTAGCGGGAAGCCTTTTTTCTCCGGCGCAATGCGACGAGGCCAGCGAGCGTACAGGCGATTCCTGCAAACGCGTAGGTGCTGGGCTCGGGAATCAACAAGATATCGCCGAGTGATTCTCCGCCCCGACCGCGTGAGTAGATTTCCCACAGATCTTCCCGCGATAAGGCCGTATTCCAAAGCGCGACATCATCGAAATAAGCAATGAGCTGCGTATAACCGGCTCCGTCGCCATCCTGCCCGATGTTGATATTGTAGCCGACCGGGGCATCGAAATTTATTCCGCTGAGGGCGGCAATGCTTGCTGAGGTAGGCTCTGATGCATCATTGCTTGCTCCGAAGTCACCTTTTGAAACCAACACCCAGGGGTCGGCAACGTAGTTCCACAGCAGATTGGAGGAGCGATCCACCACCATGGCAACAAATGTCCAGCCACCTCCAGTTTGGCTGGCTGGATCCATGTCAATGGCAGTTGCATCGGCGCGACTTCCGCCCGAGGCGGCATTGGCTTTAATGTCATCATTGATGGAAGCGTTTCCGGAGAGAGCTTGGACCCAACCTTGATTGTTTCCACTTCCCGACCAATCTTTATTCCCGATGAGGGTTGCGTCGTTACTGCTGCCTGCAGGGGCAGGTGACGGCATATACAACCAGTATGTTATGGTAAAGCTACCGGCCCCAAATCTGTATTTATCGGGATTACCCAAGGAGAAAAAACCGCCGCCTGTGACATAGAGCGACTGCGTGCCAAACATCGTTTGCGCGGTGCTGTAGCCCGTGGATGTGCCCTGGGCGCGCAAGACACCTTCATAGGCACCACCACTTGCCCATGTGGCACTGTCTGCGCCGCCGTTTTCGAAGGTATAGTAACCGGCAACATTATCCAGGGAAAGCCCGGCGAATCCAAGCGGGGTACCGGCGGCAAGTAACATTCCACAGCCAAGGAGTTTTTTAAACGAACGAGACATGAGGGAGGGCAGTTGGGATTTATATGCCCGATTCGCATCGGACACTAGACTCCACCAGTGTACTATATTAATGGACCAACGTCTATAGGACATTGGTACCATGCAGGCCTATCCCATGTACGGGTATCTCAACATGGCAGTTTACGAACTTTTACTTCCTTGGCTTTGGTACAATCCGCGAAATAGCCAGAGCGACAACGACATCAAGCCTGCCCCGACAATGCCGATGAGGATGCACGAGATTTTCAGGAAATCCGTCCATCCATAGGAAAAAAGGAAAAACGCCTTGGCGACAATGACACCGGCTGCCGCCAGGTAACCACCGGAGTCACCCAAATATACCAGAAAACCAACATTGGCCCGGACATGAAATGCAGTAAGAAAGCGTTCGAAGTACACACAGATCAGCAGAAGGTACGCCGCATAGAGCGCCACGCCGCTGGCGACTATCCAGGCAAACGGCGAGAGCCAGTTGTTCATGAAAAACCATGTCATGATGGCAGTGAGGGCAAACCCGGCAATCACCATCCAATGGGCAATGGAAAATGCCCGGTGGGTGTTCTTCATTTTCACCGAAAAGATCGCCACCGACATTACCAACAGGGCCAGGGTGACTCCGATTTCCGACAAGGCGAAAACATCGGGGGTGTGCGAATACCCTGTCTCGACCCAAATCTCGTTGGCAAAACAATCCCGGACCTCACGCAATATGACTAGCAGCATTTGCGCGCATACAGCCGGGAGGATTGCTGCGCCGAAAATCCGCAGGAAATCCCGCCTGTTCTTCTTATCCATGGGCAGTCGGGCATGCCGGACGCGTACTTCTTCCGCCGATGGTGCAGGTACGGCATTGAGCAGGATGGCGCATATTGCCAATGGCAGGAAGAAAATCGCCCCGGCGACAAACGGCATCCATGCTTCGCTGATGCCAAAGTCGGTCATCAGTATTTTTCCGGCGAATTTGGTTACACCCGATGCCAACACGAAACTCGTCCCCAGCAGCATTCCCATGATCTCCGTGGACATCCGCCCCTCAATGTAGCTGAACACGATTCCCCAGATCAATCCGAGAGGCAGTCCGTTCAGAAACATGAAAACCAGATTATACGGGGCCGGGACGATCGCGAAAAAAAGCAGGGCGACCCAGCCACTTGCGGTGAGGGTCAGGATCAAGCGGAGACGTCGCTCAGGACGAAGACCGGCAATGACGCGAATGCCGAGAAATTTGCTGCATAAATAGCCGCCAGCCTGGGCGCACACGGCCAGCACCTTGTAGGAAAAATCCCCAAAATCCCATGCCGCATAATCCGCCGCCGCAAAGGGTTTCCTGAATCCGTACATGCACGAATAGACAACGAACGCCATCAGTCCCGCATAGATGGCGAATGCCAAGGCGGTTCCGGTGGTGGATTGCATTCGCAGCCGGATGAGAAACTCCGTAAATCGGCGAAACATACTTAATCCGGATCAACGATTCAGGTACCACGCAACCGCCTCGGTGCGCGTACTGATGCCCAATTTTTGGAAGATATTGCAAATGTGATTGCGGACTGTGTTTACACTGATGTCCAGCCGGGCGGCGATTTCCTTGTTCAGCAATCCTCTGCTGAGGCCCTGGAGAATCTCTGCCTCGCGGTGGGTCAGTTCCTTCGGATTATCCGATTCCGCTGAAACAGGGGTCCCCGCCTGGGCATTGTGCCACAGGGAGGCATTGTACCGGCGAACTGCATCACTCCATGCCTCGGGTTTGGATTCCACATGGCGGATCGGCTCCAATGCGTTTTCGGGTAATGTTCGTCGCAGGATATAACCATATCGTGCCCCGATCATCTGTAGAAAAAGGGCGTCGCTGATGTTCACAAATATCATTGGCACAACCGGGACGTGTTTCCGGATTTCACCAAGTATCTCGGGAAAGTGGCTTGGGGTTCCCCAAAAACCGCAATCGCAGAGCGCAAATATGACCTTCCCTTGCCATACCGGGGCTGATTTCAAGGCATCGTCAATGCTTTCGAATGCGAATGGGCAGTGCATCCCGCCTAAGGAATCAATCCACGACTCCATCGTATTGCGCAAAGTTTGGTCAGGGATAATCAGAAGCACTCCGATGGTTTTGCCTTCTGCTTCCGGAGAAGTGTTTTTCTTTATGCGCCTGGTTCGGGTAGTCAGCGTCGTGTAAGTCACCAATGCCGGGTCTTGATTCCAAGAAAATCCGACAACGAACTCTCTCGAATGATTAGCCAGAACCCAATCCCAGCCGTGCTCATTGATGTCCTGAAAAATGCCTGCGGCCTTATTGATGGCGAGAGTTTCGTCCGGGGTTCCCAAAGGAAATAGCATGCCATCATTTCGATGAGCTCCTTTTTTAGCCAATCTTACTGAAAAATCCTCGGGTGAAATATAACGCGAACGGGTAAGATGCGTACGTGCGAGCTTGAAAAACACATCTTCAACCTTTTTTTGCGCTGAGGTTTTTTTGGAGTCGCGCATGAGGCAATTAACATGCCGACACAAGCAATTCGAAATCTTCCTGCAAATAAAAAGGGAAAATTTTGTACCAAACTCCGATAATCATTTGTCATATGTTAATTGGTATATGGTAACAATGGACTATAGCCGAATAGAAGAGTATCTGTTATTATGTCATCGAAAGTAAATGGTGGTACGGTATCATGACGTTTACTTTCTTGCCTAATGTTTTGTACCTCAACTCTAAACTTCTGATGAAAACCCCCTCGCTTAAACTTCTTTCAATAGCGACGCTTCTTGCCGCTTCCATGACAATTGGTGCTACGGCAAATGCGGCCACTGTTCTGACTGGAACTGGTTTGTATAGTGGTAAGACGATACTTCCTACAGATTTTGGCAGTAATGTGTCTCAGGATGCTACAGGTATCACAACGACCCAAGATGCGGATGGAACTATCGGGACGCCAGATATTGATCTAGCGTGGTCTTATTCAGGTGCGAGTGGTTGGTATTACCACCCGTGGGGTGGAGGTGGAGGGAGTTCCAATGTTTTTCAAATGTTTGGCGCAGCCACATCATCTACATTCTCAATACTATTTACCCCTTCTTCGGATAAAGCAGTTGTTTTAAATAGCTTTGATTTCATCGGAGATACTCCAGGGGATAAGTTTCAATTTAGTGTTTCGATTATAAATAACAGTACTTCTGCATCGGTTTTTACAACAACTACGCCGGAGTGGGTTGTAGAAGCGTCAACCACGAGCGACAAAAAATACATTCCCGCATCCTTGGGATTTACCGGAGAGATCGGAGTAGCGTATTCATTACAGATTAAACCGATTACAGTTTCTGGTACGGGCAGCCCAGGAAATAACATTGGAATAGACAATATCTCCTTCGGACAAACAGCCATCCCTGAGCCCTCCACTTACGGATTGATCGGAGTAGGATTAATTGCAGTAGGTGTGCTGGCAGTGCGGCGCCGAAAGAACAAGTAATTTAAGCTGATTTTCGCACAAAACGCCGCCCAATTTTTGGGCGGCGTTTTGTTTGGTATAGACTGGGCATGGCGATATTTGGATGTATTGGGTGGGGTTGCTTAATGCTGATAAGCATTATTGGGAATGCGCAGTTCAATTCTCGTTATGTGGATTCAATTCACAAATGGAGGCCAAGTGATTTCTCATATTCATATTTTCAAATTGGTATGTGCTGATTTTGTTATGTTGAGAAACAATATATTTATATGATTTATATAGTCTTAGTTTTAGTTTAGATTAGAGCTCTTAAACCTAGAAAATAACCTAAAATTGCTCATTTTTTCTCTATTTTAACCGAACTCATCTAGTGATAAATGACTAGGGGTATAGGTAAAGTATTGCTAGTGAAAATAAAAATTGACAGTAGGAGTGGGGTTGTTTCTTTTTACATTTACCTTTGTAACCCTATCATCCTGTCACCCTGCCAACCTGTTACCTCCCATGAAAACACCTACTTGGTTCTCTCTACCCTTGGCTGTGCTTCCTTTGTTTGGCCTTGAAGTAAGAGGCACAACTACTTTAACCGGAGGCAGCTCCTCTAGGAGCAGGACTTTGTTTCCTGCAGATTTTGGCAGCAATGTATCCCAAGATGCAGTTGGCATTACAACGACCCAAAATCCGGAGGGGATCGTTGGGACGCCCAATATTGGATTAACATGGTCGGCGTCTGGTGGCGCTGGGTGGTGGCATTGTGCTTGGAGTGAGAAAAATATAGATAATCATGTTTTCCAAATGGCGGGAGGGGGTGCCGGAAGTATTTATTCGATTTTGTTTACTCCGACGTTCGATACGGGAGTTGTTTTTAATGGGTTTAATTTTATCGGTTCCTCTCCCAAAGACTCATACCAATTTCGAGTTTCTCTGGTCGATGTTGCTTCAGATTCAACGGTATGGTCGGAAACAACCGAGCGGTGGACAACAACCAAAGGTCTTCCTTTTAATAATGCCCCGGCAATCGCGGCAAATTATACTGGTGGATTAGGTATGGCATATCGTTTGGATATTGAAATGCTTGAGGCTTCGGGAAGTGGAAACACTCAAAACAATATTGCCATCGACAATATCTCTTTTGCCCAAACGTCTATCCCGGAATCTTCAACCTACGGGATTATCGGGATGGGATTGGTTGCTGTAGGAGCAATTGTGTTTCGCCGTTCCAAAAAGAACTAGACGCTGCGCAATTGCAGAAAGCGGGAGCAGGCTTGATCCTATCGATCACACTCACCCATCACGAAGTCAAGTGAGCCAAGGATGGCCGTGACGTCGGTCATATAGTGACCGGGGACGATCTTCGGCAGGATGCCCATGGAAATAAAACTACCACCCCGGATATGAAAACGGTAGGGGACGCCGCCGCCCTTGGAATGGATGAAGAACCCAAGTGCTCCCTTAGGGTTCTCTGCCTCGAAATAAACTTCTCCGGCAGGCATCTGAGGGCCCTCGGTAACAAGCATGAAGTTCTGGATTAACTCCTCCATCTTGGTGAGAACTCCTGCCTTGGGTGGGAGAAAGACTTTCTTTGCCTCCTCGGCGTACCAAGGTCCGTCAGGCATTTTGGCGATGGCCTGTTTTACAATGCGAATCGATTGGCGCAGTTCCTCCATGCGCACAAGGTAGCGATCATAGCAATCGCCCACGGTGCCGACCGGAATGTCGAAATCATAATTTTCGTAACCGGAGTAGGGGGCGTCCTTGCGTAAGTCGGCGGCGACACCACTGGCCCGCAGGTTGGCTCCGGTGAAGGCATAGGCGATGGCCAGTTCCTTGGACACCGGGGCGATATCCTTGGTGCGATCCAGGAAAATCTTATTTCGCGTGAGCAGTTTGTCGACTTCATCGATGGTTCGGATCACCTCCTCGCAGAAGGTTTCGACCCGGCCAAGCCATCCCTCGGGAATGTCGCGGGCGACTCCGCCAATGCGCGTATAGCTGGTGGTAAACCGGGCTCCGGTGAGTTCCTCAAACAATGAATAAAGCTTCTCACGTTCGGTGAACGTGTACATGAAGATCGTCCACGCCCCCGTGTCCATACCATACACCCCCAAGCCCAGCAGGTGAGACGATATGCGGGCCAGTTCGCAGCAAATGACGCGGATGGCTTCGCAACGCGGAGGGACTTTTAAATTGGCAAGTTTCTCGACAGCGATGGCGTAGGCGACGTTGTTGGCGAGAGGGGCGAGATAGTCGAGGCGATCGGTGTAGGGGACGAACTGGTTATACGTCATGTTCTCCGCGATTTTTTCATCGCCGCGATGAAGATAACCGATGACCGGGTCGCATTTGGTGACAATGTCGCCCTCAAGTTCCAGCTTGAGCCGCAGCACCCCGTGGGTGGCTGGGTGCGATGGCCCCATGTTGATCATCATCTTCTCGCCGGGCAGATCGTCGGAGAGTTCACTGGAGCGGGCGGCAATGTCGCCAATGGAAATTTCTTTAGTGGAAGACATGGTAGAAAAATAAGAAATTAGAAATTAAAAATGAGAAATGAGAGGCTATGGGGCAGTACCCTTGCTTGGAGAAAATGTATTTCTGATTTCATATTTCTGATTTCTTATTTGTTCGCCGGTTTCGAATTCGTCTCGCTCCAACTCTGATCCTTGCCCCTGGGCTCTGCATCGTGCATGGTCTTGCCCGGCGTGGCAACGAAAGGCCCACCGGCCATGGGGGCTGGTTCGATCTTGGTGCGAGAACCCTCAAAGACATCGACAGCAGGCAGCTCAACCTCATGCCCAGCCAGAGGAAACTCCTTGCGAAGCGGATGCCATTTATAGTCGTCCCACATCAGGATTCGACGGAGGTCGGGATGCCCGGAGAATTTGATGCCGAACATGTCGTAAGCTTCCCGTTCAAACCAATTGGCGGAAGGGTGGAGGCTGACGAGGCTGGGCACCTCAGGATTCTCATCATCGGGAGCCGTGCAGGCAACACGCAGATACTGATGGGTGCTGGTGTTGTAAAAGTGGTAGATGGCGGTGAAACGCGGTGAATCCTTGTCCCAATCGCAGGCGGTCATATCCGTCAGCATATCAAATTTCAGCTCATCCCTCAGGGACTTGGTGAAGGCGACCAGATCGGAAGGGGGGACATTTACCGCAGCATGATCCACGCTACCCGGACGCGGGGTCAGGTAAGGAAATTTAGCCAGCAACGAGGTTTGAAGTTCTGAATCAGGCATGGAAAAAGAGAACGTGTTTCAGACGATTTAGGAGGCAATCACCTTGGTTTCTACCGGACGCGGGCGGAAAAGGGTCCGGAGCGACGGCTCCTTGCGGATCTTTTCCTGCAACAGCATCATGCCGTCAAGCAGAGCCTCAGGTTTGGGTGGGCAACCCGAGAT
>JAITVQ010000035.1 GCA_031285745.1 Puniceicoccales bacterium | reverse complement strand
GAAAATCTCCTTGGAGCCGCCGCCGAAGCCATTGTCATCGACGATACCACCAAAATCCCCTCCATTGTCGCCGCGCTCGACGAAAAAAACCTAGGCCGCGCCGTCCTCCAGGTCAAAGTATCCCAAGACCCTAAGACCTCAAGACCTCAAGACCCCTCTCTCCGCCCCGCCGTCGACGTCATCCGGGCCAAATCGTCCGAGCACGCCAACTATGTCGCGGCACTCCTCTCCGGTTGCTATTTCGCCGATACCCTCGACGCCTTCCTCTCCTTCTGGAAGGACAATCCGTCTTTCGACTTCATCCTCGTCGCCACCGCTACCGGCGAACTGATTGACCGGCGCGGACTCATCTACGGCGGACGCAAAGCGCCCAAGGGGAAAAAGGAAACCAGCTTCTTCCAGCGCGAAAACGAAATCCGCCAGCTCAAGCAAACCCTGACCACCGAGAACGACCGGCTCACGGCCCTCAACGTATCCGCCATGTCCATACAGCAGCGCATGGACGAAAACGAGGTCGACACCGAGGAACGCCGCCGCCGCGTCGCCACCCTGAGCGAGGAACTCTCCGCCCTGCAGGCCGAAGAACGATCTGCCCGGCAAATCCTCGCCTCCAACGACGACGCCATCACCCGCCAGCAAAAGCAGGTCGATGAACTCGAAACCAGCCAAGCCCTCGCCTTGGAACGCATGGAAAAGGCCCGCGCCGGGCTCACGGAAAAAGAAACCGAAATCGAATCGCGCCGCACCGGCATCGCCGACCTGGAGAAGCAACTTGAGGAACGCCGCGCCGCTGCCGACACCGCGCGCGACTCCCTCAACGAAATTCGCCTCGAACTGGCCACCAAGCGCCAGCATCTCCAGATGCTCGACAGTGCTCTCGGGTCGATTCGCAACGAACTCAACGATACCCGCTCGCGCCGCGACACCCGCATCCAGGAACTGGATGCGATGGACTCACAGATCGAGGAGATGACTGCCCAAGCCACTACGGCTCGCGCCCGGGCTGCCCAGCTTGCTGAAACTGTCCTCGCCGCCCAGCAAACCCTCGAAACCGACCGCGAGCGACACAGCCAGCTCGAACGGCAAATCGAGCAAACCGACGCCTCTCTCCGCGACGAACGTGCCACGCTGCACGAGAACGAAAATCAGCTCAAAAACTGCGAAGTTCGTCTCACCGAGGAAACTTCCCAATGCGCCTTCCTTTCTGAAAAGGTTCGTACCGACTATCAATACGACATCACCACCCTCGACTGGAAACGCCAGCTCTGGCTCGCCGACGAGGAATTTGAAACCAAGATCAACCTCGACGAACTCAACGACGACGAGGAAGGTGACGGCAGCCCGAAGCCCCGTGCCCGCAAAAACCGTGGCGATCCCACCGACGAAGATCTCGCCGCGATGGATGACACCGACTGGCCGCCGCTTGTTCGCGAAATCTCCGACCTGCGTGACCGCATCAACAGCATGGGCGCGCTCAACCTGGCCGCCATTGAGGAATACGCCGAACTCCGCGAACGCTATAACTTCCTCAAGACCCAAAGTGATGACCTCTGGAATTCCAAGAACGAACTCACCAAGGCCATCGACGAGATCAACCAGACCTCGCAGCAACTCTTCAACGACACCTTCGAGCAAATCCGCAAGAATTTCGTATTCACCTTCGAGCGCCTCTTCAACGGCGGCAGCAGTGACCTGCAACTGATCGCCGCCGAGGACCCGCTCGACTCGGGCATCGAAATCATCGCCCGTCCGCCCGGCACCAAGCTGCGCAGCATCTCCCTCCTCTCCGGTGGACAGCGCACCATGACCGCCGTCGCACTGCTATTCGCGATCTACATGGTCAAGCCCTCGCCCTTCTGCGTTCTCGACGAGCTTGATGCGCCGCTCGACGACGCCAACGTGGGCCGCTTCACCGACATTGTCCGCGAATTCACCCGTTACTCCCAATTCCTCGTTGTCACGCACAACAAACGCACCGTCTCCGCCTCCGATACCATCTACGGCGTCACCATGCAGGAACGCGGCGTCACCAAGCTCCTCTCCATGCGCTTCAACAAGGACACCGGCGATACCGAGGAAGTACAACCCGACCTGCCCGGCATTAAGCCAGCATTGGTAATGGCGCGGTAGATTTAAATGGAGGGACAAGCTCTGCGAGTCCGTGGCAAACATAATGTAATACGACTGAAGATAATCTCAGTGTCACAAGACCTTTCGCCTAATCTGTGACCGATTGAGGCCATGCATCCTGACCGTAGACTTCCGGCACACCTTCCTCCGGTCGATGTATTCAATCGGACAACACTCATATTTCTTACCGTCTGCACCAAGGATCGGAAACCAATATTGGCAAAGAAAGATGTTGTCGCACTTCTTCTTGACGCATGGCAGCAGTCTGCTCACTGGAAAATTGGCCGCTATGTTATCCTGCCGGATCATATTCATCTTTTCTGTGCTCCGGCGTTGCATGATCCCCTTCCATTGAAACGGTGGGTGAACTTTTGGAAAAATCTGACAACCCGTCAGTGGCCGAACGAAGAAGAAAAACCTGTCTGGCAAAAGGATTATTGGGACACCCAATTACGTAAAGGTGACTCCTACGGGGCCAAATGGAAATATGTGCAACAGAATCCGGTGCGACATCGATTGGTAAGCTTGGCAGAAGATTGGCCCTGGCAAGGAGAGCTCAACTCCTTGCAATGGCACGAATGACGAATAAATAACCCTTGCAACCAAATGGAGGGACGAGCTCCGCGAGTCCGTGGCAAATACGATGTAATCTATTTGAAGATATTATCTGCGTCCGAAACTTTTGCCTATGCTATTACAATATTCATGTACTCTAAAAATATCATCGGCATTCCATGTTCTCTTTGCCACGGACTCGCAGAGCTCGTCCCTCCATCTTTTAATTGCTAACGAAATCCAATTAAGTGAAATACTAAACCATGCTAATCCGCGAAGCCACCATATCTGACGCCATGGGCATCGCCCAGGTGATGCATACCATTGATGAAATAAAGGTCGCGATTGGAGACACCCTCGACGAAACCTGTACACGCGTGGAGCGGGCTATATCGACAGCAATCACCACGGGGGCATCCACCATTCTTGTCGGTATAACGTCAGAAGGATTGATTGTAGCCTATTGTGCGGTCCATTGGGTACCGTTTGTTTTTCTTTCCGGACCAGAGGCATATATTTCTGAATTGTTTCTCCGACCAGATGTCCGTGGTTCTGGTCTGGGTGCGGCCTTGCTTAAAGAAGTTCGGAGTCGGGCAGCTCTTCGCGGATGCTCGCGAATTTCCCTTCTTAACCACCGGGAACGGGAATCCTACCAACGCTGCTTTTACGCCAAACAAGGATTTCAAGAACGGGAACAAATGGCGAATTTCATCCTGCCTATGACGACACCCAACAATGCGTCCTCGATGAAAGATCGTCGGTCATGAACCAAAATACTCCGAAGAAGAACACCCCGTCGCTCCAAGGCAGTATTTCCCGAATCTCATTGGTCGTTTTTATCATTCTGCTTGTTTTCAGTGTCTTTCTTACTTCCGGTCCTGGAGGCAGGGTCGGCTACTATGCAATTATGACATTTTTTGCCATTGTACCGACCGTCTTCGGACCGAAGCGCTATCGCATCTTTGGGATTATTGCCCTGATTTTTTCGGTTTGGTTCCTTTATGTCGATTACAAGGCTGGCATACAATACTGGGAAAAAATCCGTCAGAATGCCGAAGAACTTAATCGTTCAGCCGATTAGCTTTTTCCAAGCGAAACTTATGTAGGATAACCAAGATCGTGGATATTTTTCAGATCACGAAAAAATATAGACCAACCTCAGACAATAAAAACTTCCCCGTTTTCCTGCCTATTCCATCATCCTGTAAATCCTGTCCAAACCTACTCCCACACCGACGTTAGATTATCGGCACGAATCCAACCGGTTTGTCCATTGGGGAATGTCACCTGTCGCCATCCGAGATAGTCTTTTTGCACAAGAACGATGGAGCCGGGCGAAACAGGAGTCGTTTTTTGTTCTTCATCAGCCTCGGTAGGCACAGAATAAAGCGTGGCCGTTTTCCAGACGATGGCAGCGCGTTCGTCCGACAAAGGTCCGTATGTTCTCAGTGAATACAAGGCGGCCGCAATCACGATGGCCCCGGAGAACAAAATAAGTCCTGATACGACATACGCCCATTTTCCGCAGAATCGATAGCCACGTAAAAGGGCGATCATAATGCCGGAAGCGACAAGAAAAACTCCCCCATAGAGGATATGCTGCCATTCTGCGGGAGAGCAAAGACCAGCCAGGCTGGCCTGCGGAGTTTCGTTAGCAAATGGCTTGATAGGCTCCGGAAGATACCCGCCCTTATTGAGGGCAAGATGAAGCTGCCAGCGAACGAGAGGGTCGCGCGGGTGCTGGACCAGCGCAACAATGGCTTGCGAGGCACTCTCCCCCCAGCGGTCTTGCTGGGCAAGGGCGAGGGACAGATTGTAGTGGGCAGTCCAATCCGTGGGGTTGTGTTTTATCTGTTCACGCCATCCATGCTCGGCGACAAGGAAATCGGCCGCCTTATAGGCGTCCATTGGTTTTGCCGCTGAACCAGCCGCCCCGGCAGCACTCAATGCCGTTGTCGTAGCGAGAACAAGGAACGTTGCCAGTATCAAAGCAAAGAACGGGAAAAGATTTTTCCGATAGAAAAGACTGCTCCATTGGAATCCAGGCAGCCAGGTTTCCAGCAACGCTTGTTTGGCCCGGGGAATCCAGTCGTCAGGAAGGCGCGCGTCACGATGGTAAAGAAC
>JAITVQ010000221.1 GCA_031285745.1 Puniceicoccales bacterium | reverse complement strand
CATCCTTGGCTTCGATGGCCTTGGTGAGTTTTTCGATGCCGGCGTTCGCAGAGGAATTCTTGGCCATGGAGTCCTGGTACATCTTCATGATCAAACCGCTGAGTTGCGGTTCTTCCCAGAGGCTGTTGGCGGCTTCGTTGCGAAAGGTCTTTTCATCGTTCTTGTCGAGGGCGGCCTTGGCGCGCAGGGCGTAAACGAGTGACATCGCCAGTTCTTTTTTGCGAATACCAAAGGCAATTTTGACATCCCAATCCGGTGCAGCCTTCTCAAGACGGTTGGCCAGGGCGGTGAGATCGCCCTCCTTGCCGCTGATCAGGACATGAAATACTTCCGCCTCGATGATTTGTTGTTCAGTCGCGCCAAGCTCTTTGGCTTTTTTGATGGCTTCCTGGAATTCCGCGGCACTTGGAGCGGACTCGGGCATCAGGAGATCACGGATCTTCTCGGCCTTTTCTGCAGCAGGATCGAGGGCCGGGGCTTCTTCGGCATCGGCTTCCTCGACAGCCGGGGCAGCTTGGGCAAATGCCAGGGCACTTGGAAGGCAGGCGAGGGATGCCAGCAGAAGTATTTTGGGGAAACGGTTTTTTTTCATGAACAGTGTTCGGTTAAAGGAAATAAATGTTTCATTTGCATAATCATTTGCTGTTACGCCAAGTCAAACCGAGAACAAGGAAATGAGATTTGACCAGCGCAGGGGAAAGAGACATCCATGCCGCCCTATGCGTAAAACTTTTCTTGTCGGCGCCTTGGCTGCTGCGGCAGCCTGCCAGGCGATGTATGCCCAGAATTCTCCCGCGCCTGTTGCGCCCGCTGCCCCTGTTGCACCCTCGGAAGTGACTCCCGAGCAGAAGGCTGAGTATTTCAGGATCTTGGGCTGGAATATTGGAGCTACCATGATAAGGCCGCAATTCTCAGTGCTGGACATGTCTGAAGCCGAACGAGCCGAGTTTCTCAAGGGGATTGCCTTGGGTGTGGAAGGAAAGGATGTTGAAACCAAGGAGCCACTTGAAAAGGTTGCTTCACAGCTCGATGGATATTTGCGGGGGCGGGCCGGGGAATGGGAGCGGAAGAACAGGGATTTCCTCCGGCAAGTTGATAAAATAGAGGGAATCCAGCAATCGGCCTCGGGCCTGCGCTATATAATCCTGGAAAAGGGGAAATCTCCCATGCCGAGCAAGGATAGCACGGTGAACGCCATATATAAAGGCACTCTCTACAATGGAGAGGTTTTCGACAGCACGGAGAAACACCGGACTAAGTTTGACACTTTTGCCTTGAACCAAGTGATCGCAGGCTGGACCGAGGGTCTGCAAAAGGTTGGCAAGGGTGGTAAAATCCGGCTCTACATTCCCTATGAAATTGGTTACGGTGAGCGCGGTAGCCCGGGTGGCATTCCTCCTTACTCAACGTTGATCTTTGACGTGGAGATTGTCGATGTTGTGAGTACTCCTCCGACTCAATCCATTCCGGCTCCGGTGGCCAAGCCTGCCCAATAAGAGGATTTTCTTTTCCAAAAAAAGGCACCGAAGTTTCGGTGCCTTTTTTGTCTGTTTGAAATGGGAAATGTCAGGTTTTTCGACGCAGCCGTTTGGCTTTGCGTACCCAGACACTTTCCCGCTGGCGCTGGAATTTTGGCGTATGCGCCGCGTCGGCGATGGTTTCATCAAGCAATGGTCTGGCGTCGGCCTGCTTGCCTTCCCCGATGAGAAGCTCGGCAAGCTGAACCCGTGCACGGGCGTAGGTATTGGCAGCGACAACTTTTTCCCAGGCGGCCCGGGCTTCGGCCTTTTGCCCAATACTGCCCAATGCCTCCGCGTAGGCCATCATGGTGTAGCCGTATTCGTGCCGGGGGTCGACAGATACCACCGACTTGAGCATGGTTAAGGCTTCCTGTGTCTTGCCTTGCCGCAACAGGGATTGTCCCAGGTGGCTCTGGGTGTCTATGTCATCCGAATCGCGTTCCAGTGCGGCTCTGTAACAGGTTTCGGCCTTGGCGAACTTTCCTTGTTCAAAATAAATGTCACCGAGTTGCGCATGGAAGACTGCCTTGTCGAGATTGTGAATCTTTGTCTGCAACTCTTTGATTCGTCTTCTGTTCGATGCTCCGGGTAGCTCAAATCCGTGTCCGCTCGCCTGCACATATACCATAAAGAAATATAAAATTGGCGAAATAGCGGGAAAAATCAGAAGAATAACCAACCATATCCATTCCTGCTTCCAGATGGCATGAATTATCATCCAGAGAGAGAATACGAGAAACAATACGCCCACGATACCAAAGGAAGCATGAAACACAGAAAAGAGAAAGGGGAGAGACTCGGATTCGTTATCCATTGTTATATCGAACATAGAGGCTGGGGCAGGGGAGGGAAATCTTTTTTACAGGGTACTTCTGGCTTTATTCGACTGGAATATGAATACCAATGGATGCTTTTTACCAATAAACAACCTCTTGGCTAAGAGTTAATTCGCTTGAATTGAGGAAAATGTGCAAATGTGCAATAAGGCCCTCTAAAGACGAATATGGCAATTTAATCGTAACAATTAAAAAATTTTCTTCCCCATTGAATAAAGATTCTTATGAACCTTCCCCCGGCTCCATCCACTATCCGAGACAATAAAATATTCTTCCCGGATTCTGTGTAGAACAAACAACCGCCCAGCCGAAACAACAAGACGCTGGTAACCGTCGCTTACGTGCGGCGCAGAGAGCCATACCACAGAAAGAACAATAATATAAGACAAGCCAATGGCATCATCAGAAAACCTGGCTACGCCGCCCGCTGAAAAAATTGCGGAGCCGATTGCGAATGCCTCCATTACAGAAACATCCGAGCAATCGCAACCTGTTCCGACAACGACACCGGCTGCCCAGCCCAAAGAACGCCTTGCGGAGTCTTCCTTGGAGACTTCCCATGCAGAACTGCCTCCACTCAGCACAATTCCAGCAGGAAATGAAGTTGCAGAAGAGGTTCCCGGACCTTCCGAACCAGCAGGCATCCGCTCAACGTCCCGACGCGGACTTGGCCGGAGTGGAGCTGGAAAAGCAGGAGCAGGGTCAGCCGCCCGTCCCGCTATCGGTGTCGTCGAGGATACCAATGCGATCAGCGAAAGCCTCTCCGGACAGTATGTCCAGGGGTATGGCGAACAACAGCCCCGGCAGTCCAAACGTGTCGGTGGAGAACCAATATCTCAACCTGCCCAGGAAGAACCTGCCTCCAAAACAGACAGTGCTTCCGACACCAGTGCTCCGCGTGAATTCGTTCCGCCGGTTTCGAAGGGAACTTACAAGGCGGAAATGAATCCTGATCGCGAACGTCAGGCTCGCGAAGACAAACGTCGTGAACGTCAGAATGACAGAAGCGTCGGGGATAATCGCGGTCCTGCCGAGCGACCTGCTCGTGGTGAACGTCAGGAATCCTTTGGCGAACGTCGCGAACGCCAGGCTGACAGAAACGTCGGCGGTAATCGTGGTCCTATCGAGCGACCTGCCCGTGGTGAACGCCAGGAATTCTTTGGCGAGCGTCGCGAAAGCCAAAAACAAGATTGGTCGCCCGGTGGGCGTCCCGAGTCGAGAGAACCGAAGGAGTCGAAAGATTCTCGTCCGCACAAGGATGGTGCCCGACAGAAGCTCGTCATCGAGCCTGCCAAGATTCCGGTGCAAGCCGAAGAAACCTTCTTTAGCAAGATCAAGCGCTTCTTTGGGTCACTCTTTGGTATTTCGGAACCCGAAATCAAAAAAGAACCCAGCAAGGGGAACGGCCAGCGCGGCAGAAACTATAGTGACCGTGATGGACAACGTGGGGGACGGGATCGCTATCGTGACCGCCAACACGGGAACTTCCGCCATGGCAATCGCAATAGATCCGGAAATCCCCAGAGCTATAATCGCGATGGACGTCATCGTCCTCATTCCCGGGGCGGCAACAAGCCGAACCGTGGCGAGTAACAGGGAGGATTTTCTTCCCATCAAACCGGCTCATGTAAATGAGCCGGTTTTTTTGTCACCAGACAGCAGAAAGGCGCATGGCTCGACTTATTCGGATAAACAGGGATCGTCGGTGTCCCGCTGCCTCTGTTTTCCGGCATCCTCCAGTACCGACTTTCTTGGATATTAATCTTGAGGTCGGCGATCCCAGTGGAGGACTCCTCCAGAAGAAAGAAAAACTCCATGCGCAGTTGGCGAGGTTGGTTTCGCGGTTTGGGAAGGTAGAAAAACCAACTGCAGGGTCGTTTCCGCAAAAGTAAAAAGTGCCAGTGCAATTAGCAGAGTAACTTCCGCGGGTCGCGGAAGTCCCAATGCAGTTGGCAGACCTATTTTCGCGGTTCGCGGAAGCAGCTCTGCCAGTTGCATTCATGTTTTCGCGGGTCGCGGAACTAACTCTGCCAGTTGCACGGACATTTCCGCGTTCCGCGGAAAGACCAGTGCTAAAAGCTCTCATACCAATGCAAACCGCGGAAGTTACTCTGCCGATTGCATTGGAGTTTCCGCAAACCGCGGAAACGACTCTGCAGTTGTGAATAATTGCTCTGTGAGAGACGGAAGAGGCTTTTTATTAAACACAAAGAATCCGAAGGAAGTGGGACGCTTCGTGCTCTCAGTGAAATCTTGGTGAACTTTGTGTTAAAGGCCAAATCCTACTCAGGATGATAAGAAAAACTGCTCGAAGTGTATTTTAGAAAGGGAGGGGCGGTATTTGGTAAAACAGTCTCGCCACCAGATTACGAAAATGATTTAGTAAACTGCTTTAACCAAACCTGCAAAGCTGTCATAAGCCATGTATTCTCCCGAAACCCAAGCTGCATATAATACCCGTCTGGATGGCATTCGCGAAGCCGGACTCTTCAAGCAAGAGCATTTTATCGCCGGTGCCCAGGGTAACCGTGTCATTCTCAAGGATGGCCGCACTGTCATCAACATGTGCGCCAACAACTACCTTGGTCTTGCCGACCATCCTGAAGTCAAGGCTGCCGCCGCTGCTGCACTGGACAAATGGGGTTTTGGCATGGCCAGCGTCCGCTTCATCTGCGGTACCCAGACCTTGCACAAACAGCTTGAGGATGAACTCACTGAATTTCTCGGCACGGAAGACACGATTCTTTACTCTTCCTGCTTTGATGCCAATGGCGGGCTTTTTGAACCGTTGCTCGGTGCGGAAGACGCCATCATCTCGGACGCCCTGAATCACGCTTCCATTATCGACGGGGTTCGTCTCTGCAAGGCCCAACGTTACCGTTACAACAATAGCAACACTGCCGACCTCGAAACCAAGCTCAACGAAGCCAAGGCTGCCGGGAACAAGATCAAGATGATCGCGACCGACGGCGTGTTCTCAATGGATGGTTTCATTGCTCCGCTCAAGGAGATTGCTGATCTCGCCGACAAGCACCAGGCGCTCCTGATGGTGGACGACTCCCACTCGGTCGGATTCCTTGGTAAAACAGGTCGTGGAACGCACGAGCACACCGGCACCATCGGAAGAATCGACGTTATTACCGGCACGTTGGGCAAGGCGCTTGGCGGTGCCAGCGGTGGCTACACCTCGGGCCGCAAGGAAATCGTCGAACTCCTGCGCCAGCACAGCCGCCCTTACCTCTTCTCGAACTCGCTGGCTCCCACTATCTGTGCCGCGACCCTCGCCGTCTTGAAACTGCTCAAGAAGGATACTTCGCTGCGTGACCAAGTGATGGATAATGCTGCCTACTGGCGGAAAGGGCTCACCGAGTTGGGCTTCAAGCTCCAGCCGGGTGAGCACCCGATTGTCCCGGTCATGTTGGGCGATGCCGTACTGGCTCAAAAGTTCGCCTCCGCGCTGCTGGAAAACGGTGTTTACGCAGTCGGATTCTTCTATCCGGTGGTGCCGAAGGGGCAGGCCCGTATCCGTACCCAGTTGAGCGCGGCCCATACCAAGGCCGACTTGGACCAAGCCCTGGATGCCTTTGCCAAGGCCAAGAAAGCAGTTGGAGCGTAATCGCTTCAATTTACAAAAAAGCCCGCAGCGTTTCGTTGCGGGCTTTTTGTTTTTCAACGATCTCCTATTTCTTCACAATCGTTACCTCGCCTGCGTTGAAAGAGTGAACCTTGCCATTGTCATTATCACGCAGAAGCAATGCGCCGCTTGAATCAATGCCTTTCACCACACCGGTAACCAGTCGCCCAAAACAAGAAACGGTTACCTCTTTCTCTGCCAAGATATCATATTTTTTCCAGAGCTTGGGGAAATCATCTCCTCTTCCCGTTTGGATGAAATCCTCATAGGCTGACAATGCGGTGGTGATGATCTCGGCGGCAGTTTGATTAATGTCCAAAGTGTGACCCAGTGCGTGGGCCAATGAACCGGCGGTTTTTCTCAACTCTGTTGGGAGATCCAATGGAGAGGAATTCACATTCAATCCCAAGCCATACACCAGATCTCGCACATGGTCGGCATCGACACGTGCCTCGGTCAGCATTCCGGCCATCTTTCGTCCTTCACACATCAAATCGTTGGGCCATTTGATTTTCATGTCCAACTTGTGCCGGGTAGCCAGAAAATCGCACAGTCGCAAACCCATCGCCAAGGTAAACGACTGCATTCGCTCCGGTGTCAAAAACGGGCGAAAAGCAAAAGACACATAAATATTTCCCGAGTCCCCGCTTTGCCATACGCGGCCCAGGCGGCCTCGTCCGGCTGACTGCTGCGACGCGGCAATTACCAGGGGCGGTGTTTCTCCTGCGCTGAGACGACGCTCGGCTTCGCTGTTCGTACTGTCGATCTCGGCAAAACAATGCAATTCGGCGGAAACTCCAGCCAGGCGTAAATAAGCATCCAGCAGCGCAGGGTGAAGCTTCTTGGGTAATCCTGTCAGCCGATAGCCAACGCGAGTGGTGGCTTCGAATTCGAACCCCTCCTTGCGCAACCGCTCAAGACGGGACCAGACACTCACCCGGGAAACTCCGAGTGCCTTGGCGATCCTGTCGCCGCTGACCGGTTCGCCGCCTGCTTGGAGAAATGTCTTGAGAATGGTGCTTTCGACTTGAAACATGGGGAAACTCTATCTCTTTGCCTGAGTTATTCGTTCTAATCGACATTAATTCAACAGATAGGTTTTTCTTTGCAACTTAGACAATAGCTACTCACAGTAACGCTTAGTAATTGGTTTACTATACTGACACAACATGGCCGAAACGCATCCATGCTCCAAATGCGGGCAACCCGCCACGGTACACCTGACCCAGATCAACGACGGACAGGTGGCCAAGATCCATTTTTGCGAAAAATGCGCGGCTGAGTCAGGAACCACCGCTGTCTCACTCTCCAGTTTTGCCAGCATGATTACGGGGCTTCAGCCGCTCCGTCCTGAAGGGCCGGTTTGTCCAGCCTGTGGATTCAAGGAGAATGACTTCAAACAAACCAGCCGACTGGGGTGTCCTGTTTGCTACGAGACCTTTTCCCAGGAACTGCATCCGCTCCTCAAGCACATCCAGCGTGCAGCCAAGCATAAAGGCAAGGCTCCCGCAGGACGAAGCAACCTCGCAGTGCTTAATGACGCATTGGAAGATGCGCGTACGCGAATGCGTAATGCCATCGAAACCGAGGCCTACGAGGATGCCGCCCGTTGGCGTGACGAGATCCGGCATCTTGAAGAAAAACTTCAGGCCAGCGAAAAAGACCAAGCAGTGAAATGCTGAACGCCTCTTGCGTTCCACTACAATGCTCATCGACGCCCTCCTTTCTTCTGAAAACGAACTCATGCACAACATCGGCGACCAGCAGTCCGTTGTGCTCAGCACTCGTATTCGTCTGGCGCGCAATCTGAGTCGGCATGCTTTTCCCGGTTGGGCAAAACCGGCGCAACGGGCTGTCACCCAGAAACTCTGCCTTGAGGCATTGGCCGACCTCACCAAGCTCAAAAAATCTCATGTTTATCGCATGAATGAACTGGCCTCGGCAGAGAAGGCCATGCTTGTCGAGCGTCACCTCATCAGCAAGGAACTCGCTTCCGGGAAGGATGGCGCGGTTGCCATCAGTCGTGACCAGACATGCTCGGTCATGGTCAACGAAGAAGACCACCTCCGCATTCAAGTCGTCCGGGGTGGCTTTCACCTCAAGCGCGCTTGGAAACAGGCGGACTTGATCGACACTGCCTTGGAGAATGTCCTCGAAATAGCCTTTTCTTCCCGGCTGGGTTATCTCACGGCTTGTCCCACCAATGTCGGCACCGGATTGCGCGCCTCGGTCATGCTCCACCTTCCGGCGCTCGTTTTTTCCGAACAAATGGAAAAAGTCGTCCGGGCGGTCAATCAGGACGGGCTGGTTGTGCGGGGCTGGTTTGGAGAAGGCTCCGACGCTTCCGGCAATATTTTCCAGATTTCCAACCAGCATACGCTCGGAGCATCCGAGGAACAAATCCTTGAGCACCTCGTGCGCTGGCTGAAGAGTATCATCGAGCAGGAAGAGAATGCCCGGCTGCGCATGTTGGAGAATGATCCTTACAAATTCTTCGACCGTATTTCCCGCAGCTATGGCATGCTAAGACATGCCCAACTTCTCACCTCTGCCGAGGCCATGAACATGATCTCTTGCATGAGACTGGCTTGTGACCTTGGCATGCTCCCGCAGGAGAACCGCGCCCATCTCGACCGGCTCATCATCGAAAGCCAGCCGGCCCACATCCAAGTATCCGCAGGGACGGAGTTGGACGCCCAGGAAAGGGATATTCATCGCGCCAAACTTTTCCGGGATAATTTTGCGGCCTATCCCGAATTGAACTTTGACATTCTTGAGCCGGGCGATGGGGCGGACAATGCCGACGCTTCGGATAATTGATTCGCCTTTTCTGCCTGGTCGGAAAGATTCTCGAATTAAGGAAGGCCGATTGGCAAGCTTCCTGCTTGTAGATATTATCACATCGCATGGCAAACCTTTTGCCAGCTTGCAAAAACTCTCCTTTCACAAACATTAACGAGACAAAACAGCCCAATTAGCATATGGACCACATGAGCAACCTGACACCACGAGCCCGGCAAGTCCTCACACTTGCCCAGAGGGAGGCTGATCGTTTTCACCACAATTACATTGGAACCGAGCACATTTTACTCGGGCTTATCCAGCTGGGACAGGGTGTCGCAGTAAATGTCCTTTTGAAGATGGGCCTGGATCTCGACACCGTCCGCAACACCGTTGAAAAACAGGTTGGCAGTGGCCCGGCGGATTCCAAGCCACAGGCGAACATTCCTTATACGCCCCGGGTCAAAAAAGTCTTCGCCCTTGCGGCCAAGGAAGCGAAATCGCTCAACCACTCCTATATTGGAACCGAGCACATTCTTCTGGGACTCCTTCGTGAAGGAGAAGGCGTTGCCGCCCGTGTTCTCAGGAGCTTGAATGTGGATATCGACCGGTGCCGTCACGAAATCCTTTCTGAACTGGATCCCAACTACACGCCTGGAGAAATGCCTCCCGGTGATGATGATCCTTCTGCGGCAGGCGGACCTTCGGAAGAAATGCGCGGAAATGCCCCCGGTAAAGGCGAGAAAAGCTCCGCGCTCAAAGCTTTTGGCCGCGATCTTACCGACCTGGCCCGCAACGGCGAACTGGATCCTGTGGTGGGTCGTAAGGATGAACTCCGTCGTGTCATCCAAATCCTTGCCCGGCGAACCAAGAACAATCCTGTTCTCATCGGAGAAGCCGGGGTGGGAAAGACAGCTATTGTCGAGGGACTCGCCCAAGAAATCGCCAATGGTATCGTCCCGGAAATTCTCATTGATAAGCGGGTGATCACACTTGATCTCGCCTTGATGGTCGCGGGTACTAAATACCGCGGCCAGTTCGAGGAGCGTATCAAGGTTGTCATGGACGAAATCCGCCGGGCCAAAAATGTGATCCTCTTCATCGACGAGCTTCATACTATCGTCGGTGCCGGGGCTGCCGAAGGAGCCATGGATGCCTCCAATATCTTCAAGCCGGCTCTCTCCCGTGGCGAACTCCAGTGCATCGGTGCGACCACCCTTGCTGAGTACCGCAAGTACATCGAAAAAGACTCTGCGCTCGAACGTCGCTTCCAGCCGGTTACTGTCAACGACCCGTCGGTCGAAGACGCCATCAAGATCCTCAAGGGCATTAGCAACAAATACGAGGAGCACCACAAATGCACCTATACGGATGCAGCCATCGAGGCGGCTGTCCGCCTTTCGGATCGCTATATCACTTCGCGGCATCTTCCCGACAAGGCCATCGACGTGTTAGACGAAGCCGGAGCACGGGCGCGCATTCAATCCTTTCAGCGTCCCACCGACATCGAGGACATCCAGAAGCAGATCGATGAAATCTGCGCGAAGAAAGAAGAAGCCATCACGCAACAACGCTTCGAGGAAGCGGCTGCTTTCCGCGACCAGGAAAAACAATTGCGGGCGCATCGCGAGGAACGGCTTGCCGAATGGAAAAAATCGCGCGACGAGCAACGCATCGTGGTTGACGAGGACGAAATGCTCAAAGTCGTGGCTGACTGGACCGGCATTCCGCTATCGCGCATGGAGCGAAAAGAGACCGAGAAACTGCTCGATCTCGAAAAAGATCTTCAGTCCGTTGTTATCGGACAAGATCGTGCTTGCGAAGTCATTGCGCGCGCTCTGCGCCGTTCGCGTGCCGACCTGAAAGATCCGCGTCGTCCCATTGGCTCATTTCTCTTCCTCGGACCTACCGGGGTGGGAAAAACCATGCTCGCCAAGACTCTCGCCGAAAAAATGTTCGGCGAGCAGGATGCGCTTATCCAGATCGACATGAGCGAGTACATGGAAAAATTTACCGTCTCGCGTCTGGTGGGCTCGCCTCCGGGCTATGTCGGGTATGATGAAGGAGGACAACTCACCGAGGCTGTCCGCCGCAAACCCTATTCCGTCATTCTTTTCGACGAAATCGAAAAGGCGCACCCTGATGTTGTCCAGCTCCTCCTCCAGGTCTTGGAAGATGGGCGTCTGACTGACTCGCTGGGTCGTACGGTGGACTTCAGGAACACCATCATCATCATGACTTCGAATGCCGGGGCGGATGTGCTCCAGCGCAATTCGTCCATGGGCTTTGATGTGGGAATCAGTGCCGAACGTGACTTCGAGAAAATCAAGGATAAGATACTCGATGAGACCAAGCGTGTTTTCAAACCGGAGTTTCTCAACCGTCTCACCGAAATCGTCATATTCGCGCCGCTTACCAAGGAGCACATGGGACGCATTGTTGATCTTGAGATCGCGAAGGTGGCCAAACGTCTCTCCGCACAGAGTATCACCATCAACGTTACCGAACCGGCTCGCGCTTATCTCATCGAAAACGGATACGACGAAAAATACGGCGCACGTCCGCTCCGGCGTGCCGTGGAACGTCACCTTGAGGACCCGCTGGCTGAATCCATCATTCGCGGCGTTATCCACAAGGGAAATGATCCCGTGAACATTGGTGCCAATGACAAGGGACTTACCTTCGAGCAGAAGCAACCCAGCGGAGGCGGTGTTTCACCACAGAAGTAACATTCAACAACAGGCCCGGAGTAAACTCCGGGCCTTTTTGATTTCCCTTTACTTGCTGTCTGCGACAGACATTCTGCCTTCCGAACCCTAACCCTCAACCTCCATGGAACAAACTGGTATATCAATCATTGGCGGGGTCATTTTCTTGTTTAGCTTGGTCATCAGCTTGGTCTTCTTCGTCTTTTGGCTTTGGACCTTGATTGACTGCATCCGCCGTGAACACAAAGGCGAGAATACGAAATTGATCTGGGTGCTGGTGATTGTCCTTGTCGGTCCGTTGGGCTCGTTGATCTATCTCCTCGCAGGTCGTTCGAACACGTATTTGCCGAACAAGACTTAGTTTGTTTTCTGGATGCAGACAGGAAACTGTCCACGCAACAAAGCCTACTTATCGGTGTCGTTGTAGGGCATGAAACTCGCTCCAGTTGGTTTATTTATAGGCCTTTTGCTGTTTCCTATTTCGCTGTTGGGATCACCGGAGGGAACGGTGATTCAGCTTTGGCCGATGGCAGCACCAGGTGAAACCATTTCCTCGTTGGCGGATGACAAAACTGTGGAAAAAGGAAAACCGGGAGACAGCCATCTTACGAATATAGCTGTACCGACGGTGGAGGTTTTCCGACCCCCGGCAGATAAAAACACTGGGACTGCCGTCCTCGTTTGTCCCGGTGGCGGATATGGTATTCTTGCCTATGACAAGGAAGGTATCGAAATTGCCCAATGGTTGAACACGCTTGGCGTAACAGGTGTTGTTTTGAAATATCGGGTCCCGGCGCGAAGCGGCACCTCACGAGGAGAAGTTCCCTTGCAGGACGCCCAGCGGGCCTTGAGCTATATTCGAGCCCATGCCGATGAGTGGAAAATAGACCCGAAGCGAATTGGCATGATTGGTTTTTCTGCAGGAGGGCACTTGGTCGCCCTGACTGCGAATACTATGCAGCGTACTTACACGCCTATTGACGATGCCGACAAACAGGACTTTCGCCCTAATTTCACCATGCTCATTTATCCTGCCTATTTGAATGGTGCCGATGGCAAACTTACATCGGTTGCGATAACGGAAAAAACACCGTCTGCCTTCCTTGCCCATGCAGCCAATGACCCTGTGCCTGTTGATAGCAGTTTATTATACTTTTCTGAACTCAGAAAAAACAAGGTTCCTGCCGAATTGCATGTTTATGCTACCGGTGGACATGGCTACGGAATGCGCCCACCCAATCAGCCATCGTTAACCTGGCCCTCTTGTGCTGCGGAGTGGCTGAGGGCCGGAGGATGGTTGAAAGAGAAAAAATAATTCAAAAATCCGCCAAAGGAAAATCTGCCCGAGAACATGGGTTCTTCAAAAATAGAAGGCTACCTATATCCTCTTCCTCGGAAACCCACTCCGGCGATTCTTGTGAGTTCTCCCTCTAGAACCGCAACCTGTAACCCGCGTTCACGCCCCAGGGTTTGTCGTATTTGTCGCCCCAACTGGCTTCGTAGTCGAAATGGATTTGCTGCATGCTATCCAATTGCCAGATGACACCGACGCCAACGATACCACGGGTGCCGTCAGTGTTCGGCTCAAAGCGCTCGGTGGCAATACGGACGCTGCCTCCGCTGCTGATCTGCTCTTCAATGCCGATCTTGACGTAGGGTTGCAGGAGCATGTCTTCCCCGACACCGATGGTTTTGCCGGCCCGAATGTTTCCGGCGAAGCGGTAAATGTCCGAATCTCCATTCGTTACACGGAGGCTGTCTCGGGTGGAGTAGCTTTCAGCGAAAATATGTGTGTAGGCAAACTGTACGCTGGGTTCCGCAAACCAACCGTCGCCGAAGGAGAATTGCTTGCCGAACTCAATGCTGGCCCCGAGGCCGTAGTTATCGAAAACGCCCTGATCGGTATCGACATCATAGGAGTTGTGGAAACGCTGGGCCTTGACGACTCCATCGGCGTACCAGCCGTCGGCATGCAGCCAGGTGGCGTAGAGACCGCCATAGACGGAGTCGGACTCTCCCTTGGAACCCAGTCCATCGTGGAAACGGCGGGTCGCACCTTGATAGCCGACGAAAGCGCCGCCAACAAAGGTGTTGACGGGGTCAAAGGCCAGAACCCAGTCGGCTCCGATATCTGCTCCGTATTGATATTCCTTGAAATCGCTCATTCCTTGGAGGCCAAGGTCATTGTTGGTTTGTTGGCCATAAGCGCGCAGCCAGAGATCGCCGTTGGAGAGCGCACCTCCGGACAGACGAATATCCCCCATACGCTTGAGTAGGTTGTCGAGTTGGGAAAACCAGCCGGTGGCAATGGCCCCGGTGGTATTGATGATGGTTTGACTGGTGGGTGAATAGCCGGTGGCGACAAATTCATAACTGCCGGGGTTGGTACTGCTGGGGGTGAGCGAGAACTGGTAAAGTCCGGCGTTTACTCGGCCGGTGATGTTTTCATCGCCAACAATGTTGTTCGGGGCGTCGATTACGATTCCCATCACACTTTCTCGGGTGATAGTGTTTGGGTTGCCACTGAAGCGCAAATTGAAGCGATGGGTTCCGATGATGTTACCGCCTACCACCATTTTGTCGGAAGGAGTCTGTCCACTGGGGTCGACATCCATCGTATAGGTGCCGCCAGCGGTGCTGGTAAGATCACCGGTAATGGTGAGGATGCGCCCTGCGTTAAGGAAATCCAGGTGCCCGTTGTTTTCCACATTGCCAGCAATAAGGAAATCGGAGTCGTCCCCGACAAGTTTGAGAGTGCCGGAACGCTGATTGATAACATTACCCTCGATATGGGTCACATTGAACAATCCGGCATTGGTCACATCACCGAATTGGTCGGTAATGGAGGTTGTGCTACGGGATCCGGTAGTAAGCTCCCCGGTAACCATGTCGGCAATGAGAGTGTGGTTATTACTGACTTTGCCTTCAATGCTTTGGGTGATAATAACGCCGTCGTTAGCAACATCCCCTAGGATGCCTTTGTCGGGAGCCGTGGCGGACAGCAAGGTCGCATTACGGAGTAATGAGTTTGTGGATGCAGATGCGCTGTTGCTTCGATCAATGGTGACGGTAATGCCATCGGGTTGGGTAAAGGTGTTGGTCGCGCCGTCGTAAGTGGAACCAGGGGCAACAATGGTGTATGTCCCATCGGTATTTTCAAATCGAAGTTCGGCGGAAATTGGAGTCAAGTTGTCCCCGCAGTTGGCCAGCAAATTGTCCAGTGTTTTCCCTGAGGCAGTTGCTTCGACGATTATAGTGCCGGGACCGGAGACGTTGGTTATATTAAGCGGATTCGTTATTCGAAGCGTACCCTGATTGCTTACTAATATCTGTTGATTCAGGAGTGATCCGGAAATGGTTGCTCCGGATAATTCACAGTCGGTTCCTGTCAAGGTGAGGGTGCCACTGGAAAGTGTTAATGATACATTGCCGCTTAATATGGATGTTGTTGCGTTTGTGGACAACGCTCCTCCACTCATCATTAGTGTACCTGAGGATCCAGTCTTGCTGACGTTAACGACCGAGCTATTTAATGTCGTCTCATAACAGCTTCCTCCAGACGTGGTGATGGAAAGGCGACCATCGTTGCCTTGGGTAATGGTGTTGCCGCTTCCTGTTGTAATGCCAGTCGGGTTGCCATTGGCATCGAGCTTATAGGCTGCCAAAATGAGGACGCCTTTATTGATTACCTCTCCGGTGATGCTTTTGGCGTTCGCGGCACCTTCGTTATAGAGAGGTCCGGTTAGGTTGCTAAAAGCGGCTGTGGCTTTGCCAAGGACTTCTGCTCCGTGCTCAAAATCAATGTCATTGAAAAACATGGTCTTGGTATCATCGCCGGAGATGGTAAGCTTTCCGGTTGGTGTGATATCAGAGCTGTTTATCGACATGGTTCCAGTGATTTTTTCACCGGAGAATATGAATTCTCCACTTGATATTTTCATATCCGAAACTGTCACTGAATTTGTGATTGTGACAGCGCTATGAGGGCTCGTACCACCGAAAATCACGGCATCTCCGTCGAGGAACGTTCCAGCCTTTTGATAGGCAAACCAATTCCCCTTCCTTGACCAGTTTCCATATCTTGAGCGCGGGTAGCTACTCTCCCATGTACCATTATTTTTCCCCTCCCATATTAGAACCAGGTTTTTATCTCCTAGTGTAGGACCGTAGTCTTCGCCGGTGTCGATTTCCAATGTGGCGGCTGACACCGAAAAAGGCATGATAAGAATCGCAGCTACTGAAAGAAGTTTTATAAGCGAGGGAGTTGTTTTCATGAAGGATGATGAAGAGAGTGAGAGGTTCTTTTGTTGAGCGGGTGCTTCTCAGCTAAAGCTAGGGCGGGGGATGGGATTCACTGCAATTAAATCAAGGGCGAACCTTGGGAAAGCCGGAGGGGCGGCTTGGTTGCAGTAAATGATTCTGGAATCCTCATGTAACAAATAACGAATTTGGAAAGGCTTTTGTAATGTTCAGAATATTTTTATGAAATACATTCGCAGGGCTAATATGTAGGAAAAGGGATAAGTATAAAGGATAAGAGGCAAACGAGAACGGTAACGGAGAAGGTTTTATTTCATGATGAGCGGGTTATTGCATGAGGAGAGAGGAACGGAATTTACAGGATGTTTTTTGGGGAATGCTCGACAGGAAAACGAGAAAAGATGGGAATCAAAACCTTGCAGGGGATACTTACGAATTCGTCATATTGAGTATTAAAAGTTAAGCGTTGAGTGTTTTTCAGGCTAATTCGAGGCAAGCGACGTGCTCCAGTGTTTGGTTGAAGCACAAATAACAAGGGCAAGGTCTTGAGGAAGTCGTGTTCCCCGGACCTTGCCCTTGTTGCTTGGATTTCGCGATTACTCTGCCGTGAGGACGAATACGCTGCTTTGGAGTGTTTTCGTGAGCGAGAGGGAGAGGCCGTCGTTCATGAGGCTGGCTCCGGTAAGGGTCTTGCCATGCTGGGGACATGTGGAGGCAGTGCCAGCAGGGAGGTTGACTTCCTCGACTTTGTAGCGACGGGAGGCGTCAAGTCCAGCCAGCTTGAGCGGTTGCCTAGCCATGTCGGTGCTGTCCTGAACCTGGTAGGCAAAGACAACGGCGGTGTTGTCCCTGGTGTAGAGGAGGGAGGCGCGAGCGCCTTCGTAGGGAGACTCAAGACGGTAGAGGTCGCCGAACTGGACAACGGGGCGGAGGCGTTTTTGTAGAGGTCGATGCTTTGCTTGGCCCAGAACTTTTCCTCGTCGGTGAGCTTGAGCATGTCGAGGTCCATGCCGAGGCGTCCGCTCATGGCGACGTCAAAAGCAAACTTGAAGGGGCGGTGGCCCCAGTGGGTGACGTGGGCGCTGATGGATTTGGCCGGGAAGAAGTGGGAGTAACCCCACTGGATTTTGACGCGGCGGAGGGGGTCGGTGTTGTCGCTGGCCCAGAATTCGTTGAAGTAGCGCATGACGCCGTAGTCGACACGACCGCCGCCGCCGGAGCAGGCCATCATGGGAATGTCGGCATGCTTGGCGGCAATCTTGGCCATGACGTCGTAGAGGCCGTGGGTGTAATCGACCCAGAGACGTTCCTGCTTCTGGGCACCGAGGTAAGTGGACCAGGGGTTGTGGAAGCTGCTGTTACAGTCCCATTTCACATAGCGGACGCCGGGATGATCGACGAGGGATTTGTCAAAGGCGGAGAAGGCGAAGTCCTGAACCTCGGGGCTGCTCATGTCGAGAACCCACTGGCCGCGCTGGCGGTAGTCTTCGCGGTTGCGGTCGGCGAGAATCCAGTCGGGATGATCGGCGATGACCTTGGCCTCGACGTTGGCCATTTCCATTTCGACCCAGTAGCCGAATTTCATGTTGTGGTCGGCGCAGCCCTTGATGAGCGGTTCGAGACCGTTGGGCAGTATCTTGGTGGAGGCATCCCAGTCGCCGAGAGTGCGGGCTTTCTGGGGCGTGCCGAACCAGCCGTCGTCGAGGAGGAAGAGTTCCGCGCCGACTTCTTCTCCGCCCGGGAATTGGGGCAAGATGCGTTCTGCACTCACATCGAAGCCGGTGGCTTCCCAGTTGTTGAGGATGACGTAGCCGGGTTGGTCGCCGCCTTTGATTCGCTCGGCCCGGGCCCAGCGGGAGAAGCGGCGGCTGATTTCGCCGCGCCCCTGGTCACTGTAGGTCCAGATCAATTCGGGAGTCTTGAAGGTCTCGCCTGTCTGGAGTGGATAGGCGGAGAGGTAGGGGTTGATGCCGGCGTGGGCGTAGAGGCGATTGTTCTCGTCGATCTCGAAGGAGAGGCGGAAGTTGCCCGACCAGGCGAGCGAGGCACCGAGGACACGTCCGGAGTTTTCGGTGGAAGGTGTGTCGAGGGAGACGAGGAAGTGGGGTTCGTGGATCATGGAACTGGTGATGCCGTATTTGGAATCGACCAGCTTGGTGCCCTTGGTGAGTTGTTCCTCGTGGACGTCGAATTCACCAGCCCAGCGTCCGGCAAAATGGGTGAGCCAGTATTTACCAGCCTTGAAGGGGATGGCGGCGGAGTCGATCTGGCGAAGGGTGATGACGCCGGATTCGTTGTTCTTCACCTCGGCCCATTGTTCGATGATGCTTTCCCGGGCGTAGGCTTGGTAGCAGAGGGTAAGTTCGACAGGATAGAAGCGGTCCTTGAGGAGAATGCGGGTAAGGGTGACGCCTTCCTTGACTGGTTTGGTTTCGTGGCTGACGTAGGCAAAGGAGTTGGTGTTTTTGCCGTCGGCGTGGACGATGAGAAGGGCTGGGTCGTTCCAGTATTGGAATTCCTTGTTGCTGTTGATGACGGGGTAGACCTGGTCTTTCTTGGCTCCGCCAGTGTAGATTGAGTTGCCGGCGCTGGAGTTGCCGAGATATTGCTGGAAGAGATTTCCCTTGGCGTCGATGCGGAGAAGGAGCTGGCTGGCACCGGAGACGATGTTGATGAAATTACCGTCAGGGAGGGCGACCGGACTGCCGCTTTTCATAACGATCCGGGCATCGGCCCAGTTGGCGTGGTCGCTGTTGTTGCCATCCTTGCCATCGTCGGCGACGAGCTGAAGCCGGTTGACGCCGGAGATGTCGACATCGACGGGCTTGGCCTTGTCCCCGCCGCGCAGGACGCCGGAGTTGAAGAGTTCCTTGCCGTCGCCGATGACGCGGAAGGTGACAGAGCCCTTTTTACCTACTTCATCATCGACACCAACCTTGGCGGTGAAGCGGGTGCCGTTGCCGTCGAGCTTGAGGAGGAAAGTGCTGTTGGCGTGGGTGCCGACGCCGTTCTTGAATTCCTCGCCGCCGATGCGGAGGGGATTGTTGTCCGAGGAGCGTTTTGCGCGAGGCTGTCCCCATTCGGTAGACATCAGGGAGAGGTCGAGTTTTTCCAGGGGAAAGGTGTCGGCCAGGGAAAACGGCATAAAAGGCAGCAGTCCCAGTGCGGTCATGCTGAGGCGGGTGCAGATATTCATAGGTAGGTAGAAAACAGAAGGAACCCGGAGAAATATCCGGGTTCCTATCGTTTCGGGCAACTTAACTGTAAAAGCAAGTATTTGTGCGGCTCAGGCCGAAGTACTTGTCTTTAGTCTGGCAAAGCGCTCGCGGATGGCCTCGACCACGGCGGGATCGGCCAGGGTGGTGACGTTGCCGAGTTCGCGATGTTCCGCGATGTCCCGGAGGAGACGACGCATGATTTTTCCAGAACGGGTCTTGGGCAGGTCGGGAACGAAGACGATGGCCTCAGGCCGGGCAAATTTACCGATTTTGGTTTCGATCATCCGGTTGAGGTCGTTGCGGAGCCAGTTTTCGTCGATGCCGGCGGAGATGGATTTGAGGATGACGAAGGCAATGAGCGTTTGTCCCTTGAGCTCGTGACTGGCCCCGATGACCGCGCTTTCGGCGACGGCATGGTTTTCGATGAAGACGGCTTCCAGTTCCGCGGTGCCGATGCGATGGCCGGAGACATTGACGACGTCGTCCACGCGACCCGTGATCCAGAAATAGCCGTCCTGGTCGCGGATGGCTCCGTCGCCGGCGAAGTAGTATTTGCCGCCCCACTTGGACCAGTAGGTGCGGACGTAGCGTTCGGTGTCGCCATAGATGCCGCGCAACATGCCGGGCCAGGGTTTGCGGATGGCGAGGAGTCCGTGGTCGGAGGGATTTCCTTCCTCGTCGAGGACGGCGGCGTCGATGCCGAAAAAGGGGAGGGTGGCGGAGCCGGGCTTGGTGGGAATGCAGCCGGGGACGGGTGTGATCATGATGCCGCCGGTTTCCGTCTGCCACCAGGTGTCCACGATGGGGCATCTTTCGAAACCGATGTTTTTGTTGTACCAGAGCCAGGCTTCCGGGTTGATGGGTTCACCGACGGAGCCAAGGAGGCGGAGCGAGGTGAGGTTGCTTTGGGCGGGCCATTCGTCACCCCATTTCATGAAGGCACGGATGGCGGTGGGGGCGGTATAGAAGATGGTGACGCCGTATTTTTCGATGAGCTGCCAGTAGCGACCGTGATTCGGCCAGTCGGGCGCGCCCTCATACATGAAGACTGTGGCCCCGTTGAGGAGGGGGCCGTAAACAACATAGGAGTGTCCCGTTACCCAGCCGATATCGGCGGTGCACCAGAAGACATCCTCCGCCTGCATGTCGAAGGTGTATTTGGTAGTGGCATAGGCATGGGTCATGTAGCCGCCGGTGGTGTGCATGATGCCTTTGGGCTTGCCCGTGGAACCGGAGGTGTAGAGGAGGAAGAGCATGTCCTCGGCGTCCATCTCGACGGCGGGGCGGTGGGTGGTGACGCGGGCAGTAGCCTCGTGATACCAGACATCGCGGCCCGGAGTCATCGGGCAGTCACGTCCGACAGTGTCCCGGTGGCGCTTGAGGACGAGGACGTGTTTGACGCAGGGGCAGGGCGCGACACCGGCATCGACAATTTCCTTGAGCGGGAGGAATTTTCCGCGCCGGTAACCGCCATCCATGGTGATGACACACTTGGAGCGGGCGTCGAGGACGCGATCACGGATGGCCTCGGAAGAGAAGCCGCCGAAGATGACGCTGTGAATGACGCCGATGCGCGCACAGGCGAGGAGGGCGATGGCGAGCTCGGGAACCATCGGCATATAGATGGCGACGGTGTCTCCTTTTTCCAGGCCGAGGCCGAGAAGGACATTGGCGAAGCGGCAGACTTCGCGGTGCAGGTCGTGATAGGTAAGGACACGCTCGTCGCCCGGCTCGCCCTCGAAGATGATGGCGGCCTTGTTGCGGGTCTGGGTGTTGAGATGGCGGTCGAGGCAGTTATAGGAGAGGTTGGTTTTGCCTTCCGTGAACCAGGAGAAGAAAGGTTTCTTGGAGTCGTCGAGCGTGTGTTTCCAAGGCTTGAACCAGTGGAGTTCATTGGCTTCTGCGGCCCAAAAGGCCTCGGGGTTTTCAATGCTTTGGTGATAGAGGGCCTGATATTGGGAGAGATTTTTGAGGCGGGCCCGCAGAATGAAGTTTTCCGAGGGGGAGAAGGTTTTGCTGGCTTGGGTAACAGTGTCGGTGGCTGAGAGGAGTGTTGTTTGCATGAGATGTTTTAATTTAAAAGATAAGAATTGTTAATTATGCGGTGAAAGTTCTTATTGCAAACAGGGGGCTCAATTAGGCTCCAATGGGCGCGGAAACAGGCATGTCATTGAAACTGGGGTTGCGCTGCAAGCGATTGGAAGTTACGCGATTGTTACTCGGCTAGATTATTTTGAAGAAGGATTGTTTATTCAGGGAAATACCAGCGATCTGATGCCACTGGGTGAATTGGGTGGCTAATGGTTTAAGCGTTAGAGTGATCGCGGGGAACTTTTGCCGATGAAGGTGATTCTAAATTGTCTGAGCAAGATCCTATCTGTGAAGCCTATGTTTTTCCTACCTTCCGGGCCTGTTGATGCCGTAAAGAAATGTTTTTTGACGGCATTGTTTTTGCTGTGCGGAATTGCATTGGCCAACGCCCAACAGACCGAGAATAAGCCGGAGCGCGAGCAATGGTTCATGGATCTGGGATTTGGGATGTTCATTCATTGGAGCATGGATTCGCAGGTGGGGGTGGTGATCAGCCATTCGATGGCAGGCGCCTCGGATGATTATCTGGACAGGTTCATCAATGAACTGCCCAAGACATTTAATCCCCGGAAATTTTACCCGGAGGACTGGGCAATATTGGCGAAGCTGGCCGGGATGAAGTACGTTGTTTTCACGACCAAGCATCATTCCGGGTTTTGCATGTGGGATACGAAGACCACGGATTTCATGATCATGAATACGCCTTTTCAAAGGGATGCCTTGCGGGAAATTCTGGAGGCGTTTCGCAAGCAGGGCATTGCCATCGGGCTTTATTTTTCACCGGAGGATTTTCATGTATTGCACCAGATGGGGATTCCCATCGGAAGGCTGCACCATCCGCAGCACTACCCGGCCAATAATCCTCGGTTGATGGAGATCGACAAGGCG
>JAITVQ010000188.1 GCA_031285745.1 Puniceicoccales bacterium | reverse complement strand
GAGGTAGGCGTCGAAGGGGCGTCCCTTCTTGGAGGTGAAGCCTTGGATGAGTTCGGTTTTTCCCTCGGTCGCGAGCTGGATAGCTTGTTCGCGAGTGATGGGCTTCTGGCACATGAGGCGGCCCACCTTGAAGATTTCCTTCCAGCCGTCACCGTCGGGTTTGCGCAGGATGTAGTTGGTGGGTGCCTCGCAGAGTTCGGTCTTGGCCTTCGGGTCGGACCAGAAGGGCTCCAGCGTGGAGAGGTCCACCTTGTTACCGAAGTCGAGCTCGGCCTTTTTGCGTCCGGGATTTTTTTCGTCGTCCACGATTTTGACCTTGGACGGAAAGCGATTGCCGGTCCTGGCGGAGACGAAGCCGTCGAGCGGGCCGATTTCCCCGTCGGCGATCAACTGGCGGACTTCGTCTTCCTCGAGTTTCCGTCCGCTCATGATTTTGTAGATGGTCAACACGCCATCTTGCGACTTGATGGTGCGGAGGGTTTCCAGCATGGGCTGCTGGTCCGTGGAGGAAATAATATCGGTGACGCGCGATTCGTGATCGTCCTCGGCGAAATTACGGGTGCGCTCGACGATGCCCTTGGTGACATCGACAATCTCGGCCATGAATTGGCTGCGGGCATATTTGCCGTGCTCCATCTGGCGGAGTTTGTATTCCCATTCGCCCGTCATGTTGGGCTTGGTCAGCGCGTCGGCCTTGACGGCAGCCAGGAACTCGAGAAGCGCCTCGGCCTTGGTGGTCGGACTGAGGTCGCGCTGAATGCGCTCAAGGTAGTTCTGGTTGACGAGTCCTTCGATGATGTCGGCACGGGTGGCTGGGGTGCCCAGGCCGCGCTCTTTCATGGCATCGGCCAGCTCCTCGTCGTCGACGAGTTTTCCGGCGCCTTCCATGGCGGAGAGAAGGGTGGCTTCGTTGAAGCGGGGCGGCGGCTTGGTGGCTTCGGCGTGCAGCTTGGCTTCGCGGGTCTGGGCCGTGTTGTTGTCCTGCGCGGCGAGGGCGGGGAGCGGAGCGCTCTTGTTGGCGGAATTGCCTTGGCCCTTCTTGCCGCCTTCGGGCTTGGCGTCTTCATCGTCGATGGTGGTTTTACCATAGACAGCCAGCCAGCCAGGGCTGGTCAGGACTTTTCCCTCGGATTTGAATTCATGACCGGGGGCAACGGTACTGATGCGAGTGGTGACATCGAATTCGGCGACAGGATGGAAGACCGCGACGAATCGCCGGGCAATCATGTCGTAAACCTTGGCCTCCATGTCGTCGAGCTTGCTGGCATCGACGGTGGTGGGGATGATGGCAAAGTGGTCGGAAATCTGGGCATTGTTGAAGATGCGCTTGTTGGGCCGTACCCAACCGGATTCGAGCGCCTTCTGGGCATGCGGGGCGAGGTCGTCGCCCAAGGCCGCCAAGGTTTGCTTACAGGTGGGAATATAGTCTTCCGGCAGCGCGCGGGAGTCGGTGCGCGGGTAGGTGATGACCTTGTGTCTTTCGTAAAGGGCCTGGGCGATCTGGAGTGTCCGGCGGGCGGGTAGACCGAATCGGTTGTTGGCCTCGCGCTGGAGCGTGGTCAGGTCGTAAAGACGGGGGGCAATCTGGGTGGCGGCCTTCTTTTCTTCCCGAATGGAGGCCGGAGGCTTGCCCTGGCAGGCGGCAATAACGGCTTCGGCAGAGGCTTTTTCCCAGATCCGATCAATCCGATCATGTTCGTCGGATTCGTTCTTTTTGAAATTGGGTCGCTGGTAGGTGCCTTCGTAGTTACCATTGGCGATCTGGAATGTGGCGGTGACGCGCCAATAGTCACGGGGGACGAAGTTGCGGATTTCAAGTTCGCGATTGACGACAATGGCAAGAGTGGGGGTCTGGACGCGTCCCACGGTAGCGACATTGCCGGCCCTGGAGCCGAACATGCGCTTGGTGAGGGCGCGGGTGCCATTGATGCCGATAAGCCAGTCGCTCTCGGAGCGGCAGCGGGCGGCGCTTTCCAATCCGGCCATTTGGTCACCATCGCGCAGGTTGGCGAAGGCGGCCCGGATCCCGTCGGCGGTCATGGTCTGCATCCAAGCGCGCTTGACGGGTAGCTTGGCCTTGGCCAGTTGGTAGATATAGGCGAAAATAAGCTCCCCTTCGCGCCCCGCGTCACAGGCGTTGATCGCTTGGTCGATATCCTTCCGAATCAGGAGCTTTTTGAGGAGATTAAAGCGATCCTTGGTCTTGGGGCTGGGCTTGAGACCGAAGGTCTTAGGAATAAGGGGGAGGGATTCGAGGCGCCAGAATTTTAGCTTGGGGTCAATGTCCTCGGGCATCTCAAGTTCCACGAGGTGACCGATGGCAGAAGTGATTACATACTCGTCGTTTTCGTATAGGTCGCCTTTTTTGGAAACTTTGAGCACACGGGCAAGATCGGCGGCAACAGATGGTTTTTCGGCAATGACGAGTGTTTTCATTAAAAATGGCGCTGTGGTCTCAAAAAAAGTTTCGTGCGCCTCAATGCGGTTAAAATATCATTTGGCAAGCAGGTAGCGCAAAAGGATGCCGATTTCCGATTTGCCAATATCCAGCGACGAATCCTGTAAGAAATTATAAATTAAGAATTAATAATTAAAAACAGGAGGATAATGGTCCGCACAACCTCCCTTGCGGCTTATAGAGAAAAAAGTAACTTTAGGACAGGGAGGTATTTCGACGAAACATTGAACGTTAAGCTCGCTCAGGATTCGACCTTCACTCTTGGTTTGCAACCTCGGTTGGGGTTGTTTCCGGGGTCGCCTGTTCTTCGGCGTCGCAGTAGATTTCGTCAAAGGTGTCGTTTTGCGAAAGAAAGAGCTTTCCCAAACGAGCTAACTCAAGGCAGGCCAGAAAAGTGGAAACCAAGATGGCGACAGTGGGCTTTTCGGGGAGAAGCGAGGTAAAGGTGAAACGGCGCTCCTGACTGAGCCGGGTAAGAATATCCTCCATGCGCGAGGCAATGGTGACGGTTTCGCCGTGGATTTCTCCCGGAGCGATTCGTTCGGACAAGCGTTGGAGGATGCGGTTGAAGACATTCCAGACCTCGATGCGATCTGTAGGAGCCAAGGTGCGCTCTTCCTCCGGGTTCTCAGGCAGTGCCGAGACGAGGCGGGGCAGGTAACCCTGACGCTCAATGCTAAGCTCGTCGATGTGGCGGGCGCACTCCTTGATTTTCTTGTATTGGATGAGTTGCTGGACGAGTTCCCAGCGCGGATCGACATCCTCGGTGCTGTCTGCATCCTCGGCGGTCGCAGGCGCGACATCCACGGGAAGCAGCATGCGGCTCTTGATGTACATGAGCGTGGCCGCCATGACGAAGAAATCCCCGGCGACTTCCAGATTGTTGTGCTCGTAGGAGCGGAGGACTTCCAGATATTGCTTGGTGACGGTCTCGATGGGGATATCGTAAATATCGATTTCGTTTTTCCGGATCAGGAAAAGCAGGAGATCGAGAGGACCCTCGAACGCAGGCAGCCGGATGGGGTGCTCGGGCGGTGGCAGGAGGCCATCGGCGGTAGCGGTATCATCGGATGCTGGAGAAGGTGTCGTCGTCATGTCTTGGGGATAAAGAAATGAGAATCGGGAAAGAAGAAAGGTTTTTTACGGAAGCGCTCGCTTTTTGGAGAGGTTTTGCCAAGGTTGTGTTCATGAAACCCGGTGTGTTATTTTCTTTGTTCCTGTTGCTGGCCATGGGAGTTGCAGGATGCTCGTCTCCCGACTCGCGGATCAAGGATAATCAGGCGGTGTTCGATACCTACTCGTTGGAGACCCAGTATACGATCCGGCAGGGTAAGGTGCAGGTTGGCTTTGACGAGTTGCAGGTGCGAATGGCAATGGGGGATCCTGACCGGGTTTACACACGTACCACGACGGTCGGAAAATCCCAGGTGTGGGCTTATACCGATAATTCGCCGTCTATTGGCTTTGGCATCGGTGTCGGTGGCGGAACGGGCAGTTCGACACGTGTCGGCACCGGATTAGGCGTGAATACCTACGGAGATCGCTCGGAAGATCGGGCTCGTATTGTCTTCGAAGAAGGAAAAGTGTCCGCAGTCGAAGAGTTGGAAAATTAATTGCAAAAATACTGTCATGCAAACGGTACCGCTGGATATTCAGATCGTGGGCGATATCGTGGCCATCCGTTGGGACGATGGGCGCGAGGATTATCTGGGACACGAATTCCTGCGGGCCAACTCACCTAGCGCTGAGAATATGGGGGAGCGGGACATTTTCGGGAACCAATACGGCGGAAACGGACCTCGCGAGTTTCCCGGTGTGCAGGTACTCGGGTGGAACAAGGTCGGCAATTATGCTGCCTGTTTTCTATTCAGTGATCGGCATAATACAGGGATTTATACTTGGGAGTATTTGCGAAAGCTGGGCGATGCCGGGACAGGTGCGATGCAGGATTGAGGCGGAGTATTCCCTTTGTGGCTTCCTCTTTGACGCTCTGGCGTCCTGACGTTTCGCACTCGGTCCCTTGCCTTGGCTCTTTCCAATTTAACACAAAATTCTCATCTCTGTAATTGCATAGCAACGATCATGTCGCACAATTTCCGAACAGCTCCGGCGTCATTGATGCAGGAGATATTCCAACAAAAATGTCACCTCTCTACAAAACCTACGTTTTAGATACCAACGTTCTCCTTCACGACCCCCAAAGTATCTTTAAATTTGACGAGCATGTTGTAGCGATTCCGGTCGAGGTATTATCCGAACTCGATCGTAAAAAAACGACTCCCGGTGCAGTCGGGGCCAATGCAAGGCAGGTGAATCGGGATTTGCGCCGCCTCTTTGATAGCCGTGATCTGGAATCAATCGTCGAGGGCAGTATCACTGCCCCGACTGCCTTGGTGGCACCCCTGGACAATGGCGGGGCAATCAAGGTGGTGATCAACCAGCAACTGGTAAAGCACCACGTCAACGGCGCCGGGGTTTCAGGACGAATGAGGGCCACGTTGGTCGATGTGAACGAGCCCGATCATCGTATCATCGCGTCGGCGCTCTATCTGCGCGATAAACATCCCGGCTCGGTGGTCCTCGTGACCAAGGATGCCTGCATGGCCCTCAAGGCCAAAGCGCTGGGCCTGGTGGTCGAGGATTATCGCAATGACCGGGTGGAAACTGATGACATCGGCGAATATACCTCGGTGCAACTCAGCGACCCTGCGATGCAGGAGTTTCGTGAAATCGGACGGGTGAAACTGGACAGCCTCACCAACGGCGAACTGTACATCAACGAATACGTCATGCTCGTCTCGGACGAGTGGACGGAACCGGCCCGCTATGTCGGCGACAACACGTTTGTTTCGCTTCCGCTCTACCGGGAATTTCTCAGCACCACCTCTGGAACCCGGAAGGGCATCCAGCTTCCGCGCGGCACCCGGGTTATTCCGAAGAATTACGAACAGTGGATCTTTCTGGATGCCCTCCTTAATCCCGAGATTCGCTTGATCACCTGCTTTGGCCGGGCCGGGACCGGCAAGACCTTCCTGAGTATCGCGGCGGCTTTATCGCAAGTGTTGAGCGATTTTTCTCCTTACAAGAAGCTCTATGTCTCGCGCCCGGTGGTGCAAATCGGCAAGGATATCGGAGCGCTTCCGGGAACGAAAGACGACAAGCTGAGTCCCTACATTCAGCCCTATTTCGACAACCTGGAGGTATTGTTCGGGCAACGCTACGCTCGCGATGAAGTTGCCGAGGCAGCTGATCGCGGTAGCACCAAGCAACAGCGGAAGAAAGACCGGGCGACCAAGGCCAAGGCGCAGATTTTCGGCCATGCCGTCACGAATGGCAACGGCAATGGCGGCACCAATCCTTTCGGCGGCGGAGCGTCAACGGCTCGCAAGCCTTACCAGTGGTTGCTCGACAGCGGTTTTATCGAAATCGAGGCAATGACTTTTATCCGCGGACGCTCCATCGGGCATGCCTTCATGATTGTCGATGAGGCGCAGAATATGACACCACACGAGGCCAAGACTGTCATCACCCGTATTGCGGAAGGCAGCAAGCTCGTCCTGATCGGAGACCTTGATCAGGTCGATACACCGTATCTCGATAGCAAATCCAACGGACTCATTCATGCCCACGAACACATGAAAGGGCATGCCATTACGGCGCATGTTCATTTATTGCAGGGTGTCCGCAGCCAGCTTTCCGAGTTGGCATCAAAGTGCATGTAGTGGGAGTAAGGGAATGCCTACCGGGATCGCTGGCGTCTCGCCGGTGGTACCAGTATTTTTCTGTAGGTTCTCCATCTGTGAAGGCGTGATTTTTTTACAACGTCACGGTTTTGACACAAAACCGTAACATACGGCTGGCATGTTGGGTGTGTGAAAAACAGCCACGGACCCGCCGATGTAAACAAACCTCAAGCTAGGCGCTTTGCGGTGAGCCGTTGGACACTGTTTTCCGACAAACTGATGAACAAATTGATTCAGTTTGGCGGTGTAACGGTGATAGCGGCGGTTTTCGGAATTCTGGTGTTCATTGCATGGGAGTCTTTGCCGTTGTTCAGAGGAGCGCGTGTTTCAGATCCAGTCACGATTCCTTTGCAGGCTTCCAAGGACAGCATTGTCGGGGTTGATGATTCGGGCCTGGCTTATTTTGCCTGTGCGCCGGATGGTGAAATTGCCTTTTATGATCCCAATGGGGCAGTGACTTCCAAGTGGAAGCCGAATCTGGACAACGGAGCATACCCAACCTCCCGGGCTTATTGTGCCCATACCCGGACAATGGCTTGGGGATTAAGCAATGGAAGCGTGGTCACGGCGACTTTGCACTTTTCCGCAACTCGCGATGCTGATGGAAAAACTAGTATCTCTGCGAGTCCCTCAGTCGGAGCTTCCGTAGTGGTCGGGGCGGAAGGCAGCAAGATTGAGCAAATCTATTTTGCCGACGGTTCCGATGGAAAAATCTTTGTGACCGAGCAGACCATTGACAAAAAGCCAGCTGTGTGGGTGACCCGGGTTGAGGAAAAGCACAGCTTGATGGGAAAGACCAAATTGGAAGCAAGCGATCCCGTTCGAATCGACGGCAAACTGGTGGCACCCGCGACGCACATTTCGGTCTCCACTACAGGTAGCGTTGCAGTTGCTGACACTTCGGGGAATCTCTACTTCTTTTACGATGACGACGGGGATTTTGTGCTGCGCCAGCCTAGCTTTCAGCCGTTTGCTAGCAGCAAGTCATCTGGTATCTCCGACATGGATTTTATTTTTGGCGATGTGTCCTTGGCCCTAGTCGGTGAATCCGGTAAAAATGTGATTTTTTCGCTGGTTCCGGTAAAGACCAAGGATGGACATATCGAGCGCCTCTGGCAGCAAACCAAAGTTTTTCCTGATCTCCCAAGTGGTGACAGGGCATTCTTGGACCGCAGCGAAAGCAACAAGGCATTTCTCGTGACGGAGGGTGGCGAAGCCTCGCTCCGTTATTCAACGACCGAAACAGTTCGTTGGACAACATCCCTGGATTTTAAACCGACGGCGTCGTTTATCGGCGGACACTATGACAGTGTTAATTTTCTGGATAATGACGGAAACATCCACCGGTACCGTTTAAGTGATCCGCATCCTGAATCGGGCTGGAAGGCATTCTTCGGGAAGATCTGGTATGAAAGCGCACCGGAGCCCGCCTGGACCTGGCAATCCAGTTCGGGTAACGATGATTTCGAGCCTAAGCTTTCCTTGGTGCCTTTGATTTTTGGCACGGTTAAAGGGACGGGTTATGCGATGGTGTTTTCCCTGCCCATCTCGTTGCTGGCAGCGCTTTATATGGCGCAATTCATGCGTCCCGAGCACAAACGGATCGTCAAGCCGATCATGGAGACGATGGCTTCCTTACCTTCGGTGGTACTGGGTTTCATCGCCGCGCTTTGGCTAGCTCCCCGGGTAGAAACCAAGGTGCCGAGCCTGATTCTGGTTGCAATAGCGCTGCCGTTGGCAGCCATGGCCGCAGGCTTTTGTTGGTCTCGGCTGCCTGCAAAATGGAAACGCTGGATTCCTCCCGGCTGGGAGTTTGCGGGATTGATCCCCCTTATTGTTCTGGTGGCCATGGGTGTCTGGAGTCTGGGGCCGACGTTTGAGCGACTCTTTTTTACCTGGAAAGATCCTTCCACGGGACAGGTGATTGCCGACTTCCGGTTGTGGTGGACGAGTCTTTCCGGCGCAGCATTTGAACAGCGCAACTGTCTGGTGGTTGGTTTCATCATGGGTTTTGCCGTTATCCCGGTTATCTTTACCATTGCCGAGGACGCGCTATCCAATGTTCCCCGGTCGTTGGTGTCCGCCTCGCTTGCGCTGGGAGCCAGCCGCTGGCAGACTGCCTGGCGGGTGGTGGTGCCCACGGCTTCCGCAGGAATCTTTTCCGGAGTGATGATCGGATTCGGACGGGCCATCGGCGAGACAATGATCGTGGTCATGGCCACGGGAAATACCGCCGTGATGGATTGGAATATTTTCAACGGAATGCGAACGCTCTCGGCCAACATCGCGGTTGAACTTCCCGAGGCTGCGGTGGCTTCCACGCATTATCGCACACTCTTCCTCGGGGCGTGCTGTTTGTTCATCCTCACTTTCATCCTGAATACTGCTGCGGAACTGCTGCGCCAGCGCCTGCGTGAAAAATACAAGGTCGTATAATGAATCCTCCTGACAAAAACAAGAAACGCCAGAGAACACCGGGTGAGCCGATGGTCTGGTTCAGCGGATTGGGATTGACCTTGGGTTTGCTGATGGTGGCCGGATTGCTGGCGGTGATTGTTTACAACGGCGTTGCGGTATTCTGGCCTGCCCGGGTAGCCCGGATATCCCTGGTTGAGGGCAAAAACTCTCCCGCCGGACGAGACTTCTTTGCCGTCCTGGTGCGTGAACGCGAGAAGGTTGCCTCGCATGGTACGGGTGCCCAGGAGCAGTTGCTCTTTGCCGGAAACAAGAACTTTCTCGGGACGGCTTATTTTTACAATGACACAGATTCAATTGCCAGGGAGGATTATCCAAAGTCGTTGTTGCGGATTGAGCGGGCTGAGTTTGGTGATGCCCTGATTGATCCTGTTTCGCTGACCACGCGCGAAGGAAAAGTCGTTCCTGTTGGCGACAGTGATTTTGCCGGAAACCTGGAGAAGC
>JAITVQ010000025.1 GCA_031285745.1 Puniceicoccales bacterium | reverse complement strand
GTCCAGTTGAGTGCTTGGAAGATCAATGGTGTGTCGCTCATGCGACGGCCGCCATAGACGATGCCAGAGATCGGAACACCTGCGGGGTTCTCCCAATCAGGATCAAGGCTGGGGCAGTTGCGAGCCGGGGCCGTGAAGCGTGAATTCGGGTGTGCAGCAAGGCGTCCGCAGTCGGGGGTCCATTCCTGCCCAGTCCAGTCGATGAGATGGGCGGGCGGTTTGTCGGTCAGGCCTTCCCACCAGACATCTCCGTCGTCGGTCAACGCGACATTGGTGAAGATCGTGTCTTTTGAGCAGGAAGCGATGGCGTTCGGATTGGTTTTGGGCGAGGTGCCTGGGGCAACCCCGAAGAATCCGGATTCCGGATTGATGGCCCGCAACTTACCTTCTGCATCGGGGCGCAGCCATGCGATGTCGTCGCCCACGCAGGTGACCTTCCAACCCTCCATTTCCTTGGGCGGAATGAGCATGGCGAAATTGGTTTTTCCGCAGGCACTAGGGAAGGCCGCCGTAATGTAGGTTTTTTCTCCCTCGGGCGATTCCACTCCCAGAATGAGCATGTGCTCGGCCAGCCAGCCTTGGTCGTGCGCCATGCAGGATGCGATGCGCAAGGCGAGGCACTTTTTCCCGAGCAGGGCGTTTCCGCCGTAACCGGAACCATAGGAGACAATCGCCCGTTCCTCGGGGAAGTGGACAATAAAGGTGTTGTTGGGATCGCAAGGCCAGGGAACGTCTTTTTGTCCCGGGGCCAGCGGTTGTCCCACGGAGTGCAGACAGGGGACGAAGAAGGTATGTTCGCCCATGGCATCCAGCACTGGCTGGCCGATCCGGGCCATGATCCGCATATTTACTACTACATAAGGGGAGTCAGTGACTTCTACGCCGTATTGGGCAAGGGGAGACCCGATTGGCCCCATGCAAAAGGGAATCACATACATGGTGCGCCCGCGCATACAGCCCGCAAAGAGGCTCTTCATCTTATGGCGCATGGAACGCGGATCTTCCCAGTTATTGGTGGGGCCTGCGTCGTCCTTGGAAAGTGAGCAAATATAGGTGCTCTTTTCGACACGGGCGACATCACGAGTATCGGAGCGGAAAAGGTAGCTGTTGGGGCGTTTTTGAGCATCCAAACGGAGGCACATCCCACGCTTAATCATCTCTTCAAAAAGGGCATCCGCCTCTTCCTGCGACCCGTCGCACCAATGGACATTGTCCGGTTGACACATTTCGGTCATTTTCTTAACCCATTTAAGCAAAGGGGCATGGTTCGTCTTCGGAGTACTCTTCGGTAGAGGGGAAATGTCTGATTTCATCAAAGTGGAATAGTAAAAATGCAGGTTTGGAATGGCAATTGAGAAATACCAAACAATGTTTTATCTTAAGTATTTCTTATGATTTGATTCAGGTCATGTTTTGAGTGAATTTTGTAACAGACTTTTGTTATATCATGTTAAGAAAAGATGTTTTTGAGGTACGTTAAACTTTTTCTGAGGTGATTTTTTAGGGCTTGTCGTACACTTGGTCGATTATTGAGCGAAATTGCCGCAAGCCTGCATGACATAGTTCAACAATTTTAAGGGTACTCCATTTCAACCCTCAATCGCTGTGTTTTTTGTCTCATTATCTACTGCGGCATCGGCAAATTGTCCAAAAATGAAAAGCACGATGATTTATCACAATTTAGCGAAAATAGTACTAATGCACCATATACCATCCAGTGAGCTTTTGGTATTATAGGGAACACCGTCTAACCTTACCTCTACACCTTTGTATGAAAACCTCACTCCTCGTTGTCCTTATTGCCGCAAGTACATTGGGCTATACCACTACCAAGGCTGCCATTACTGATGGATTGGTTTTACATGAAACATTTGATGGAACCCTTGATGTTGCAACTGCAATGGGGGGTGTTGCTGTATTTGCGGATGGCAAATTTGGGCAAGCTGCTGCTTTGGGTGGCGGTTGGTACGCATCTTTAGGCGACTCCCTGAATTCCGTTTATGGTGGAGATTGGTCTGTATCTTTATGGGTATATGGAACTGTTTCAGGTGATACTACAATTATCTCAAACAAGAATTGGGGTGATGGTAATAATATCGGATGGGGTATTTTTAATAATAATTCCGGTAAGCTAAACTGGGCGACAGCGACATCGGGTCGTAGTCCCGGGCCAGGCACTGGTGGAACAACTGGAGGGTGGGGGAGCAGCGATGCTCGAGCCAATTTTACCGGAACTTCTTGGCATAGCCTTATCGCTACCTTTGAAAAGTCCACAAAGACCATGTCTTTCTATATGGATGGTGCTTTAATAGCGCAAAGTACAATTGCTTTTAGTGGGGCCGAAGGAGAAACCTTGGCGACCTCTCTTTCAACAAACATTGGTGCAGACGGGAATGGGGCATATAAAAGCCCTAGTTCGGTGCGTGTGGATGATGTTGGTTTTTGGGATCGAATTATTACAGGGGAGGAAATCGCCTTGCTCCAAACCCAAGCCATCCCGGAACCCTCCACCTATGGCTTGATTGTAGGCGGATTGTTATTTCTCAGTGTTGGCATTGCCAAGCGCCGTCGGAATAAATAATCCAATGTGTTAATTGCATTATGCACAAAAAAACGCCGCCCGGAGCAGGGCGGCGTTTTTTGTATCAAAGCGATGTTCTTACTTCGATTCTGGATCTGAACTCTTTTCCGGCTCTGCTGGCGTTGGCGCCGGGGCGGGGGACGCGGCAGGAACTGCGCCAAGCTTTCCGGCAATATCCGTTTTTTCCACGCCGGGAGGCGCGATGTTCATTGAGGCGACGCGAATGTTTGCCCCTTTCTTGGTAAAGTTCAGCGAATAATCACACACGAGTTGCTTTATGTCCGGATAAAGCTCGGTTTTGCGCGCCGTCATTGTGGTGATCAGGTCCTCCACTTGTTCGGCAGTGGCTCCCGGGAGTGCCAGCAGTTTTTGCTTGGCGGTTTCAATGGCGGCAGGTCCTTCGATAAGGGCATTCCACAACAACACCGCGACATTCATTGCCCCGCGAATGGCAGTGTGGTTATTCCCGGCCTGTTCGGTAATGGGTTTGGCGAAATTGATCAGTGCATCGGAAATATTAAACGCGTCCTTGGCTGATTCGCGGACGGGCATATTGGCGGGTATATTGCGAAAAACGGGGCCGACGGTGCGTGGCTTGGGTTTGCCAAAGGCTCCCTTGGTGCGGCGACGATTGCGTGGATTCGACATAAGCCCTTCAAAAAGGCTGTTTCATCGCCGCCGTGCAAGTCGATTTAGAAGCCCCGGCGATGTTTCGTCCAAAAAACACGTTTCCCGGAAAATTTTTGCCCAATTGTGCTCCATTTCTTGACAGCTTGGGGCGTGATTTTTCAGTTTCTCACCCTTTGTACCAGTGAGCGACAAACCTGCCTATTCTCCCTCCGCCATCACCAGCGCCCAAAAACTGAGCGCATTGCGCACACCTCCGAAACTCAAGGCCGGGACGCATCGATTCTTTTGCACCTCCTACTTTACCTGTCCGCCCGAAAAAGTTTTTGCCTTCTTTGCCGACGTCCAGAATTTGCGAAAAACCACTCCGCCCGACATCGAGTTTACCCTGCTTTCACCCGAGACGACCCGGATGGGCGAGGGCACCCTGTTGACCTATCGTCTCCGGCTCGCAGGGATCCGTTTTGGCTGGCAGACGCGCATTCTCTCCTGGGACCCTCCCATGACATTTTTGGATGTCCAGGCCAAGGGGCCGTTCAATTTCTGGAAGCATAAACATCTCATCGCCGACGAGCGGTGGCGCGTCCGCATGGACGACGAGATACTTTACCGATTACCATTCTGGCCGCTGGGCGAGATCGCTGCTCCGTGGGTGGCGGGGCAACTTGAGCGCATCTTCACCTACCGTCGCTCGGTCATGCAGTCCATGTTGAATGAGTGAGTTTGGGATGCAAGGGGGATAAGGGGTAAAGCGTCAGAGCGTCAGAGCGTCAAAGAGGAGGCAATGCCAAGGCAGAGAATTCATAATTTTTAATTCTTAATTAAGTATCCCCGGCAACTCCCCCAATCCCATGATAAAAGCCCCTGCCTGTGCTTTTATTCGCTCTCGCACTACATAACGGCCGAATCCGACAAAAAGCCCCACATCAGGCGAGGTCTCCAGATCACTTGCCCCGTCGCCCACCATCACCGTGTCATCAGGGTGAAACTCCTGCTTTAGTGCCGCAATCACGGTATTCTTTCCGTAGGCCCGGGCTGTCGGGCAATCGCGTCCAAAATCCCGGTAACTTCCATCGGCATTAAAAAACACATCCACCGCCTCCACGCGCTCGATGCCCAGGTACGCTGCCAGCGGTAAAATCGCCTGTCGAAAGCCGCCGCTCACAATAATCGGCGTCCAGCCATGCGCCCTAAGCCGGGCAATGGTAACGGCTGCCTCCGGCTCAACATGCTGGATATAAAGCTGCCCGACTTCCTCCACCTCCTGCCGGGTTGGGCGAATCATCTCAAGCCGTTTGGCAAAAATCTCCTCCAATGGAATTCCGCCCTCCATGGACGCGCGTGTCATCGCCTCCACTTCCTTTAAAACTGTCTCTCCCCGGAAACGGGCCAGTTCGTCAATCCCCTCGATGGCACTGAGCGTGGAGTCACAATCAAAGAAAACAAGACGTGGCATGCCGGGAAGAGGAATCGGGAAACCGAAATTGGAAAGGTTAAAATCAAAATATCCCTGAATGTCATCGAAAGCTTATCCGAAAATAGAGATATCCATGCTGCGTTGCAGGCGGTGATCCTCAATTGATGTGCCAAAAACCCGAATAACCTGCAAAATAACTAGGTTTGACCTGACCTGCTTGGTTGAATAAATAGCCATAAACAAGAAGGGACCGTTTATGCTAAAACTTTTAGTTGTTCTCGCGGACTCAGATACAGGCAGCGGATGGATTCCTGTTTATATTGCAGTAATAGTTCCAATTTTTGCCATAATACTTATTCTTCGCAGAAAGAAGAAATGATAGGAATCCCTGTCTATTTCCGCCAACGTCAGGGTAGGGGGGGCAAAGTTGGAAGTTTTATCTTAATGGAGATGGATGCAGGTTCTTGCACACTGTCGGAACCACCAACCACAAAGTAGATCATGGAATTGTACGCAGTAGAAAGTACCAACCACAAAGTTTTCACCCGATCGTACGGCTCCGAAAGTACCGTTCC
>JAITVQ010000236.1 GCA_031285745.1 Puniceicoccales bacterium | reverse complement strand
AGTTGAATCTCGAAGGTTCCTTGGATGGAATCGCCTTTTTTCAAGGGGCGACGCTCAGCCCCATAATGTGAATTGAAAAATCTATCGGCCCCACCCGTGTTAAATCCAGTGACCAGTAGCTTGACGTTATTACCGTCAACCCATGTACGGGTACAGGCAGAACCGTCCGATTTTACGGTGAATGCATGCGTGCCCTCGGGATTAGTCGATAGGGTGGCGGTATAGATGTGAGCCTTGGTCGAACGAAAGTCATTGGTTCCAAGTTTATTGCTATCCTGATACCAGGGCAACTCCGACATATCCTTGTAGAGTTCTTCCACTTCGTCGCTCTGCCTTGGGTTGGCCTTGGCCATGCCGGAAGGACGTCCGATATCATCGGCAGGGCCATTGGTCCAAAGTCCTCTCGAATTCCAGATCAGAGTATCCAGTTCTCGCGGCAGGGTGAAAACCAACCCCCACTGACGCGGGTTAATCTCCTTGCGCAGGGTGTATTGATAAGACACGCGCACAGTATTGGCAGTAACAGGCTCCAAGGTAATTGAGCCTTCGGCCTCATCGTAGGTATCCTCGATAGTGACTGCATGGGGATTGTCCGAAGATGGTGCAACCCTGCCGGGCACACGGTTTTTGCATACGTCGGTAAACGGGGCAATGACGTTAACGAGCTTCCTTGTGGTGCTTCCATCAGCACCATTGAGTGGAAGCACCATCAACTCTATCGGTCCATTGACAAGCTCTGTGCCACCGACAGTTCCACGGATACTTCCGGTCTTTTTATCCAGAGTTAATTTGGTTTTGGCAGCTTTATCCTGCCATGCAAAGCCGTCTTGAGATTCGACATATTTGGCACTGGCATCTACGGAAGGTTGGGCAAATCCAGTCGGCGTTTCATTCAGGGAAATAATTTCGTTTTCACAGATGACCCCGCGCAGATCGGTAGCCGAGATTTCCAGCTTGGCATTGTCGCCCACCGAACCAACCGGAATAACCAACTCACCCTTGGCATGGGGAGCAATGTCGGCAGCTATTACCCCGCTCCGGCCTTCGCACTGCCAGACAATCTTTACATCCTTGAGGTTGGTATAATTAAAACGGTTTTGAATCTCCAGCTTAACAACACCATTCTCAACTTTGCGGGCTTTCGCAGCGTCGCAGATTCTTACCGGAGTAAACGCCTTTTTCATACCAAACCATTCCGGCTTCTTTCGCCTCCAGGCATCGATTACGCCCCAGTGCCCATAACCGCGCAGTTCATTGCCGGGAAGATGGAAAACGTCATCAATACCGCACCAGATGGCACCCCCTAGGCAACCGGGTTGCTCCCAGATCAGGTCGATCATTCTGGCCGTGGGTCGCGCCCAGTCCACCCGTACAAACGGGTCGGTGACCAGTTCGTGCCGATTATAGCATTGGATGTGGACGAATTCCCCAAAGAAAAGCGGATTGTGCCGCTGGCTCCAGTTCTGGGAATTATTGGGACCGGGATAGTGCATCACGGCAATATCAGCTTCGTTTGATGCTCCCGTATTATCGTGAAATATGGTTGGACGGCTGGGGTCCAAAGCCTGGATGATACGATTAACCCGGGCAAACATGGGAGTCCAATTGGACTCATTCGCGAGCGACCACATGATGACACTCGGGTGTCCGCGATATGCAGTGACATTATCGAGGCTGGGCCGAAGCAAATAAGGAATTTTTTGGGGATCTGCCTGATTCCAGTCGCTGGAAACTCCGTCATAGCGACCTACCCAGCAAAGGGCAGCCTCGGCATCCACAAACATGCCCATTTCGTCGCAATAATCGAGCAACTCCTCCGAAGGCGGATAATGGGAAGTGCGAATGAGATTACAGTTCCCGTCGCGAAACAACTCAACATCCCGTCGGCAAAGTTCGGGAGTGATGCTGCGCCCGCCCAGAGGATAAACCTCGTGGCGGTTGACGCCAAAAAGCTTCACCGGCTTGCCGTTGATCAGGAGAATATTTCCTTTCACCTCGATCTGGCGGAAACCTATTCGTTGATGGATTGTCTGCACGGCAACTCCATTGACGGACAGTGTCGTTTTTAGTGTGTACAGATTCGGCGTCTCGGAAGTCCAATGCAGAGGAGATGCAATGTTCCAACTGAATTCAGTCTGAAGCGTTTGAAAATCAGCAGTCTGACTCGAATTGATTATACCGTAATTTTCCTTCGTATTGAAACGAGAAACCACTGCCCCTGATGCATCCACGAGTTCATAATCAAGATAAATAAGCCCGTCTCCTTTTTTTACCTGAATAGCATTGTTGACCGTCAGCACAACATCCTTGAAATTCTCATCAAAAGACACCGTCCAGATTTGGCCGGCAAGATTGGTCCGAGGCAGGGCAAACAAGGTCACTTTGCGCAGGATTCCTCCGACCTGATGCGCTGCATACTTGGAGAGACACGCCACATCATCCGGATTGGATTCACACTGCACCTTTACACGAATGACATTTTGCACTCCTGGTTTGATACCCTTGGTCGCGTCCAATTCAAAAGGGACAAAGCCGCCCTCATGCCCGCCGATTTCCACAGCGTTGATGAACACTTTGCAAACCGCGTGCACGGAGTCGAAACGCAACCGTATGTTTTTCCCGGACCAATCAGAAGGAACGTCGAAAGTGTGATAGTATTCGGCAAACTCACCCTTGGGAACGGCAAAACCTTGGGTCGCCCACTCACCGGGCACCTTGATCGGTTGGGACTCCGGCCCGGCGTTGCCCTCCGGGGAAAAACGCCAAGTCCCATTCAGGGACAGCATGGGGTTAGCCACTCCTGCCACCGTCACGGGGCGAGGGGAAATACGAGGGGGCAGGATGGAAACCGCCTCTATCGCCAATCGATCATGAGTGGATTTTAATTCAAGTTTTTGCGGATTATCCGAAAAAACCTCGACCTTTTGGACGACCGCATTGGGTCCTTTGATTACCTCCAAGACAATCGGCAGGTTTTCGCCCGAATATGCCGCAACCGGAATGGTCCATTCTTTTTCGAGAATCTTCCCTTGCGGAAGAACGAGATCTTTTTCCAGAACCGTGGAACCAACCTTGATGCTTTGAGTCCGGGGCTGCTCCGAGAGAAATGACATGCGCAGTTTATATTTTGCGTGGGGTATTAAATTAGTCAGTGTCAGCCTGACAGGATTGGCAAAAAACACATCTCGCAAAGTTACATCAGCAGCAACAGAACTGTCGGGAAAATTATAGCGTTGGGGGAGATCTTCCGACAAGACCGGGAGGACAGGCGGTTGGCTCGCATCAATGTAAAAAACACGATAGTCTTGGGCAACGAGGGCAAGGGGTAGCAACAGGATAGCAACGAGGATGGTCAGGAGTCTCATATGCCTATCTATAGAATTTCCCGATGAATATTTGGTAAAGCTGAAATCCTTGTGTCCAACGGCATAGCGTCTTGTGTGAAATAGACTTCTTCACATTTCCGGATCAGATACATTTTTTCGAATATCCTAAAACGGATCTGGAGCAGACAAATATGGCAGAAACTCGGAGTTGAGCATTGAAAGCAGAGGAAGGGCTGGTTTTCTTCGCGCCATGGGTTCGCCGCCGCTGCTCAATGTCCAAGATTTGCACATTCGTTTTCAATCGGGAAACCGTGAGACGGAAGTGGTCAAGGGCATCTCATTTTCCATCCAAGCAGGAAAAATCCTGGCGGTAGTGGGCGAATCGGGTAGCGGGAAATCAGTATCGGCACTTTCATTGACTCGCCTACTCCCCCCGCCCCCGTCTTGCAAAATCACCGGCCTTATTGAATACCAAGGACGCAATATCCTAGAGCTATCGGCAAAGGAACTCCGGCAAATCCGGGGCAAAGAAATTGCTTATATTTTCCAAGAGCCCGGCACTTCGCTGAACCCATCCTATACAGTTGGATTTCAAATTGCCGAAGCCATCCGCCAACATATCCCCTCGGTCAAAAATATCCGGGACCATATAATAAACGCCTTGGAAGAAGTCGGCATCCGGGAGGCATCTGCCCGCGTGGACGCCTATCCGCATGAACTCTCCGGAGGCATGCAACAACGGGTCATGATCGCCATGGCGCTGGCCTGCAAACCTCGGTTACTCATCGCCGACGAGCCAACCACCGCCCTTGATGTAACCATCCAAAAGCAGATCATGGAACTGTTGGCTTCTCTCCGGCAAAAGCACGACATGGCCATCATGCTCATCACGCATAACTTTGGAGTCGTGGCTCATTTTGCCGATGAAGTCGCGGTTATGTTCCGGGGAGAGATCGTGGAACGCGGGATAACCAAGGACATCCTTGCATCCCCGCAGCACCCCTACACGCAGGCACTGATCGCGTGCATTCCCCGTCTCGGGCAACAGCGTCGCAGACTGGTCAGCATCAACGACGG
>JAITVQ010000178.1 GCA_031285745.1 Puniceicoccales bacterium | reverse complement strand
GGCTGTTTTGACAGAAGTGAAGTCGCCATAGCTGGCTGAACTATCCCAGAGTGCGAATCCGTCGTGATGGCGTGCGGTCAGCACCACATATTTCATGCCTGCCTCCTTCGCGGCATTAGCCCAGGCATTGGCGTCAAAATGCTTTGGATTAAATTGGTCTGCCAGTTTGGCGTATTCTTCGTTGGGTATCTTGGCACTATGCTGCCACCATTCACCCTTGGCCGGAATAGCATACAGGCCCCAATGCATAAACAATCCAAACTTGGCGTCTCTCCACCAAGACATCTGCGCGTCAGAAAGTCTGAGGTCAGAGGAGGATACTCCATCGATGATTTTTGACTTGGCTTCCGAGGCGGCTTCATCGGCGCCCATGGCCGGATGTGTTGTCTCGGCAGGAGCCAAATTTGTCATGCCTAGAATGCTGGCAAACACGAAGAGTGATCTGGTGAAAGGCATGAGCAGGTGAACAAAATTTAAAAAATAATGTTCCATTAATGGAATCAGCCCAAATTAGCCGTGGTGTTTCGAAGGTTGCAGAACAAGGAGTATGACTAGTTTGGCATAAAACGTAATGTAATTATCTTTCCATTTTTCCGCCTAGAGAATGTTCTCTTTTGAAAATATTCCCTAATTAAACACAAATTTCCCCATCTCTTTTGCTTTTTATCGAACAAGTTTATGGGTAATTTATCTAAATATTAAAATTTCACTACATGCCTTTGCCGGCTATTTTTGTATTTTACTCTTCTTCTGCGAAAAATCAGCAACTTACGCAAGAAATGCCTCCAGAAGTAAAACTTCCAGGGTGATCTCCGGTGAAGATGGCCCTAGAAGTTTTACTTCCAGAGTGATTTCAACCGTGGATGGCCCCAGAAGTTTTACTTCTGGGATGATCTTCACCGCAGATGGGCCTGGAATTTTATTTTCTGGAGTGATCTTCAGTGTGAATGGCTCGAGAAATAAAGATTCTAGGAGCATTCACGATGGAAATGGTACCAGAAATTTTATTTCTAGGGACCTAAACCCACAATTTTTTCGCAGGTTTCGAAATTTTATCAACGAGTTCCGCAACAAACATGGTTTTTACGCCATGTTTTGGGAGAGTCTAAATTGAGTTTAAATATATAGTTGGAATGAAATATAAACAGGACTATTCCTCGTCCATTGCCTCGTCTTTATCTTCGCCGTCGAGCCAATCCTCGCCGAGATCATTCAATTCGTAGCCAAAACCCTTCTCTCCACATTTTTTGCGGAGTTGGGCCAGGGTTTCTTCCACAAAATCTTCATCGTCGCCCGGTTGTTGGGTATAAAAAGGCATTCCTTCCTTGCCGAAGGCGAACGGAGGGGTCTTGGCCGTTATGCCATCAAAAATTTCCATGCTTTCGGCCAATGTTCCTGCTGCGGTGAATCCCAATTTTTTGGCATAAGTCGCAGCCCCTTCCACGATGCCCCGGGCAATTTCCACTGCGACGGGCTCCGTGGCATACTCGACATGCAGTGCGGGCAGCAACTTATTGAGCAAAGCGGCCACCGGCAAAGTGGCTTGTGTCACCCGGCGAATCCCCAGGCAATGCACATCGACAAAAAATGTCACAACATTCACTTGGGTTTTTCCAGCGGAACGCGCCACGAGCACGATCCCCTGCCCTGCCTCATCCAGATGCGCCGTGGCAAAAGCCATCACGGAATTGTCGTTGGAAACGGTCTGCTTGCTCATGCCCACAGTTTGCTCGGTGACACAGCCGGATGAAAGCCGGAAATGATATCTCCACCAATTTTCCAAGGTCCGTCTTGACGCACGGCTACTTTTTCCTACCCCTCCGCAGCCTATGGCCAACACGCCCGTCAACAACATCCGTAAGAAAAATGTCATCCGGTACAACGGCGATCTGTGCCTCGTGCTGGAGTGCACCATCCGTACGCCTCCCAACAACGCCTCCTATTGCCAGATGGAATTGCGGTCTCTCAGCTCGGGACGGGTTATCCCTGTTCGCACCAATGTCGGGGCTTCTTTTGAAACACTGGAAAACAGCCTGCAAAAGCTCGAACTCAGCTACGAGGCTGACGGCAATTTTGTTTTCATGAACCCAACCACCTTTGAGGAAACCTATGTTCCTCGCGCATCCATTGAGGACAGCGTTGGATTTCTCGTTCCCGGGCAGAATTACGACATTATGTTTGTCGATGGAAAGCCCATCACGGTCAACCTGCCTGCCGCAGTGGACATGAAGGTCGTGGAAGCACCTCCCGCCGTCAAGGGGGACACTTCGGGCAATGTGCTCAAGCCTGTCACTGTTGAAACAGGGCTTATCGTCAACGTGCCGCTTTTCATCAAAGAAGGTGAAATCATCCGCATCAGCACCGAAGATAAATCCTACCTCGGTCGCGCATAGTCATTGCATTCCTATGCGAACAAGAAAGCCGCCCACTCCGGGTGGCTTTCTTGTTTATATTAAATGGGGGTTAACATGGTGGTAATAAAACAGTCATTCCGTTGAGGTCATAATTAGTATATCCTTAAGTAATGGACAATTCATTCCTTGCTCCGCTCAAATCGGAAATTCTCACCTCGGAATCAGGAGAAAAATATTTACTCTATAGATACCCATCAGGAAAACATGCGTTTCTGGTAGATATGCAAAACAATCACCTCATTGAGCAGGAACTCGAACAGGAGCCGATGAATATATTCCCATCAAGGTATGCCTAACGGTTTTTCCTGCACCTCGCTGCAATGAGAAGACCAATCGAGCCCAAGATACCAGCCATCGCATAGGAAGACGGCTCAGGAATGGCGATCAGAGCCATTGAATCTATGCCCGTCACCGGAACAGGATCACTGCCTCCAACTGACCCAGAGGAATTTGATTCGGTTCTGACAAAAATTCCGTCGCTGTTGGTCATCAACTCGGCGAATACTTCCCCGGAAAGCACCCCTGCTGTCGAAATGGAAATATTTGTGTTTCCACCTGGCAGGCCTGAAGAAATAACCTTTATGTCAAAGGGAACCCAATCATTATTATCCAGCGAAATGCTGTAGGTTCGTGTCTCACTGGAAAATTGCACATGATGCCCCACCAAAACCCATTCCCCATTTACCTGACCCGACATGAACACATATGGAAAACAATTTGTAACATGCGGGAAAGTGGACTCTCCATCTGTGGTATATGCACCGCCATTGGGGCCAAAAACAGGAAATGATCCGCTGTTTACATCTACATCCGTCAGCGTCAAAGATAGCGTTCCTCCAATATAAGTAGATAAATCCCCACTTATGGGCGCTTGCGCATAATACCCCGTAGAGCCCAATCTACCGTTTTCAATGCTGGTCGAGCCATTGGTTGAATTTTGCCACCCCGAAGCCGTCAAGGTCACTTCATCGCCCCAACCGCCACTGCTTGACCAAGTCAAATCCTTGGCCGTCCAACCTTGGGAACCTTGCCCCGAGGAAAAATCCCAAGATATATCAGCCCATAGCGCAGGAGCTGCGATGGCTGCTAAAAAAACCAAGGAAACCTTCTTTAGTGACATGATTTCATCTTAATTGTCCTTGTTTCCCTGTATGACAACAAGAGATAATGTGCTTTTTATCTTCGTGGTTGCTTACAATTCGTCTAAAATTCAGAGAAAAACAGATTCTTAAAATTATTGAATTTAAATAATTAGGGTAAGAATCTCTTTGTACATGGCTACTTCCCCTAAATAATCTATTCTAGAAAAAATCCATGTGTTCGAGAGGGCAATTCTAAGCAAATTTCGATATCAAAGGGAGTGTTTGCGGATAACAGAAGGGTAATAATTCAATTAAATTAAGAATCACAGGTCTTGGCGGTGGTATTCATATTAGCCCCAGAACCTTCTACATAAGAAAGTTTGAGACGAATTGTTTTAATCTCGATGTGGGCTAGATGGGAAAAAGTAATATTTCGTTCGCTCTAAATTGCTCTCGTGAAAAATTCATTATATAAAAGATCCCACTAGTGATTTAACCAGTCACAACGAGTCACACACATAGATCCATGTAAACAATCATCAATCGTAGACATTTTTCAAAATGTCTTCTGCCGTTCACCAAATGAAATCCGCTTCTTTTATGCCTATCCAAACCGAGAAATATATCTCAAAAAATGATGGAAAGGAGTATCTCCTATATAAGTATCCATCAGGAAAACGTCTTTTTTTTATTTCTTCGAATAATGGTGTCCTTAAATATTACACAGGCGCAAATTCAAAAGATGAAGCTATTGAGAGGCTTGAAGAGCACATAACCGAACAAAACGCAACCAACCGCAATGTTCCGGTAATCCGGTTTACCAATGTGAACGATGATGTTAACTCGCAGGACCTGACTTCAACCACCAGCCATATCGCCAAAGGGATGTTATGCGGAACTCCAGATGAGAACTATGCCAAAACCGTTCTCAACCGTCTGCAAAAAGGTATTCATCATCTGGCGGAAATTTCACATTTTAGTACCATAGCCGATCTGATTGAGGCATGCGCCGTATTGGAAATAAGAGGTGTGCGAAAACTGGCGGAACGGGAGTCCCATTGTCCCATGGAAGGACTGGAAAAAACCTTGGAAGCCATGCGGGAGGCTTATCGAAAAAAAGATGCCAAAGCCATGGCTTACGCAGATGTGGACTTTCACTACCAGTTAATAAAAGCATATTCCAACTCTATTGTCGTCGAGATTCATCACGCACTGCATCCCTTGATATTGAAATATTCGATGAAGGCGACCGAGGATCCGGAAAGGCAGTTGTCTTTCCTTGTCGAACATGAGGCTATCCATGCTGCAATACTGGAAAGAGATGCAGCTAAAGCATCCGAATTAATGGCAATTCATGTTTTCCAATGCATGGGAGAATGGGAAATGTGGACATCTCGATGATTACTAAATTTTGCAAAAGAAACCTTACATATATACCGCCGACCTGTTTGGTCGACGGTATTTTTTCCTGATAAAACAACTTGTTGTTTTCGATCATGAACAAAGTGAAATCTAAATTACTTTTTGATTTTCCAATCATAAGTTGTTTCTTGCTCCGGACATGGCCTACCTGAACGAGAACTACCTTAAACTCAAAGCAGGATATCTATTTCCTGAAATTGCCCGTCGCGTAAATGCGTTTTGTGAAAAGGATCCCGAAGGCAAGGCACGTTTGATCCGGTGTGGCATCGGAGATGTCACCGAAGCGTTGCCCCCCGCCGTGGTCGATGCCATGCACAAGGCGGTTGATGAGATGGCCAGCCGGGATACCTTCCGCGGATATGGGCCGGAACAAGGTTACCTGTTTCTCCGCCAGGCCATTGCCGACAATGATTTTCGGGCGCATGATGTGGAAGTAGATGCCGACGAAATCTTTGTTTCGGATGGTTCCAAATGCGATTGCGGCAATATTCTGGACATACTTGGACACCAGAACCGCATCGGGATCCCCGACCCTGTTTATCCGGTCTATGTTGATACAAATGTGATGGCCGGACATACCGGCACTGCCAATGACATCGGAGCCTATGCAGGATTGCACTATCTCCCGGGCAATGCCGAGAATGGTTTCGTCCCTGATCCGCCCAAGGAAAAACTCGATGTCGTTTACCTCTGCTTTCCAAATAATCCCACCGGAGCAGTAGCTACACGCAAACAGCTCAAGGCGTGGGTCGATTACGCGCTGGCCAACGACACTTTGCTGCTCTTCGATGCCGCTTACGAAGCTTACATCCAGAACAAGGAAATTCCTCGCTCAATTTACGAGATTCCCGGTGCCCGCCGTTGTGCCATTGAATTTCGCAGCTTCTCCAAGAGCGGTGGCTTCACCGGTGTCCGCTGCGCTTTCATTGTTGTTCCCAAGGAACTCCAAGCCAAGACGCCCGACGGAAAAACAGCCCCTTTGCACGGACTCTGGGCCCGCCGCATGAGCACCAAATTCAATGGAGTCAGCTATATCGTTCAGCGAGCCGCCGAGGCGCTCTACTCCCATCAAGGCAAGGAGCAGGTGGCCGCACTGGTGGCTCACTACATGGGCAACGCCAAGATTCTCTGCGAAGGTGCCCGCAAGGCAGGGCTCAAGGTTTTTGGCGGAGAAAATGCTCCCTACATCTGGGTCAAAACACCTCAAGGGCTCTCAAGCTGGCAGATGTTCGACAAGATGCTCACGGAAGCCAATGTCGTTATCACTCCCGGCAGTGGTTTTGGCAGTGCAGGTGAAGGCTATTTCCGCATCTCGGCTTTCAACAGCCGGGCCAATGCCGAGGAAGTCGCCCGACGCATACAGGCATTGAAATAATCCATTAGGTCGGGCTGTCCTTTCAAGCATAAGATAAACACTGAAAAACAGAGTTTATTTAAGGACGAAGAAGCCGCAGATACCATCACAGATACTTAGGAA
>JAITVQ010000177.1 GCA_031285745.1 Puniceicoccales bacterium | reverse complement strand
TCCGAAGTATTGATGATTTTTTACGCAAGGGAAAAGTCGGGGTTGGCGATAAGATTGTTCAACAGACAAAGCAGTTTTCGCATGACGGCTACGAGTGTTACCATGCTCGGTTTTCCTCGGTCGCGCAGACGTTGGCTGAAGGCCTTTAAGATCGGATTGTGTTGTGAGGCGCTCACGGCGGCCATGTAGAGCACTTTTTTGATTTGCTGCCGGCCTCGCCTCGGGCGTCTTTTGCCTTCTTTGGCTCCGCTGTCTTTGGCGTACGGGGCTACTCCGATCAGCCCGCAAAGCACCTTGTTTTCAATGCTTCCGAGTTCCGGAGCATAGGCCAATAAGGTCGCCGAGAGAGTGACGCCGACTCCCTTTACCGTTTGCATGCGCTCGTTTTTCAGGCGCAACGATTCGTTTTCGCCGATATGGCCGGCGATGTCTTTTTCGACTTTGGCGAGTTCCTTTTCCACGAAGGCTTTTTGCCGTTTAAGGTAAGATTTTTTGAAGGCGTCGGGAATCTCCGATTGCGCCGCAACGTGTGCCTGCATGGTTTTAAGGCCGGTGCGCACTTCGCACAAAGAACGTAATTTTTGCACGGCGGGATCCGGTTTTTTGTAAGGAAGGAGTTTTCTGCAACTCTCCGGATTTGAGCATTTGCTCAGCGCAAAATCACGCAGGAGCTTGGCGTCGATCGGGTCTGTTTTCGCGTTAATGCCTTCGGATTGAGCGAAGGCTTTTACTTTTTTCGGATTAATCTGAAAGCACATGATGCCTGCTGCGAAAAGCGCGTTAAGAACGGCTTTTTCATAGCCGCCGGTTGCTTCGGCAACGACGCACGGAGCGTCAAACGTTTTGCAGAATTTAACAAAGTCGACAATGCCGGCGGGGTCGTTTGAAAAAACGCCGCGTTGCTCACGCGAGACGAAGAAGTCGAATTTAAGTTTTGCGACATCGATGCCGATGTATGTGCTGTCTGGAACGGACATGGTTTACTCTTTCTTGTGATGCGAGCTCGAAAGGGCTCTTGTATTGATACGAGTTAAACCGGAGCGATGCCGGGCCGCGGACTTCGGAACGAGGTCAAAGCCTCTGAGGTCTATCGGGCTGCCGGCACCGCCGCGCGGGCAACAGGCCTGTTGCCCGCGCGCTCCGGCGAAGCTTCTCGGGTGAACCCGAGAAGCTTCTGTTTCTACCGCGGAATATCTCCGCAATAAAGGTCTCTTTTCTTCTCCGAATTTTACATTTTTCGGAGATACAAGAGGTCTAATCTTGGCGAAGTTGAACTACTCCTTTTCCGTTTGCTGGGGTATCGTCCTTCATGCCTTGCAGCGTTTTTAGTCAACATAGTCAGGTTGTCTTGATAATCGGTAGGGACGGTGTGCCGCCACTTCCAAGCCATGGATGTGTTGATCGAAATATTATAGACAGCAAAGGAGGTGTGGTCTTTTCAGAGAACTTCCCGGGTGCTCAATGTTTGCTGTATTATCAGTTTTGTTTCGGAAACCGAACTACCCATCGGGGAAGCCTGGTGAAATTGAGGCAAGAGGCATGAAAGCAGGATGATGAGTCCTCATTGTCGTCATCACCATGGGTTTCTGCGAACGACATGACGCCATCATGAAGAGTATCATTTGGCAAAATCCTTTGCCGAGTCCCGATCATGAATAGAAGCAAATGACTTTCCGTTTGATTTCTCGTTTTCCTCAGCCGAAGCAAACAGGAAATCAAGTGATTTGGTCTCATCATCCAACTAACATTTAGTTCCTGCCAACGGAATGGTCGTGTCATGAGCCGAAGCAAATAGGAAATCAAACGGAATGGCATCGTCATGTAACAAAGATTTTAGGTCTGCGCCCGGAATGGTCCCATCATGAACAGCCGCAAAAGAGAAATCGTCCGACATGACTCAATGATACAAGCGACAATGGGGACTCGCCAATTGTTGTGAAGCAATCATTCTCATCGCATTTTCAATTAACCGAGTTGTGGGGATATCTTGATAATCGACAGGGATGGGTCTGCCAAACCGGCCAATGTCCATGTTGATGGACAATGCCATATCTGCCTCAAGTCCTGTGCAATGGTATCTCCCTTTACCCTTCAAGCAGGCAGCAATTCAAAATTAACGGTTAATCGCATTTTGGCCGCGCAATTCATTAAAATACTTTCTGCCTATAATCAAAACAGGTATCGTCCCACCTTAGTATCATATTACTCCAATGAAAAAATCCTTACTCAATTTTGCTTCTTCCGTCAGAGACATGACTACAGTTTTCGTCTTGGCCTCAATTCCAAGCATTTCGTTTGGGGCTACGATTACTACAAATTGGGCATCGGGTAGTATAGGTGCCAGTGGAAACTCTGACATCCTTACTCAGGGCACGTTGGAATATGCATACAGATTTGGAGGAAAGTTATCGGGAAATACTACCGTAAATGGCGTAGAGTTCGTCCAAATAAACAGCACTACTTATAATGGCAGTTCAGGATACATATCTTGGGCAACACTTCAGAACACAGGTGGTGACTATACAGGTGGTGGCGGCATAGCAGCATTTAATGCGCTTAGTTCAGAATACCAAACATTGGTTGGAGATGGGTTTTCTACAACTAACTATGACAAGACACCCACCGTTACATTAACCAACTTGATTGTAGACCAGTCATACTTTCTCCAAGTTTGGGTAAATGATAGTAGAAGTGGGTCGGCAGGCCGGGAAACAACGCTGTCTTTGCTTAACTCCGATGCAAATAACATTACCGTAAGCCGTAATAATGGAGGTATTGGAACTTGGGCCACTATTGAGTTTACCGCGACTCAAACAGATGAGACTCTTCAGCTTTCATCAACAGACGCAAACTGGCCCGGAATAAGTGCACTTCAACTTCGGGCAATTCCTGAGCCTTCCACCTACGCTTTGATTGCCGGGGTTGGTTTGATTGGACTCTTGGCGATAAGACGACGCAAATAGGATTACTTCATAAAGCCTTTTAGAAATGGAAGGCTTTTTGTTCTGCTTGGTGCGTGTACTTATTAGGGCGCAAGGGACGCGTCCAGATAGGTGACTAAGAGTGATATTTAACCCTTTCCGCTGCCCAAGAGTTGAAGCGAGGGTACCAAGAGCACAATGGGAAGGTCACAATGGGTCGGATCTGTTTTTTTCTCTTTTCCGCTGGTGCACGACAATCCTGGGATGTTTCTAAAATGAAGTTTTAACTATAAAAGAAGCGGGGCTCGCAAAAAATTTTTGGGTTAAAACATGTAATTCCAGAGTTAAAAGGGTGGCAGCGGGTAAATGCCTGCTTGACCAGCCGCCCTTTTTTCAGGCAATTTACATTCTTCGTTTTTTCAAAAACCCCCTGCTTTAAACCGTCATGCATCTACTCGCTGCTGCGTCTAAAATAGACCTACATATATTGGATTACCTCATCATGGTAATCTATGTGGTCTTCGTACTTGGGATTGGATTTGCCTTGAAACGGCATATGAAAAATTCCGAGGACTTTTTGATTTCGGGACGTTCCATCCCTGCTTGGGTTACCGGGCTGGCCTTTATCTCCGCCAATCTTGGCGCCCTTGAGGTTATGGGCATGGCGGCCAGCGGGGCCAAATACGGGATGCTGACCACGCACTTCTATTGGATCGGGGCAATTCTGGCGATGATCTTTTTGGCGATCTTCATGATGCCTTTCTATTATGGCTCCAAGGCTCGCTCGGCGCCGGAATATCTGAAGATGCGTTATGACGAAAAGACCCGCGGTTTGAATTCGGTGTCTTTTGCGGTGATGACGATTCTCAGTTCCGGGATTTCGATGCACGCCTTGGCCAACCTGCTGCACGTGTTGTTGGGCTGGAACTATGACTTGAGCCTGATCATCTGCTCGGTTGTTGTGATGGCGTACATCTTTAAGGGTGGCCTTACCTCGGCCATTTACACCGAGGTTCTGCAGTTCTTCCTGATTGTCTTTGGGTTTGCCCCGGTGGTCTTCTTGGGACTGAAAGAAGTTGGCGGATGGCAGGGGCTCACTGAAAAACTTCATCTGGTCGGAACCAACAGCCAGGCAATGGGCCTTGCCGAAAAGAATCTTGGCGAAAACGCCTGGACCAGCGTTTGGAGCAATCTCGGTGATGCCAGCGCGAATTCGATGGGCGTAAACTGGATGGGGATGGTCTTTGGCCTCGGCTTTGTGCTCGCATTCGGATACTGGTGCACGAACTTTCTGGTTGTCCAGCGAGCCATGGCTGCGAACTCCATGCGCGCCGCCCGGAATACCCCGATCATCGCGACAATCCCCAAGATGGTCTTCCCATTGCTTGTGATTGTCCCCGGACTCATTGCCATTGCCCTTGAAGCAACCAATAAGGACTCGGGTTATCAGATTTTGCGCAAAGAAGTGGCGATTACCGCCGAAGCCTGGCCTAGTATTGAAACTGCCATCAAGTCCGCTCCGGATAATAACGCGGCGGTAAAGGCGGTTCTTACCGGTACCAAGGAAAAGCAGGCTTTCAATGCCGTGCTGGTCGGCAATGTTACGGAGAAACTTCGCGCAGGGGCTATTTCCAGCAACACGGCATTGGAAACCCTGAAACAGTCGGGAGAACGGGATTACAACGATGTGATTACCTCCATGTTGGCCCGCTATTGTCCAACCGGGCTTCTGGGCCTTGCGCTTACGGCTCTTCTCGCCTCCTTCATGTCGGGCATGGCCGGTAATGTGACTGCGTTCAACACCGTTTGGACATACGACATTTATCAAAGTTACTTTGCGAAAAACAAATCCGACTCCCACTACATGTGGATGGGGCGTGTCGCGACAATCGTCTGTATTGTCCTGAGCATCGGGTTTGCCTACGTCGCCCGGCAGTTCGACAACATCATGGACTTGCTGCAATTGGTCTTTGGCTTTGTCAATGCGCCTATCTTTGCGGCGTTCCTATTTGGTATGTTCTGGAAACGCTCCACAGGGCATGGTGCCTTCTTGGGGGTCTTTATCGGGACCTGTGTTTCCGCTGCCTTTTACGCGCTTACCACTGTGGGCGTCGACGGTACGGCATGGCTGGTCCGGGATCCTGCCAATACATTCCATGCCTTCCAGAGTGCGATGACCCAGAACTTCTGGCTGGCGATCTGCTCCTTTGGCAGTGCTGCCTTGGTGATCTTCTTCGTGTCCCTCGTTACCAAGCGCACCAAGACCGACGAAGAACTCAAGGGCCTTGTTTACTCGCTTACGCCAAAGCAGGAGGATGTCGGTGCGCCTTGGTACGCCAAGCCGGAGATCAGCGGGGCCATCCTGCTTATCATCTGTATCGCTCTCAACATCTACTTCTGGTAACCCTCTAACCTGTTTTTACCATGGATATTCGTAATCCCATCGGACTTCTCTTCACAATCCTCGGCATCTTGCTCATGGGAATGGGCCTGTTTGGAGGAGAGGCTGGCAGCAAGGCCAAAACCATCCAGGAGTCCATCAACATCAACCTCTGGTGGGGGCTGATTATGGTGGTCTTCGGTGTGGTCATGCTGGGACTGGCTTTTCTCGGGGCCAAAAAGGAAAAATGCAAAAGCGGTGGCGAAGGCGAGTGCTGCTGCAAAAAGTAACCATTCTTCCAGAATGCTTTCTTCAAGCCGCCGGTGTTAAACCGGCGGCTTTTGTTTGGGGAAGGTTCATCTGGCCTCGTATTTCATTTATTGTCTTCCTGGCGCGAATGTGTTTGTTCTGTGACAACGTCACCTGTTCTTGAAATTCGACTATCCTTTTCGCCTTTGAACGACCACCACCACCGCCATTTTCATCCACGCACTCCGCGTCCTGCCTCCTTGGGCAACCAACCTATACGTTGTGCCGCACGGGCGCTTATCGTGCTCGACGGGAGGTTACTGACGGTGATCTTGCGTGATAAAAAAGGAGATCTCCATGTTTTGCCGGGAGGCGGCCAAATGCATGGGGAAACCTTGGCATCGGCAGTGCGCCGGGAGTGTCGGGAAGAATTGGGTATCGAGATCAACATTGAGGGACTGGCGTATGTCCGCGAATACATCGGCGCCAACCATGGATACGCGCATCGTCACCGCGATTTTCATCAGGTCGAGGCAGTCTTTCACTGCACTGTTGTCGATGTGTCCAAATTGGGGGCCGGGAGAGGGCAGGATAACCGGCAGGTGGGCTATGCCTGGGTTCCCTTGACTGAGTTGGAGAAGTTCCGCTTTTCGCCCAGCATCCTTAAAAGCTACGTCAAGGATGGCCAGATTGTCATACCCTCTCCTTATTTAGGAGACAACCATTGATCCATGCCCATGGATAGCGGCTATATCGAACGGTTTGCCGGGATCGGTCGCCTATACGGACGGGAAGGTTTGGCCCGATTGGCATCTGCGCATGTCTGTGTGATCGGACTGGGCGGGGTTGGCTCTTGGGCGGCGGAAGCGCTGGCTCGTTCGGGAATAGGGGCACTGACCTTGGTGGACATGGACGATGTGTGTATTTCCAATACCAACCGCCAATTGCACGCCTTGGATGGTGCGGTTGGGCGTCCCAAGACCGAGGTCTTGAAGGAGCGGGTGCTGGCTATCAACCCGGCATGTCGCATCGAAACCGTCCAGCGGTTTTTTACCCAAACCGCGGCGGCGGAAATATTGGGAAGACGATTTTCCTGCGTTATTGATGCCATCGACAGCCTCATGAACAAATGTCATCTCATTACCGAATGCCGGGCGCGAAACATTCCTGTGGTCTCCAGTGGCGGTTGTGCGGGCAAACGGGACGGCACTGCGGTGCGTGTGACTGATATGTCGGTAAGCGAAGGTGATCGGCTGCTGAAATTTGTCCGCAAACGGCTACGACAAGTGCACGGATTTCCCCGGGGAGATCGGAAATTCGGCATCCCCTGTGTGTGGTCACCTGAATTGAGTGCGGGGGATCCGGATGGTTGTGAGGCGACACTGCCGGGAAAGATCGAAGATGCGGATGACTTGCGACCCAATTGCGAATGGGGTTATGGGACCGCAGTTTTTGTCTCGGGGGCTTTCGGCTTTGCGGCGGCGGGAGTTGCAATCAACAACATTGCTAGTGGGAAGTGGGTAGTGGATTTGGCAGAATAACTTTAGGTATGGTAGGGGAAGGTGTCCAATAAGAGAATAATCAGCAAAATTTCATAAAAATGGTTTAAGTGAAATTGCGTTTCGTGCTTGGCAAAGTAGTTTGCCTCTTCAATTCGATGGGCGTATGAAGTTGCTTGAGGCAGTCATCGTCATCCTGATTGCAGTCATCATTCTGCAGGATTTGCTGCGTTTGCTGGGCCGTACGTCGTTGCTTTATCCGTGTTATGTATTGGTGGGATTGTTGCTCGGCACGGTGCTTGCTCCTGAGGCAGCCGGTTTTCTCCGGGAAGTAGGAGGCTTCGGGTTTATTTTCCTGCTTTTCCTGATTGGCTTGGAGATCGAGCTGCCCGGCTGGCGGGCGACGATCCGCGCGTTTCTACTGGGAATACTCTGGGTGGCAGCCCATGCAGTGCTGATTGTCCCGATAGGAATCCATTTGGACTTAAAACCGGAAAGCACTTTGATCTGCCTGACCGCGTTGACGGCATGTTCGGTTGGCATGGCCCATTCGGCTTGGGAGATTTACCCGCATGCCAACGCTGTTTCCAAGCAACGGATGTTGATCTGGATGGTTGCCTTGGAAGTGCTGGCGGTGATGCAATTTTCGGCAATGGGGCCGCTGATTGAGCAGGGGATAGACTGGACGGCGGCATTGCGCTTGGGGTTAGTCGCGGTGGCCATGGTCGCGGTGTGCTGGATGGCGCCCAAGGTGGCAAGGCGATTGCAGGTGATCATCGAGATCACGGAGAGCTGGCGCCTGCATGCCAT
>JAITVQ010000015.1 GCA_031285745.1 Puniceicoccales bacterium | reverse complement strand
ATGTCGAATTCATCGGGGACATTTCGCTGCAAACGCGGGGTGCGCCGAGCGGAGGAGCGGGGTATCTGCTCTCGCGAGGTTTGGTCGAGAAGATGGCCGGACTGGAGAAATTGCCGTCACGGGGAGTGGAGGATTTGATAGTCGGAGAATTGGCCCTGTATAAATTCAATGCGCCCTACATGGCCAGTCACAGGCTGTGCATCGATTGTTCGCGAATCCCATTGTCAGTTAATAACACCGTCAGTGCGCATTGGTGTTCGCCGGGCAAGCTGCGGGAAATCCACAAGCTTTATCAGCAAACCGAGGTTGCGGTTTATTCGGCAAAACATCCTGCCTGGAGCGACGAGGTATACTTTTTCGCCAATGGATTCTTTGTGCGGAAAACGTCTGGCTGCAGCGGCATTTGGCATGAGGACAAGGAGAACATCCTGCATTTGAAATGGTCCGCATGGGCGGAGGAAACCTTGAAAAGGACCGAGCATGGTTATTCGAACGGAAAATTCCTGCTGCTCCGGCAGGGGCTACTCCAACCGGCCTCAGAGTCCGATAGTTCGGTTTCGAGAAAATTTCCCGAAAGGAAGACCATTCCGAAGATAATTCATCAATTTGTTTCCGATGAGACCCAAGTGCCGGAATTACAGCGGCGCTGCCTGGGAGAGTGGAAAGACTTCGCGGAAAAGCATGGGTTTGAATACCACCTATGGACACCGGAAAAGATAGGGAGTTTGATTGAAAAAGAAAGCCGGAGCGATTGGGTTGAATTGATTGCTGGGAGCAAGGATTACGGTCAATATGGCGACCTGTGCCGGTTCATGTTACTGTATGCCCTTGGAGGCTGGTGGGTGGATTGGGATATCAGCATTATTCACCCGGGAGCCTTGAGCAGGTTTTTAGATTATCCTTACGAGAAGGTGGTGGTGCCCAAGGAGGCGTATCATTGTATCGAATTTATCGGAGCCCCTCCCCACGATGAGACAATCAACGATTTTTTGGCCCATTTGTATACCCGAAGGAATAATCGAGGGAATACGGTTGAATATTCGGGACCGCTTGGGTTTACGCGATTCATCGACGGGAGTGCCAAGTATGACGAGACATTGGATGTTTTCCCGCTGAGTGCGATTCTGCAAGCAGGCTTCAATGCTGTGAAATCAGGCGCGTTGCCCATGAGCGAAGCCAAACAGCCATTATTTCATTATTGGGGGCATATTTGGATATGCAAACAGGTGGAATCGGAGCATTTGGCCCTGAAAAATACCGCTGCTGGCAAAAAGTTGATTAATGCGGCTCATAACGGAAATACAGCCAAGCAGCGTTTCTTAATTGCGATTTGTTCCGCCGCAAAACACGTCGAGCGTCGGCAAGCATGCCGGGACACATGGCTCACGCGGTTGCCGGCAAATGTCGCGGCGTTCTTTTTCGTGGGGAAATCCGATATTATCCTCAATGAGGATGATGTCGTGCTGCTTGATGTTCCTGACGATTATGACCATTTGGCCCAAAAGGTCAGAGAAATGTTTTCGCATGCCCTCAGGGAATATGATTTCGAGTATCTGGTAAAATGTGATGATGACACCTATCTGGTGCCGGAACGATTGCCGGAATTGGTCAATGGAACAAAGAGCGTCATCGGCTACGTATGGGATAATGGGAATAAATTTCTCAGCGGGGGCGCAGGTTATATAATTCGGAGCAATTGCTTGGCGGCCATCAGCGGTGCCATGAGTCCAAGGGAAGCGTGCGAGGACGTGGCGGTCACCAAGGCGGCCCGTTCACTTGGCCTTGCGGTTTCGCATACAGACCGGCTGCAATATGGCCATGGGCGGTTTCCCCGGGAGAATAACAACAAGGTGTCCTCCCACTGGTGCAAGCCGGATGAGATGAGAAGAATTCATGAAAGATTCTTCTTATCGGCGAAGGAGGTTGCCCGCGAAGAACTCAAAAAGACTGCGGGCCAACGCATAAAACTTCAGCCACCAGTATTTTCCTTGGATGTTTATCATGCCTGTTGGAATGACACGCTGCGATTTTACGAAAATGGTCTTTTTGCCCGAACCCGAACCTCCTGTCGTGGACTATGGCAGAAGGACGAGCAGGGGATAATCACACTTGATTGGTTCGATTGGGGAACAGAATACCTATACCCGGATTGTGATGATCCGGATAACTATGCTTTCTTTATTCGGGAAGACAGGAAAGCCGGGGACGTAATTGGCGAAAAATGCGAAGTGCTTGATAAAAGACCGGCAAGTTGGGGCGTGTGTGCAGTGGCAATTCCGCGCGAGTCCTACTACTGGCTGAAAGACTGGATCAGGCATCATGTTGATGCAGGTGCGAGCAGGGTTGTAATATATGACAACACCGGGAGCACAGGAAGCACGCGTCCGCTGACGGCATTTGCCAGTGGAAAATTACAACAAGAGCAAAAAAGCAAACGAGGCGAGGCCTACGGAAAACTGACCGCCCATGTAACAGACGGACAAATTCGTCAAGAGCTTGAAGAAATTGCCGCGTCGTTTGAAGGGAAGGTCGAAATCATCACCTGGCAGCCACGACATCCTGAAACCGGAGTGATCATTCACGGGCAAGTTGAAGCCTATTGTGATTTTATCCGGCGTCATCGGAAGCAACTCGGATGGGGTGCGTTTTTAGATTTGGATGAATACCTGTATTGTGCCCCGGGGTTGGCTGTGTCTGGGATCATTCAGCAGGTCGAATCGGAGTTGCCGAATGTCTCTGTCATTCAAATCCGGCCATGGCGTTTTGAAAGCCGGTGGAATGATTCCGGTCCGAATGAAATCTCTGGATTGACAAAACATACCCTGATCGACGGTGCCACAACAAGCAAGTCGTTTGTCCGGCTGCAGGATGTGACCCATGCCAATATTCATTTGCAATGGGAGATCCAAGAGGGGTGCTTTCGTGTGTTTGCCGTGCCGGGGGATTTTGCTTTTTGTCACTATAATCAAAAATTCGGAACCATGAAGGGTGAGTTACAGGAGATTCATCCCCGGGAATTTATCCATGCGTCAGTGGTTGATAAAAAACGCATGCGCGTATTGGCCCCTTTTCCATCAATCGAGCATGTCGAACCCCTCTCAGTGGAAAACGCCACTGTCTGATATTTAAAAAGAGACCCTGCCACCAATATTTATTGAGTGCCCCGCCTTTCGATTATTCACGGACGTCAAGGTAGTCTGCTTCGCAGCTCCACCTTGACGTCCGTATTTTTTCGCGGCTATCGGGCACACTCTGTTATGACCTGCGGATTGTTGTATCTTCTATATTATAATCGGATTTCCTTTTTGCAACGGCGAGCGGACAGCCTCTTGCCTGCGTCTTCCCCCCTGTTTTTACCGTGCATCCTTTTTGCCGCGCAGGGAGACTGGGATTTGTGCTTGCGCCGCCAGACCAGCGAACCGCGCCCCTGAATTGTGCAGGAGTTGACACAAGGAAATCATGGGGGCCACATTTGCTCACGACAACAACTGGGCATTTTGCCCTATTTGCAAGCTGAGGGCTTGCCGCATCACCATCTGATCACCGTTGAAGTCCGCATTGAATGGCGGAGTGATTTGCCCTGACTGCGCAGGATGCGTTACAACCTCCCAACAACGAGAGACGACGATTTCCGGGCAGGCATCAAATACCATGTCGTTCCACTGGACAGCGTGTTCAAGACCACCGAGGCAGACTGAGAGGCCAGCAGACGGGTTTGGCGGGAAACCACCACCGAGGCTTACGAATACGCACGCTGCGTGCTTTCACCGGATTACCGGAAAGATTCCGCATTCGCGATGAGGGAAGCCTTACACGCATAACTCAAAAGGAGAAGCCGGCTATTCCATCTTCACCAAGGATGAAAATGGCAGGTGCTTTGCCATCATGGAGCCAATTCAGGAGATTAAAACCAAGCAGTTGCCTGAACTCCCGTCATGCCCGAATGATGGTTTTCTGACCAAGAAATTCACACCCGCATTGCCCCTAAAATTAGGGCGTGCAAAAGCCACCCGCGCGGTCTATTTTTTTATGGTGGTATTATTTGTATCCCAATAGTGGATACAGGAATTTCCTTATTGAGACTGGGATATTTGCCAAGATTTGCCAGAAACCATGTTTTTAGCTTCACATTTCTGCATTTTTCTGCTTTTATATTCCTTTCCTAAAACATTAACAATCAACTAAGTCC